>VSNK01000372.1 GCA_009774255.1 Faecalicatena sp.
ATTTAGAACTTTTCTGAATATACTACGCATCCGTTACATATTGTATATTTTACTTTTCCATACAACTTTTTTCCCGTAAACGGGGAATTGGAGGAAAGGGAAAGGTAGTTTTCAGGTCTCCACTGTTCTTCGGGATTGAAGATCACAAGATCCGCCGGGCGGCCCTTTTCTATGCTGCCGCCGGGCAGATGGTAGAGCCGTGCCGGATTGACGGTCATCTTTTCCAGAAGCTGCAGGAGGCTCAGGTGACCGGGGCGGACCAGTGATGTGATTCCAAGGCTCAGTGAGGTCTCCAGTCCGATGATGCCGCTGGGAGCATCGGGAAAATCTTTTTCCTTTTCCGCAATGCTGTGGGGGGCATGGTCTGTCGCGATGATGTCGATCGTGCCGTCCGCAAGACCCTGGATAATCGCCCTGCGGTCCTCTTCCGTGCGAAGCGGAGGATTCATTTTCGCAAGGGTGCCGTGGGAAAGTATAGCATCCTCTGTCAAAGTGAAATGATGGGGGGTCGCTTCGGCGTGGATATGTGCCCCCATCGCCTGGAAAGTCCGTATAAGCTCCACGGAATATCGGGAGCTGATATGCTGTATGACCACATCCGCGCCTGCGCGCAGTGCCAGCATACAGTCTCGTGCAACGATGGATTCTTCCGCTATGGACGGGGAGCCGTAGAGCCCCATCCGGCCGGAGATTGCTCCGTGGTTGATTCCGTTATTTTTGATAAATGCAGGATCTTCTTCATGGAGGCTGATGGGCACACCCAGTTCTTTGGCGGTCTTCATTGCCTGGTAGCAGAACGCGGCATTTGTAAGGGGAATTCCGTCATCCGTAAATCCGCAGGCACCGGCATCACGGAGGCCGTGCATGTCGGTTGGTACCTGTCCTTTGAGCCCCTGTGAAACGGCCCCGGCCTGTAAGATACGGATTTTTTCTTCTTTTGCCCGTTCCAGAATATCCTGCAGCAACGGAACCGAATCTACGGCCGGTGAGGTGTTGGCCATGCAGATGACAGAAGTAAATCCGCCCTTCGCCGCAGCTAGGGCGCCTGTGTGGAGCGTCTCTTTGTAAGTAAAACCGGGATCCCGGAAATGCGTATGGGTGTCGATCAGACCGGGGGCAGCAACAAGCCCCTCAATGTCCAGACATTCTTCCTGAGAAGCAGCAGCCAGGTTCGGACCGATTTCCGCTATGATGCCGTCCGCAATGCGCAGATCAGCTTTGAAAGACGTATGTGTGCCGGGCTCCATAAAAAATCCATTTTTAATGATCATTGGCAATATTCCTTTCCTGAATCTTAGGATCTGTCATGAAATAAACTTTTATTATACTCACGGCCGATGAAATCTGCCGCGCAGTATAACTATTGTCCCATATATGAACTGATTTGGCAATATATGATCTTGATTTTATTTTTGATACGTGGTATATTTATAACATAAAGAGAAAAATGCACCACATAGGAGGAATTTTTATGAAGCAGGTTAATTATTTGGGGTTTTTGTCACTTCTTTCTCTGATCGCAGTATTGGGCTGGAAAAGTGAGAACAGCGGACTGTTTGGATTTTTAGGATTTCTTTATTTCATTCGATATTTCCGGGTAATTCCGGATGAACTATTTCTGTTAAATGTCCAAAGAGCCGCGACCGTCGCATTTATGCTGGGAATGATTTCTCTTGTTCCATCCATGTTCCTTTGTTCTGCGGCCTGGAATACTTCCTCGGCAATCCCTGCGGCATTTGCGATGAGCTTTGTTGTGTCCGCGTTTTCGTTTACATTTTCACTGGTTGGAATGGAGTGGAAGGAACAAAGAGGAGCTGGCGAATGATTAAAAACAGAATTAAGGAATACCGGGCCAGATATGATATGAAACAGGAGGAACTGGCGAAGTTGGTCGGTGTGCGCAGGGAGACCATCGGGAATCTGGAAAAGGGCAGATACAATCCGTCGTTGGTTCTGGCATGGAATATCGCAAAGGTCTTTCATGTCACGATTGAAGAGATTTTTACGGTAGAACCATAGTGGGAAGTTGGTGTTTGAACAAAGAAATCCGCTAACCCTGAGGTTAGCGGACTTCTTGTTTTATAGTTATCTAAAAAGGAATGAGAGTAAAGTGTGACACCCAGGAATCTCTCCCCGGATGTCTAAACTTTATGAGGGGGGAGATAGTTGTTTCATCAACTATCTGACATTTAGTATAAGAGAAAAATGTGTCCAAAGTGTTTTTATTTTATAAAAGAAGTAGAAAAATTATAAACAAAAAGTTTAGAATGTAGAAAACTGTCATAATTTGCGGCTGGCGCGATACTCATGGCAGATATCATTGGCCGTGAGTATAAGATAGAGTAGGAAAGAGAGGAACCGTTCAAATGGAAAAGAAAGAAGCGGCCGGGCGGCTGGAACTGCTCGGAATTGAAATATGGAAGGCAGCGCGGGATGAACTGTATCTGGGAATGCGGTTTCTGGATGTTGCGCTGTGCAGCTTTGTGTATCAGATGGATACGGGAGTCAGTCCCTTTGGGACAGATGGAGCGATAATCTATTTTCATCCTCAGCAGTTGGGCGGGCTGTACCGCCAGAATCGGATCCATGTGAACCGCGGCTATCTACACATGGTGTACCACTGTATTTTCCGGCATATGTGGAAAGAATATCAGGCAGCGGCATGGCAGGAGGATAAGCGGTCAGACTGTTTACCGGATGCGCTCACACGTTTGTGGAATCTTAGCTGCGACATTGCCGCGGAACATCTGATTGATGGTAATTATTATCGATCGGTGCGCTGCTCCCGGAGCCTGCTCCGCAGAGAAACCTACCGGAAACTGGAAGCCGAAGGAAAGACACTGCATGCGGAGCGGATTTTTCAATTGATGATCCAATGGCAGATCGATGAAAAGGGACTGACAAAGCTGGAACAGGAGTTTTATGTGGATGATCATCAATACTGGCCGGATCATCAGACGGACAAAAAGCCGGATTCGAGTGCCGCTCTTCAGAAGAAATGGCAGGATATCGACGAACAGATGGAAACAGATCTGGAAACCTTTTCAAAAGAGGCTGCCGAGAAAAACGGAGATCTGCTCGGCCAGATGAAGATCGAGAATCGAAAAAAGCATGATTACCGGTCATTTTTGAAAAAATTTTCCGTGCTGAGGGAAGAAATGGGGATAGATCCGGATTCCTTTGATTATACATTTTATACTTATGGACTATCCCTTTATGGGAATATGCCGCTCATCGAGCCGCAGGAGACAAAAGAGGTAAAAAAAATAGAAGAATTTGCGGTGGTGATTGATACATCCATGTCATGCTCCGGGGAACTGGTGCGCAGGTTCCTTGAGGTGACCTACGAGGTACTCAGTGAGAATGAAAGCTTTTTCCGTAAAATCAATGTGCGTATCATTCAATGTGACGAGGCTGTAAGGTCTGCCGTAAAGATTAGCTGTGAGAAAGAATTGAAGGAGTATATGGACGGCCTGACGCTGTATGGAGAAGGAGGAACGGATTTCCGTCCGGCGTTTGAATATGTGGACGATTTGCTCAGGCAGGGTGAGCTTGCAAAGCTTGGAGGACTGATCTATTTTACGGACGGGTATGGAATCTATCCGAAGAAAGTGCCGGGATACCAGACGGCTTTTGTATTCATGCAGGAAGATTATCAGGATGCGGAGGTGCCAGCATGGGCGATGAAGCTGGTGGTGACGTGACCAGTAGTGTGAGCCGGATTCGTTACGGTTCGCTGACTGGACAGTGAACTGTAACTATAATCTGGTTACAGTTCACGGCCTAACCGGCCGCAAACTGTAACGCATCCAGCCCATTGAAA
The DNA here is from genome assembly GCA_009774255.1 of Faecalicatena sp. Taxonomy (GTDB): domain Bacteria; phylum Bacillota; class Clostridia; order Lachnospirales; family Lachnospiraceae; genus Schaedlerella. The sequence continues at coordinate 3,824 of VSNK01000372.1, forward strand.
AGTCGCTTTCGGCGGTCCTAAACGCCTGTGACGCTTGTTTAGGACGGACCGGAACGGAGTGTAGACGGGCTGGATGCCTGAAACCGCTATTTTACTGGCCGGATGCCTTGCAGCGGGGAGCAGGGCACCTTGAATAGTAACATAATCTGTTTCACAATGTATCGTTTTGCAACTTTCTGTTGATTTTATTTCTATAAATGTGTAAAATTGGTTGTAAAAACGAGACGGACATTTACAGATCAGGATGAAAAGGGCGTATGGGAAGTGCTGTAAATGCGGGAGTCTATGAAAGAGGAACCTATATGCGGCAGGAAGATATGGAGCAGTTTGCGTTTTTATATTTATGTGGGAGCAGGGACAGAGCTCTGTTGTCAGGAACGGAAAAAATGACTTTTTCCGATTTTGACAGACTGATCTACATTACCTCCTTTTTGGGACTGATTCATTTTAATCTGAAGATGTGGAATCAATATTCCATACGGTTTCAGAAACAATTGAGAATTTTGGAGCTGTTATCGGAGGAAAGGAGCGTTCCGATGGAAGCGGCGGAATATGAAGATGATATCAGGCGGCAGGAACAATGGCTTACAGAGTTCTGCAGCAATGCTCCGGATCAGGGCGCACAGGAGTATTTAAGAAACTTTGTAGAGAAGGAAGCGGAATAAAAAGGTTCTAGTACATCATTGCATTAATCTTGAAGTAATAGTGCTCGATATTCGTGTCAGCTGTGCGTCTGCTAACCGACGG
>VSNK01000373.1 GCA_009774255.1 Faecalicatena sp.
GTATAATATGGACAACAAAAGACTTTCTCAGAATACTTAGGAGGATACAGACATGGCAAGAGTAGAGGAATTATTACGTGCGGAAAAGGATGGAACAATCAGCTTTGGAGATTACACACTGGCATCGAAGACAAAGTTAGATAATTTCGAATTTGAAGGCGATCTTTATAAAGTAAAAACATTTGCTGAAATCACCAAGCTGGAAAGGAACGGGATGTTCGTATATGAGTCGGTTCCGGGCAGCGCGGTGGAGAATTTCAAAGCTACGGATATGGGGGTTGCTTTTAAGATTTCCGCTCCGGAGGATGTGCATTTTACTGTGGAGCTTCAGCCGGAGAGTGAATATGAGGTCGTGGTCGGCAAAACGTCGGCAGGGACGATGAAGACCAACCTGAGCGGGAAACTGAGTGTCAGTGTGGAGCTTGGAGGAGACGACAGCACGGAAGTGAAGATTGTGAAAAAGTAAAGAACGTATAATATAGAATTACCACCCTGGAGTTCGCTAAGGAACTGTGCATAAATAACTTGTACAGATGGCGCAGGATCAATATTTATCTGCAAAGAGGAAAATCGCAGGCGCAGTGGGCTGCGTCAAGATTTTCTGATGCGGCAGATGGATATTGAGACAAGTCAGATATATAAGTTATTTATGAACAGTTCCTTAGATTCAGGGTGGTTTTCTATGTCTGAAGCAGGATTGACATTGCAAATCAGAAATCGTATTCCTTTTATACTTCTGAGAATTATTTCCTTATTTCTTTCCGATTGATCCACGTCCCGGATCATTTCCACTGACAGCTCGTCAGTGATCCATTCATCCTCATATCAGTTGTCAAAATAGGTCGGAGGATGATAAATGGCGTCATCCATTTTTCACAGATATATACTCAGCATAGTAAACCTCCATAACGTTTTCTATAAATTCAACTGTTTTTTTTATCATATCATCCCCTTTTGGAAATGCCTATGCTGTGATGCATATAAACCACGGAAAATGTCAGACGGAATTATTTTAAATCTGGAATTAAAAGCAATAGCATGCTATAATCAAAAAAGATTTATAGCCTTCGCGAGGCTGATGAAACAGATTCGGAAAGGAGCGTACTGACAAAATGGGAATATATTTGAATGGAAAAAAAGCATATGGTTTATTTCAGGAGGATTGTGCGCTGACATATTACGTTGATAAGACGGATATTCTGGATGAGATTGTGCCAATATTGGAAAAAGGAAATAATAGAACTGAAAAAGACGGAACTCATAAAAGAAAGGGTCTCAAATATATTTGCATTACCAGGCCCCGCCGTTTTGGAAAGACGGCGATGGCGAATATGATTGCTTCTTATTTGGGAAAGGGTGTGGACAGCAGTAAAGAGTTTGACCGTTTAAAGGCCTCGCAATATGAATGGTATGAAAAGCATCTGAACCAGCACAACGTGATTCGGATTACATTTAGTGAGATGCCGGACGGAATCACGAGCTTTGAACAGTATATTTCCAGGGTGACGAGACTTCTTCTTACAGATCTAAAGAAAGCGTATCCTGACGCGGCGATTGAAAATGATGATGCTGTCTGGGACGCGTTAACAAAGATTTATGAATACTGTGATGATGAAACGTTTGTCTTTATACTTGATGAGTGGGATTATATTTACCACCAGAAATTTGTTTCACAGGAGGACAAGGATGCTTTTACCAGGTTCCTCAGTATCCTCTTGAAGGACCAGCCGTATGTGGAGATGGCTTATATGACAGGTATCCTTCCGATTTCAAAATATTCCAGCGGTTCGGAACTGAATATGTTTTTTGAGTTTTCGATGGCAACAATGGAAAAGTACAGTGAATATTTTGGCTTTACGGATGGAGAGGTAGATGTATTATATCAGCGGTATATAAAACTGGAAGACAATCCAAAGGTGTCCCGCGGCGACCTGAGGCTCTGGTATAACGGCTATCAGACGATGTCCGGAAGAAGGCTATACAATCCCCGTTCGGTAGTCGGTGCGCTGGAGTACAATCAGATCGGAAGCTACTGGACAAATTCCGGGCCCTATGACGAAATTTATTATTATGTAAAAAATGATATTGCCAATATGAGGGAGGATATTGCGCTCATGATGAGTGGAACACCTGTGCCAGCAAATGTGCAGGAATATGCTTCCGTCTCCATGGAGCTTACCACAAAGGATGAGATTTTTTCGGCTATGGTCGTATATGGTTTTTTGAGCTATGCCGATGGATATGTTTCTATTCCGAATAAGGAATTGATGGATAAGTTCGCGGAAATGGTAAGAAAGAGATCGGATTTTGGCTATATCAACCGTCTGGCAGAGGAATCGGGTAAAATGCTTGCGGCGACAAAAAGCGGGGATACAGATACAATGGTTGAACTTCTGGAGCGCGTGCACAATACGGAAAGCCCGCTGATCAGATACAGCAATGAGGCGGAATTGTCCAAAGTTATTACCTTTGTATACCTCCAGGCACGGGAATATTATGATATCCGGCTGGAGGACCACTCAGGAACGGGATGTGTAGACTATATATTCTATCCTTACAAAAAGGAAAACGACGGTATCATTATCGAACTGAAAGTTGACGATACGGCAGACAATGCAATACGGCAGATCAAGGACAGACGATATGCCCAGAACTTTGACGGAAAATTAGGGGAAGAACCAAAGTGTACTGGACGGATTCTCGCAGTAGGCATTGCATATAACCGAAAGGACGAAAACAAACGTTACGAATGTAAGGTTGAGGTCTTGAGGGCAAGACGGGATTCAGAAGAATAAATGTCCCCGCAGCAAGCTGCAGGGACATTTATTCGCTGGAGTGTCGCAGAGTGCCATACTATGCGACACCCTCTATTCAATATTAAGGTAAATACTAACACAAAAATTATGTAATATCAATATTTGTCAAAAAGCCACCTCTAATACTTCCAAATTCCTTGTTTATTTTCTGGCTTACTATAGCATAATTCCGACTCAAAAATCTATAAAGTGGGATAATTCACATTTTTTTTGGGATAAAGTTTGTAAGCGTCGGTAAGATATCACTTTTCTGCAGTCTCCGGCGCAGTCAAATTTCGTTATAATAAAAATGTAAAAATTCTATACCCAGGGGCAGCTCATTATGGCCATCGTTTCACGAGGTATGCCCAAGGGCATCCCATTATGGCCATTCGGCCGTTTCACAAGGTATACCCAAGGGCATCCCATTATGGCCATTCGGCCGTTTCACAAGGTATAGATTTTGTTGCAGAGCTATAGACAGTGCGCAGGAGGGATTTACATGGCAAAGGGTGAAAATATTTTTAAAAGGAAAGACGGCCGATGGGAGGCTCGTTATGAGAAAGGGCGGGACAGCGCCGGAAAAATCAAATATGGATTCTGTTACGGAAAAACATACGCAGAGGCGAAAGCCAAGGTTACGGAAGCAAAATCTAAAGTTTTGTCCGGAACAACTTTAACTTCTCCCAAAAACACAAAAGATTTTTCTTATTATTGTGACTGCTGGCTGAATTTGCGCAGTACACAGTTAAGAACTTCAAGTTATGTAAAATATCTAAGTTGCATAGAAAATCACATCAAGCCTTATATGGGAGAAGTTCGTCCGGAAGCTGTTTCTACGGAAAAAATCTCTGCGTTTTCACAATATATGTTAAATGAAAAAGGGCTTTCCATCAAATCCGTACGCGATATTCTGACATGTGTCCGCTCCATCATTACATATATAGACCGGCAGACCGGCGGGGAATTGTCTCGTGTAGAGATCATCTATCCGCGGGAAGCCTCAAAAGATATCCGGATTCTGACAGAACAGGAGGAAGAAGATCTTATTTTATATCTGTCGAAAGAAATAGATTTTGGTAAATTTGCCGTATACTTAGCTCTCAGGACGGGGATGCGGATCGGTGAAATCTGTGCGCTGCGCTGGAAGGACATATCATTTACGGAGGAAATCATCCGTGTGAACGCTACGGTACAGCGTATTAAAAATATAGATTCACAGGGAAATTCAAAAACAATTTTGATGATCGGATCGCCCAAAAGCAATAAATCCCGGAGAACAATACCTCTTATGCCGGATATCGCTGCCTTGTGTGGCCGTTTTTATCAAAATGCTCCGGAGCATTTTGTGCTGACCGGAAACGAGCACTGTATGGAACCTCGTAAACTACAGAGATATCTAAAGAAATATGCAAGGGAATGTGGTATTGAAGATATTCATTTTCATACACTCCGACATACTTTTGCGACGCGATGTATAGAGGTCGGATTCGATGTGAAAACTTTAAGCGAAATCCTTGGACACGCCAGTATTTCTGTTACTCTTGACCGCTATGTACATCCGAATATGAACCTAAAAAAAGAAAATATGAACCGGTTAAAAATCATGGACTGCTTCAGCTGAGCAGTCAGATTTTTCAGTCACTTTATAGAATATCCTTATTTTATCTAATGATTTTGATTCTTAGCGCAGAGTATGGCACTCTGCGACACTCCAGCGAATAAATGTCCCTGCAGCTTGCTGCGGGGACATTTATTCTTCTGAATCCC
>VSNK01000374.1 GCA_009774255.1 Faecalicatena sp.
CTTGGTGTGATTGGATGTATATTACTTTAATATTGGGAATAACGCGGTAGAAGAGAAGCCATTTATCCCAAGTACAAAAGCGTTTGCGATTGCCGAGGATGAGCTGGGAAAGATGGTATACTTCAACCAGGAGCAGCAGCTTCTTTATGTCCTTGCCGGGGGAGTGCTGTATCAGGTCGATCTGGAGAAGGAGAAGCAGGACATCCTGGCCGAGGATCTGGAGGAAGGCCAGTATGTCGTGTCAGATGACGGGCATTTGATGGCATTTCAGCTTGACGGGGAACTGAATACGTCAACAGAGGTTCAGGTTTTGAATCTGGCAAACGGGGAATCTTATACCGTAACAGCCGACAGGGAAGACGGAGAAGAGAAGAGCAAGGGCTGGAATTTCGGCGGTTTTGGAGACAAAAAGGACGAGAAGGAGACGCCGGACATGGCAATACGCCCTCTGGGATTTGTGTATAACGACTTTGTCTGCGGATATCTGCGTACCGATGACCAGGGGACAACCATTGCCGGAGATCCTATTTTACCGATGTACGAGCTGGAGATCCGGGATACCTCCAACAAGGTGAAAAAGAACTATAAGCAGGACGGGATATACATTTCCGATGTTCTGATAGAAAAGGGATTTATGACGCTCAACCGCCTGTCAAAAGAAGGGGATGTCTACACAGGAATGCCCCAGGATTATGTCACCAACAACGAGGAACGCAAGGAATCAAAAGTGACGGCAGAGACATTTTCCACTGTTCTGAAAGAAAAGCAGATGCGTCTTACATTTGCGGATGGACTCAAAGAATTTACGCCCAAAATCCTGCGCCCCAAAAAGGTGATGGAGAACCAGCCGATTACCATTTCATTTGACGATAAGGTGAAGAAGGATAAGTTCTATGTCTACGGTGTAGGAAAATTGGTGGAAATCTATGACAGGGCGGCTTATGCGATTCAGAAGGCAGAGCAGATCTCCGGTGTGGTCATCTCATCGGAGCAGTCCTACATATGGGAGAAGGGGAACCGGGATCTAGTGTACTATACGGAGGTACAGCCATTTCAGAAAGCAGAGGGGCAGTCCTCCATGGAAGCCTGCGTGCAGTATATGGAGCAGTACGGGGCGAAGAGAATCGACCTGACCGGATGCACACTGAGCCAGGTGCTGTATATTATCAGCAAGGGGATGCCGGTTATCACCATGACGGATCCCAGTCATGCGATCCTTCTGACCGGATACGACTATGACACCGTGACCTATGTAGATCCGGACAATGGACAGGAGTTTACGATCGGTACAGGACAGATGGACGCCATTGCGGCAGGCGGAGGAAATACATTTATCGGATATGTGAAATAGAAAAAATATTACGAAAAATTGACTAAAAAACGGGGCAGGTTCCGAGGAACCATGTCCCGTTTTGAATACGATAGTCTGCAGGTTATTCTATTTATCGACAACTCCTTATGATACCGGTCTGAATATCATGCTCTTGTACCTGGACAGGGCCGCATAGATAATCAGGCCGAGCACTCCGCAGGAAATGATTTCGCCGATTCCCACTGTCAGCATCATAAATGGAATCGGGAGAGGTACCTGATAACCGAATTTCAGAACAAAGGGCATGATCAAAGCGTTGGCAAGAATCGGCGGGACCGGTGCGAGGAATCTGCTCTGATTGCGCAGCATGTACGTAAATACGGCGCCAAGCAGGGTGGCAAGGCTTCCGAAGATGATGTCAGGGACAATGCATCCGCCGAGGATGTTGCTGAGCAGGCAGCCGATGAACAGTCCGGGAACCGCCGCCGGAGTGAAGACCGGAAGGATCGTCAGAGCTTCAGAGATACGTACCTGGACCTCTCCGTAGCCGAAAGGCGCGAAGATAAGAGTCAGTACCACATAGATGGCGGCGATCATGGCCGCCTGTGCAATGAATTGCACACTGAGAGTTTTGGTTGTTTTCATTTGATTCTTCTCCTTTAGTTTTGTTTTACGTGTGGAAGGTCTCGAACACACGGTATTAATAGTCTGAAGGTGCTAGAATATAAGCATTTCAGCCTTAGCTACTATAACACAGACAGGGGGAAAATACAAGATAAGTATCAAATAATTGCCGCCGTGTTTGAGAGTGTGTTACAGTTCACTCCTGGACCGTGCACCACGCTGCACGGTCACAGGCCAGTATGTATTGGGGCTGGAATCCGGCCTCTTGCCGTAAGGCAACTTTAAATAGGCCGGATTCGTTACAGTTCGCTGGCTGGCCAGTGAACTGTAACCTTGGGGTAGATAAAAGATCGGGGCACCTTCCTACTGGAAAGTGCCCCGATATCACTTCTGGCTGATTGCAATGCTACTTAAGCAAAGAACTTCTTTATTTTCTCATATATTCCGGAAGTCTTTTCGGAATATTGATCTGTTACGGACTGGTCGCAGTACATGTAGCGCTCTTCACGCATCCATTCCGGAACCTCAGGCTGCTTCGGTGTTTCCATTGCCGCACAAAATGTAATCATAAAAAACGCCTCCTTTTTCTATTCTCTGGCAGTGTCCCTGCTCTTTTCTTGTTATCTGTATCATACCATAATTGCAGAATTTTCCAATGGATTTAAAATATAAAAATAAAATAAAAATATGTGCTGACAGCACAAAAAATGTTATAATGAATGAAGCGCAGCATAGAGAGAAAAAAGGAGAGATGAAAATGGGCTTCACAATACAAGATATGATGCTGATCTCCCAGGAGCAGTATCATATGGAATTCATTGCCGGAAAAAATGGCTGGTCCAATTCCATCAGTTGGGTACATATGGTGGAAGATACGGTGATCATTCAGTACTTTTGGGGAAAAGAGCTGGCCGTCACCACCGGACTTGGATTTGATACCACAGAAAAGCTGCATACACTCATAGAGGCTTTGATCCGCCGTCACGCAGCCGGGCTGATCATCAATACCGGCAGTTATATTCGGGAAATACCGAGGCATCTCATGGAGTACTGTGACGAAAATGATTTCCCACTTCTGACAATTCCCTGGGAGATTCATCTGACGGATGTGATCAAGGATTTCAGTATCCGGATTTTTATGCAGGGAACTGCGGACAAGGAGATTTCCGGAGCGCTGATTCAGGCCGTCGAAAAAACGGCTAACCAGGAGGAATACAGGCAGAAACTGCTGCCCTATTTTGATGTGGACGGGGTATTTCAGGTAATTCTGATCACCACGGACTGTCTGGACGAAATGGACACTGTGGAGCGGCAGAAACTATCCTACCGTGTAGAGGTGTATTTGGAAAATATTACCCACAACGGGAATTTTATGTACTATGATTCCAATTTTATGCTGGTAGTAAATGCGATCACGGAGCAGGAAGTGGACGAGATCGTTGCCGGAATGACCCGCCGCGCAAAGCGGCGGATGCCGGAGCTCCCGCTCTATGTGGGAGTCGGAAGCCGCGTGAATGATATTTCGAATCTGCATGTGGGATATTCCCGTGCGAAAGCGGCGGTACAGATGGCAAAAAAGAGAAAAAAGGATCTGTATTATTTTGACCAAATGGGGCTGTACCGTCTGCTTTATATGGTGGATGACAACTGCCTCCTTCGGGAAATGGCGGAGGAGCCGCTAGGACCCCTGCTGGAGTATGACCGGAAGCATCATGCCAATTATGTGGATACACTGGAATTGTACTTGAAGCACAACGGCAGCATCCAGGCCATTTCGGAGGAAATGTTCACCCACCGGAATACCGTGATCTACAGAATGAATAAGATCAAAGAATTGCTGGGGACAAATCTGGAGCAGACAGAAGAGCGGATTCCTTATCAAATTGCATATTATATCCGGGCAATGTGATATTTAAAACGGTCCGCTACCTGCTGGTTCCTGCGCATCCCTGCAGTATCCTCCGCTGATATTCATCGATCAGCAACGGCTGGATCAACGGATAGGTCCAGTCGGCAGGGAGTGTATCAAACAGTTCTGTTTTTTCCATTTCACTGTGTAGATTCTTTGCAAATGTTTTGATGTCTGCAAAATAAAGCATTCCATACGTTTCTTCTCCTGTTTCATTCACTCTGTTTTTTCCCGTGACAGAGTATACACATAGAGGCTTTATCTCAAAATCAATGGCTCCGGTTTCTTCTTTTAATTCTCTTTTCGCCGTATCTTCGATCGCTTCGCCCTCCTCCCTGTGTCCGCCTGGAATTTCATATGTGTCTCTTTCTTTGTGCTTGCAGAATACCCATTTTCCATCTGATTTTGATATAATTACCGCGAATTTTAACAAGGAATCTTCCACAGTATCATAAAATCTGACTTTCATCTTCCTAATTCTCCTGTTTCTATGTCTGTTCCTTTTAAAGCCTTCTGTAATTCGTCATATTTGTGCCCATGTCGGCACCCGGCATAAACGATCATGAAAGATTACTTTCATACTTATTTTCCTACAACTCCTTATTTCATCCTGTGTGCGGTTATAATTGTATAACTATAAGAATTAACGGTTATTTTTATATTGTCTATTTCGCAATACCAATTTTTGCCTTGTCTGTAGAT
>VSNK01000375.1 GCA_009774255.1 Faecalicatena sp.
ATATGTTGGATGCAATTGACGAACTGGCCAAATAAATGGGCAAATAAGTCCGCCTTACTGTTCGTGCGTTTATTCTGAAGCCCTGACAATTACTGCTTGTCAAACAAGGGCTCATGCCATATAATGAATAGTAATTGCATTGAGCCTGAGTACCTGAGGAGACGGAGTCAGGCCGGAGTTCATAAGTTTTTTAAGGAGAATATTGAAATGAAACATAAGAAGGACATGGAACATATGAGTGAGGGGCAATGGGCAAAAGAGCAGTTCGAAAACCGCTTCAAGCATGAGCTGGAGGCGGCGGGCTTCAAGGTTGTAAAGGGGTCTGGTAAATGGGGAAAGACTGCCAAGCTCGTTATCCGGGATAAAAAGGGATTTGACCGGATTGCTTCCGCCGAGAACGGCGAGATCGGATATTCCTTTATTGCCGAATGTGTACGGCTGATCGATCGCTGGAAAGCAGTACATGCGCTGGAAAAGCTTTATCCGCAGATGGCCGCTGTCGGCTGGCACTGTGACCCGGTATTTGATATGGTAAAATCCTTTGGCCTCATCATGCACGATGGTTCCGAGCGGACCGTACCGCTTACGCTGCTGAATATCCACAAGCTGGCTGAAGAGATGGAGCTTCGGACGCGCGAACTCAAGATTGTGGAAATATATCCGAAGATGGCTGAATTCGGCTGGGACGTTGATTTTATCAATCACCGGGTTCGGATCGAAGACAAGAACACCTATGGATATACTGAGGAGACCAAGAAAATATATACGATCTATGATTATTGGAAGGAAGAGGAATTCGAAAGCCTCATGACATATTACGGCAAGATCATGGAAATGATACAATAAACATAAATTTCTCATTCGGCCATGTGCCTCCGATTATGCCAAGGAGGGCAGAAAAATCTGCCCTCCTGGTATATTTTTTACAGTTTCCTACTTCCCATGGTTATTCTTTCCTACAGTTTTCTATTGCCTGCGGTTGTATTTCCCTACGGTTTTCTACTTCCCGCAGTTCTATTTTCCTAGGCTTTCCTCCGCCTCGTCTCTGCAGGCAAAGGGTCCCGCCAGAGGCATCATATCTCTTTCTTTTCCCAAATAATCATACTTGAATACAATCGGCGATCCGTCGGGCGCCTCGAATTTTTGCTCCGGTTCAAAGGCTTCCCCGAGCGTCTCGGTACTTACAAACGGCGTCTCAAATTTCGGAAGAAAATCATACAGATTTGTTTTCAGCCTGTATTCTCCATTTTCTTCGAGCAGAGAAAGTGTAATCTTATGCTCTGTGTCTGCTTTATAATTTTCCTCATGGTCACAGGGAAGGGCGCCGTTGAAGTATACGTTTCCGCCTGTGTAAATGGGAAGATGATCATAATAGATATCTTTTCCTTCATGATCAACGGCTGTTTCCGGCGTAAACTGAGCAAAATACGCGTCTGCCGTGGGATATCCGTTATATGGCGCGGTTCCGCATTGGAACTGGACGAGGTTCATCCTATAGAGCTTCTGTTCCTCAGCATAGGAAACCAGATCTTCCCGGATCTCTTTCTGCACGAAAATGTTGTTGTAGAAACGTGCGTCTCCATGGAGGATCGTCATAAATCCTGCCACTTCCGTGCGGTGCGGAACATGGTATGGCGTATATCTCGGGGTGGGCAGCCTGCGGCCGCCGTTATTGGTTCCCTCTCCTACCCAGGTAAAGGATCCGGCGATCAGGTTGTGGACAAACGCGATTCCCTGTGTGCTGATGCGGGCAGCGCATTCGGATAGCAGAAGATTGTTGTCGATCAGCGTGGGGCCGTGAGATACCTCGATAAATATATCTTCGCCCAGCGCAAGACTATCCGCGATCACAGTCCCTTTCGGAGGTACATTGTCATGGAACAGGTTCTGCGTCACACGGGTGCCCTGTGCCTGCCAGTCAAGCCAGAGCCCTCTGGTACAATGGTGAAAATGATTCCGCCGTATAGTCACGTCGATGGCCGCATGCATTTTGATACCTCCGATTTCGGCCCCTGCAAGATTCTGCTTGTTATTGATATGGTGGATATGGTTGTCCTCAATGATCGAGAATACGCCGCCCAGATGCCCCACGATCCCCGTCTGACCGCAGTCGTGGATATTGCAGCGGCGTACGATGTGGGAGCCGATATTCTCCTTTGTCCAGCCTTCTCTCTGTGCCTGGCAGATGGCATCGCGTTCAGTCTGTGTGCCGTCTTTATATAATTTCGTAGTCCACTTGTTCTCATTCTCAGGCTGCAGATATTTCCCAAGGGAAATGCCGGAGCATTTGGAATGAGAGAGCTCGCAGTCTTCGATCACCCAGCCTTTGGACCAGTGAGGGCCGACCATCCCTTCCTGATATGCGGTCGGAGGAGCCCATGTGGTCGCAGCCTGTCTTACGGCAAAGCCGGATAACGTGATATATCCGACGCCGGTTCTGTCGGGATAAAAGCAGTTGCGCCGAACATTGATCTCTACATTTTCCTCATTCGGAGAAAATCCCTGGAAGTTCGCATAGATTACGGTGAAATCGCCGTCCTGCATGGTATACCATTTATAAATGGTAAAGTCCGGATCCCAGGAGCTTCCGTAGACGGACGGATGTCTGACTTCCTCAAGGGAGGCCGCTTCGTATAAAGACTTTCCGTTCAGATAGACCTCTCCCGTATGGGCCGGCGTCACTGCGTTGTACCAGTCCCCTTTGATCACGGTGGTATAAGGATTGTAGCTGCCGAAGATTCCGTTGGAAATGCGCGCCATCCACACGCTGCCGTCATACCGGGTCCAGTTCTTTACCGGCTCCGCGCCGGTGATCACGGCGCCGAGAGGCACTTCGCTGCGGTAGATAATGCGGTGGTCTTCGTCCGTACCTCCGAAAGCCGGGTTCACATATTCCCGGTAGATGCCTGGAGACACGATGACTTCATCTCCCGGACGGGCGATGGACGCTGCCTGGCTGATGGTCCGAAATGGCTCTTCTTTTGTGCCGCTGCCGCTGCGGGCAGCATTGGCTGATACATAATAGATCATAAAAAACCTCCTGTACTGATTTCTCATTTTCCTGATTGCGTTATTGCGTTGACTTGTTATAAATAGATGATATAATTATAGTGCATAGAAATGTGAAATAAAATAAAGATACTGACTAAAAATATGATTATTCTGCCAATTAGGAATTGCAAAAGACTAACTTTTCATTATGACGCATATAAAGATTTAGACAAGACAAAATGAAAGTTTATTTCATAACAGATCTGAGAACACTGAGGAAAGAGAAAGATACATGGAGGAAAAGCAATTTATCCTGGACGGGAGAAAAAAAGAAAAAATTATTTTTCAGAGCCAGATGCTGCATTACGGACTCTATACACCGGATCCGAAGAGGGATGTCTGGCTGGATATTCCATGGCACTGGCATGATGAGTTTGAATTTGGTTATCTGGACAGGGGAAGTATTCTATACAAAACGAATCATAACGAATTCACGCTGCGGGAAGGCGACGGGATTTTTATTAATTCGGGAACATTACATTTTCTGCAGGCGTTGGAGCCGGCTTCGGAGGTAAGGCTGACTTCACAGTTTTTTGACAAATATTTTCTGGCGGGCAATTCCGGAAACATCTATGATATTAAATATGTAGAACCTGTGAAGGAATGCAGGTCATTGGATGCCATACCGCTGCATCGGAGCAACTCGGAGCACGCGCGGTTTTTGGATAAATTGTGTCGGTGCAGGGAAATCAGCCGGAAGGAGGAACCATTCTTTGAACTTCGCATCCGGAGCCTTTTTTCCGAATTGTGGGAGTCCATTTTTTCCTGGGCGATGGAGAGTAAGGGGCAAGAATCAGACTATGACCTTAAGGAGGATGAACGGATCAAGAAGATGCTGGCTGTGATCGGGGAGCGTTATAACGAGAAGCTTACGGCGGCGGAACTGGCAAGGGCTGTACCGATCAGTGAGCGGGAATGTTACCGAATCTTTCGGAACATCCTTGGAATTACGCCTGGAAACCTAATTATTTCTGTCCGGCTGCAAAAGGCGCAGGAGCTTCTGCGGTATACGGATAAGAGTATCTTGGAAATCGCAGTGGAGACCGGATTTGGAACCAGCAGTTATTTGTGTAAAATGTTCAAAATGTATCACCATATTACGCCGAAAGGGTATCGGAAGCTGGCGGAAGAGGTTTTATTGTAAAGAAGTGTGCGTCCTGATCAATCGGATATCCTGCAGTGCGTAGCTGCTACTACGCATCGCAGAATATCCGGCAGTCTATATTTCCTCGACAATCATGCAGTGAATCTCTTCAAACTGTCTTAGCCGCTTGTCATTTGTTATAAACAAGTCATATATAGTTCATTATACTGTAGATAATAGATAATCGGAGCCATATCTAAAAACACCATCTTAGAATCTGTCATCATTCCGAAGCTCCTTTATATAAGTATCAATTTCGATTTGCTTATGAAATCTAGTATAAACCGATTTAAATACCTTTCTGTTTCACTGAGGATGCTTTTTCGAGAGTGCATGTGTAAAAACGCAG
>VSNK01000376.1 GCA_009774255.1 Faecalicatena sp.
CATTTTATCCGGAAGCACTTTTTTGATATATACTTCATCTATATTTAATGCTCCGTCTAACAATTGATTTTCATCTCTATATTCAATGCTGGCCTCAGATGTTACTCCTGCGGGAAGCAATAAAGTTGCATACATTTCCGATGTATATTGCTCCACATACCTTGGCACCTCCGGTCTGGTGCCTACAAAGCTCATTTCTCCCTTGAGTATGTTTATAAGCTGCGGCAGTTCATCAAACCTGACTTTACGAATTATCTCTCCGACCTTTGTAATTCTCATATCATTTTGTGTTGTAACCTGACTGCCCAATTCTTCCGCATTTTCCACCATTGTTCTGAACTTAAATATCTTGAATTGCTTTCCACAAGCCGTAATTCTTATTTGTCTGAAAAAAACCGGACCTTTGCTGTCTAATTTAATCCATATGGAAAGAACAACAAATATCGGAAAAAATAAAATAAGCAAAACCACTGACATCACTACATCAAAGATTCGTTTAAAAAATAAGCTTATCTTCTTCTTTGACAGACTGTCATAATATGGTTTTACTTCTTCATTTCTTATATAATCCGGCAGCCTATCCCACGGAGTGAGCATCATATATCTGCTACCTCCTTAACCGCTGTCTCAAATATATCCATAACATATCCCACATCTTCATCCGAGAGCCTTGTATGCAATGGAAGTGAAATTTCGTTTTCATACTGCCTATATGCATTTGGATAGTCCTTTATATCAAATCCCATTGTTTTGTATGCGGTCATCATCGGAAGCGGTTTGTAATGCACATTTGTTCCCACTCCTTTTTCTGCCATATAGTTTATAATTTCATTTCTCTTTTTATTGTCAATTCCAGGTATTCTCGCAAGATATAAATGTCCGCTTGATACATTTCCTTCGTCAAAATGAACAAGCCTGTACACTCCCAGCTTATTACATACTGCATCATAGCTTTCTATAATTTCTTTTCTTCTGGCAAGAAGCTTTTTATATCTATCAAGCTGTACAAGACCAATTGAAGCCATAATATCAGTCATATTGCATTTATAATCCGTTGAAACTATGTCATATTCCCATGCTCCAAGCTGTGTTTTTGCCAGGGCATCTTTCGACTGTCCATGGAGTGAATAAAGCATAAACTTCTTATATAGCTCATCATCATCTACCCCTGCAATATGTTTCCACGTAAGAGTTCCACCCTCTGCGGTAGTAAGATTTTTTACTGCATGGAATGAAACACTGGTAAAGTCAGCTACATTTCCTGCCATTTTACCAGCTTTAGATGCACCTAAAGCATGCGCAGAATCTGCCACGATAATAATTCTGCCAATAGCCTTTTGTATATCATTTGACGGATGAAACAGATGTTTTTTTCTCTCAGCAATATCAAATATTTTTTCATAATCACACAACACACCACCTATATCCACAGGTATTATAACCTTTGTTTTTTCTGTTATAGCGTTCTCTAATGCAGCATAATCCATCTGAAATGAATCTTTAGCCGTGTCCACCAATACAAGTTGAGCTCCGATATGACATACAGGACTGGCTGATGCCGTATATGTATATGCACTTGTGATTACTTCATCGCTCTCTCCTATTCCCAATATTCTTAATATGCCTTCTAAGCATGCTGTTGCAGAATTCAAGCATACTGCTTTCTCTACACCACAATATGTGGCAATTCTTTTCTCAAACTCCTTAGTTCTATAACCTGTGGTAATCCACCCTGATTTCAATACCTCGGCCACTGCATTAATCTCTCCATCCGTTATATCCGGCAAGGAAAATGGTATATTTCTGATTTCATCCATTCTAATTTCTCTTCCTTTCTATCAGACTATGGAAATGTACTTCTTTCAACAATTACTAAAGAACTTAAATAATAAGTATCCGTTCAGTACCTTCACAGATACGCTCTCAATCCCATGAAAATTGCCTTCGGAAATGAGGACTGCTCTTGCAGTCCTATACGTTTACGTATGGGATAGCACTGTAAATGCGATATCTGTACGTAAAAATAGGGATACCTCACACAAGAGGCATCCCTGATAAATTTATATAAATTTCAATTCAACAACTTTAATTTTAAATATTAAAAGCCCATTCTTAAAAATAGACATGCTTCGCCACTCCGCTTTCATTCAAGCGGATTATCTTTTAGGTTTTCCCTACAAATATATTATCCGCAATCTTCCAAACGCGGCGAAGCGACGATTTGAAATCTTCCGGATTTTTCAATCCAATCTCTCAAAATTTAATCATTCTATACCAAGGCTATTCTTTCGAACGTCCTCCGCTGTCAGGCTTCTGTAAAGAACCGAAGTACCTTCACCCTAACCCTGTTTCGCGTAGGTTTTCATCCGTTACGGATATTGGCCCGCCTCAAGACCCAATCTATATTTACCCCAGGGATTCCCTGGAAGCGTAGCTATATTAAAATCTCCGAAGCAATTTATACGATCTATTGCCCTTTTCCGTTCCCTTCCGGCCTTTTACGAGTTACAGCTCACTGGCCAGCCAGCGAACTGTAACAAATCTGGCCTGTTTCAAGTTGCCTTACGGCAAGAGACCGTCTTGCGGCCCCAGTACATACTGGCCTGTGACCGTGCAGCGTGGTGCACGGCCCCGTAGTAAACTATAACTTTTACGATGCCAGAGTCTGCAAATACGCTCTCTGCCCCTCCAGAAACCTCGGGAATTTCTCCGTACATCTTTCCAGATCAAACGACTGCATATCCTCTGCCAGATTACTCAGCAGAAACGCACTGTACAGATTTTTCTCTACCTTCTGTCCATCCACAATCCGCCAGCTCTTTTTCAAAGGCATCTTCTGATAGGCTCCTGTATGGTGATTGAATCCGGATGCCTTGACCAGAAACGGTAAAATTCGATACAATTGTTTTCCCTGCCAGGAAAGCTTATAATCCAAAATTCTCAAAAATTCCCCCGGTGCCGCCCCGGTCATATATACTCCATTCGGCTTTCTTCTTCCCAGCTTTGCGAAGTCCAGATTTTCTACAAAAAACCGATCTCCATAGGAAATAATTTCCCGCACAAGCTGATATTGTTCCTGCCTTTGGAGCACCGACTGCTTCCGGCAAATCTCCCGGTACTTTCTTCCGGCCTTTTGATAGTTTTTGGAGTATGTCCACTCCTTGCTGCCCGGGCGAATCCTTCCGTCCGGCAGATAATTGTCCGGATTCATGCTCCGGCGGCTGCGCTCCATATATTGAACAATTTCCCTCTTCTTCTTTTCCAGCCCCCGGTCTTTTTCCGGAAGTTCATACACCAATGCCGCATCTTCCGATACCACCGCCAGCTTCCGAAAACCGATATCCAATCCGACATTGACCGCTTCGTGATTCTCTTCTGCACATCCTGTACGCAACTTTTCTTCATGTTCCTTACACAACTTATCTTCACATTCTGTGCGGAACTTATTCTTACAGCCTATACGCAACTTTTCTTCAGATCTCGGTACTCTTTGCCTTTCCTGACAACTATTCAAGTCATCCTCTTCCGGCATCTGTTTCAGAGGAATCGCCTGTTTCAAAGGAACCGCCCCTTTCAAAGGAATCGCCCCTTTCAAAACAACATCCAGAAAATATCTGTCCTTCCCCCGGATCACCGTCTTTTTGATTCTGCAAAACCGGATTTCCTGAGACAATGCCTGCTCCTCATAGCTGCTGCTTTTCTTTTTTCGAACCGGAATTTCAAGCCCCTTCCATACAAGGCAATCTCCTCTTAGCTTGATGGAAGAACGATTTGTTTTTCCCGACAAGCTCTTCATCTGTCCCGGCTGCTTGAAATATACCTGCCCGGCACGCCCGTGAATCAGATTGTCGATGGCCTGCCAGACCTCATTCGCCAGGTTCTGGATGACCGGGCTGTCCGTATGCTCTTTAAAATTCTGCCGGTACTTTGTCGTATCCCCGCAGATATCAAACTTCCTGAGCCGGTACTGCTCAATCAGTGCATCCCTTTCTTTGAACAGCTTCTTCCTTTCCTTCTCATCCTCTGTCCTGGACAATGCTTCCTGAACTCTTCGGTAAGCACGTGTCTGTGCCATCTGCCGGAATCTCGTCAGCGCCTGACAAAGCAATGCGTTATAAATCTGCCGATGAATTTCAAACCGTTTATTCAGAACATCTCTTTGCCATGCCTGTGTCATTAACGGCAGGGTCAGCACAAAATACTGCTCCTGAATATTCTGCATTCACTGCTCACCTCAACTGTCTCTAAAACATTTCCAACTGTGCCTCCTGCACGATTGGATACTCTGAAATTCGGAAATCCTCCAACCTTGGCCTCCACATTATGGAAACCTCCCGGAAAATGAAAAATTTCGTATAGCATGGATTTTCGTGAAGTATATTACTTTACGAAAACGAAAAAACGCCGTTTTTTCCTAAATTCCTTATATAC
>VSNK01000377.1 GCA_009774255.1 Faecalicatena sp.
CGGCTATATCGGCCTGCAGTCCGTATCCCTTCTGAATTTTAAGGAGGGCTGGGAGCATACGGAGACGATCTTGAATCCGTTTCCCATGGGAAAGCTTCATCTTCCGGAGACTTCGGAAAAAGGAGATGTGGCATACCGGGACAAGCGTCTGCACATGGGATATTTTCAGAAGGACGGGAAGCGCCAGATCCGCTGCCGGTTCAGGAATTTTTATCAGGGAAAGGATTTTTCCTGCGACATTCTGCTGGAACAGCCGGAAATGGACACGATGGTGATCGCGACTCCCTGGAAGGAAAAGAAAACGGCATTTTATTATAACCAGAAGATCAACTGTATGCCTGCATCCGGCAATA
Source organism: Faecalicatena sp. (assembly GCA_009774255.1). Lineage (GTDB taxonomy): Bacteria > Bacillota > Clostridia > Lachnospirales > Lachnospiraceae > Schaedlerella. The sequence goes on from VSNK01000377.1 coordinate 354, forward strand.
TGACCTTTGACGGCAGAACTTATACGTTTTCCAGGGAAACGGATTTTGGTACGCTGGATTGGGGCAGGGGCGTGTGGACTTACGATAACCGGTGGTATTGGGGCTCAGGGAATCAGAGAATCAATGGAAAAGCATTTGGCTTCAATATTGGCTATGGGTTTGGCGATACGTCCGCGGCATCGGAGAATATGCTGTTCTATGACGGAAAAGGGCATAAGCTGGATGATGTGGAATTTCACATTCCGAAAGACAGCTATATGAAGCCGTGGACCTTTTCTTCGAGTGATGGGAGATTTGAGATGGAGTTTTGGCCGGTTCTCGACCGGGCGGCCAGGACGGCGGCAGTCCTGATCGAGACGGATCAGCATCAGGTGTTCGGCAGGATGAACGGCAAGGCCGTGCTCGATGACGGAACGGTGCTTGAAGTAAAAGATCTGATGTGCTTTGCGGAAGATGTACATAACCGATACTGAAAGTTCATCAGGGACGGCCTCAGATGTATAAATGATTCCAAAGCTGTTCCCCATGCGGTAAAAAAACAGATGATGTGTGGAACACATTTGTCCATACATCCTCTGTTTTCGTTTATACTCCGTAGATTTCTTGTTACAGGGCACGCCTGGTTAAGGTGTGACCTGTAACGATTTCTTATCGGATAATCGTCCCCGCTTTCCCGTGGATTCCTTCTTTTACTTTATCAAAGGAAGTGATCAGCGCGCTGCGCCCCTCCCCTTTTTCGATGAACTCTACGGAAGCACGGAACTTCGGATACATGTTATAGATGCCGAAATGTCCCTGCTCCATATATTCTTTTGCCTCTTCTATGGAAATCGTGCCCAGCTTTTTCTCATTCTCCTGCCCAAAATTGATACAGACTTGTTCCACGCTTGTCAGGATGATCAGGATGTCGGCATTCACGCCCTCCGCGAGCTTTCCGGCTGCCAGGTCTTTTTCAATGACCGCGCTTGCTCCCTTTAGATGGTTGTCCTGCTTCATGACCGGAATTCCGCCGCCGCCGCAGGCAATGACGAGCTGATCTGTATCCAGCAGGGCTTTGACCGCATCCAGCTCCACGATCTCTACCGGATTGGGGGCGGATACGACACGGCGGTAGCCTTTGCCCGGCTCTTCAACGATATAATTCCCCTTTTTGCGTTCTTCATTGGCTTCCTGAACGGACATATAACGGCCTAATACTTTGGTAGGAGTATAGAATGCCTCGTCATAAGGATCCACGATGACCTGGGTCAGTATGGTGCTGACCGTGCGGTAGATCCCGCGGTTCAGCAGTTCTTCCCGGATACCGTTCTGCAGGTCATATCCGATATAGCCCTGGCTCATGGCAGAACACACGGACATAGGAGCCGCCGTGTAATCCGGATGCGCCTTGCCAAATTCATTCATGGCAGTGTGGATCATGCCAACCTGGGGGGCATTGCTGTGCGTGATCGCGATCTGATAGCCTTCCTCCAGGAGGTCGGCAATTGACTTTGCGGTTTTCTTTACGGCCACCATCTGTTCCGGGAGTGTAGTGCCCAGAGCGCGGTGTCCAAGTGCAATGACTGCTCGTTTCTTCATAGTTTGTGATTCTCCCTTGTTATTTAGATCATGCCGCCGTCCGGTACGATGGCTGCTTATTTCTTGGTAGTATGTGATTCGTCCTTGTTATTAGATCATGCCGCCGTCCAGTCCGATGACTTGGCCGGTCATGTAGGGATGATTTTCCGCCAGATCATAGACCAGCTCTGCAGCCTCTTCAGGCGTGCCAAACCGTCCCGCCGGAATCTCTTCCGCCAGTGCCTTTCGTTCTTCCACGGTGAATCCCGCGTTCATGACAGTGTCGATGACTCCGCAGGCAATGGCATTGACCTGAATATTGCTGGGCGCCAGCTCCTTCGCCAGCGCCATGGTCAATCCGTTCATGCCGGCCTTGGCCGCGGAGTAAGCAGCCTCGCAGGAGGCGCCTGCCCTCCCCCACATGGAAGATATGTTGATGATCTTCCCGCTTTTTTGGGAGATCATGTAGGGAAGGGCGGCACGAGAACAGTAAAAAGCAGAAGAAAGGTTCGTGTGCAGGATCGTGTCCCAATCCTGATCGGTCATGTCAGTCAGAAGTCCGATATAAGAAATTCCTGCATTGTTCACAAGGACATCAAGTCCGTCACAGATCTCGTGGATGTTATGGAATATCTGTGCCACATCGGCAGAGGCACCCACGTCTCCGGGTACGGCCTCGCAGAAATGTCCCTCGGCAAGCAGCTGATCTTTGAGCTTATTCAATTCGGTGATGGAATGCTTACAATTAATAAATACAAAATATCCGGCCCGTGCAAAACGCAGCGCGCAGGCCCGTCCAATACCCCGTGAGGCACCGGTGATCAATACGGTTCTTCTTTTCATTCGGATGATAAAACCTCTTCAAAAGTATAACGAAATAATATCTTTGCTGACAGTATAGCACATTTCTTCCATTTATGGAAGCTGTGAAAGCCTTTTTAATTATAAAAATGTATCTTGACAAACCCGTACCAATTAGGTTAATATGTACCACAGATATAAACAGATATGAAAAAAGCAGGGAAGAGAACAAGTAGCGGGAATCGGGAGAAGACAGAGAGCTGCCGGCCGGTGAGAGGCGCAGGACACCGTTCCAGGCGAATACATCTCGGAGCTTCACACCGAAAGCATGGGAGAAAAGAACTCTGTCAGGATCTTCGGACACGTTTCAGAAGTCCGGACTGTTTGGTGTTCCTTCCGGACGAGTAGGCTGTGACGGGGCAGTGCACGTTAACGCACCGAGTGATTGAACCGGGGATATACCAAGCGCCAGATCCATCTGCAGCCCGGTATCATAGGATGCGCCCGGCAGTATGAGGAATTCCGCTTTGCGGCTGGCGCAATACTTACTGTAAAATTCATTTGCCGTGAGTATACTGATGATCCGGTGAGAACGACTCATAGAGGCAGGCAGCGGGAGCTGTCTGTGAATAAAGGTGGTACCACGAGCATAAGAGCCCTCGTCCTTTTTGGATTGGAAGGCTCTTTTTTGATACCTTTGTATGCAGAAAGACTGGCAGCGTCGGATTTTCCGTATACTAAGGAAAAGTATTTAGAAGAAGGAGAAGAATGACCATGAAGCTTTATGATGAACTGAAGGCCAGGGGCCTGATCGCGCAGGTGACGGACGAGCAGCTGATCTCGGATCTGATCAACAACGGGAAGGCCACATTTTATATCGGCTTCGACCCTACGGCGGACAGCCTGCATGTGGGGCATTTTATGGCGCTGTGCCTGATGAAGCGTCTGCAGATGGCAGGCAACAAGCCGATCGCGCTGATCGGAGGCGGCACGGCCATGATCGGAGATCCGTCCGGAAGAACGGACATGCGGCAAATGATGACAGAAGAGACAATCCGGCATAACTGTGACTGCTTTAAGGAACAGATGAGCCGTTTTATTGATTTTTCCGAGGGAAAGGCGATGATGGTCAACAACGCGGACTGGCTGCTGGGGCTGAATTACATTGATGTCCTGCGGGAAGTGGGGGCGCATTTCAGCGTGAACCGTATGCTGACGGCAGAATGTTACAAGCAGAGGATGGAGAAGGGGCTGAGTTTCCTGGAATTCAACTACATGATCATGCAGGCATATGATTTCTATGCGCTGTTCCAAAAATACGGCTGCAATCTGCAGTTCGGCGGAGACGACCAGTGGAGCAACATGCTGGCAGGAACGGAGTTGATTCGAAGGAAGCTGGGCAAGGATGCCAGTGCCATGACGATCACATTGCTTTTGAATTCCGAGGGCAAGAAGATGGGCAAGACCCAGTCCGGCGCGGTATGGCTTGACCCTAATAAGACGTCCCCCTTTGATTTTTACCAGTACTGGAGAAATGTGGGAGACGCCGATGTGCTGAAATGCATCCGCATGCTGACCTTCCTGCCTTTGGAGCAGATCGACGAGATGGATGCATGGGAGGGCAGCCAGCTGAATCAGGCAAAAGAAATTCTGGCCTATGAGCTGACCGCCATGGTACATGGGGAAGAGG
>VSNK01000378.1 GCA_009774255.1 Faecalicatena sp.
CACACCCATTTAAGTGGACATATGCTGGGATACCATTAGCAATTTAATCACTGATATTTAAGCAATGCTGTACTAGTGACGGCTTGCCTCTGTTTACACAGGCAAAATGTCTCTTGGGGTAGAGCCGCTTATATGGCTTTCCCTCTGCTTATAATATAGCACATCTATCAGGATGATTCAAGAATCTTTTGTAATTACTCAGCACAGGATAGCGCATTTGTTACAGTTCACTGGCCAGCCAGCGAACTGTAACGAATCCGGCCTATTTATAGTTGCCTTACGGCAAGAGGCCGGATTCCAGCCCCAGTACATACTGGCCTGTGGCCGTGCAGCGTGGTGCACGGCCCAGGAGTGAACTGTAACACGCATTTACTGCGCTATCCGTACGAAAACGTATAAGCTGCAAGAGCAATCCCCATTGCCGTTAGGCAATTTTCATGGGATTGCGGCGTATCTGCGAAGGTTCTGAGCAGATACAATCTTTTTAGAAAAATGAGGGATGGATAACATGATGACATTGAGGGAACTGCCGATCGGCAAAAAAGCGACCATTACTACGGTAGGCGGCGAGGGTGCGCTGAGACAGCATTTTTTGGACATGGGAGTGATTCCGGGGACGGAGATCGTACTGATCAAATACGCCCCCCTGGGGGACCCGATGGAGTTCATGCTCCACGGATATGAGCTGACACTGCGTCTGGCGGACGCGGAAAAAATCGGGATTGAGAATGTCCGGGAGCCGGAGCCGGAGTCCGGGACAGGGGAGCGGGTCCGCAAGAAGCGGCGTATCGAGCACCCCGGGCTGGGCGAGGGCGGGCGGTATCATGAGAAGGAGACAGAGAATCCGCTGCCGGACAGTACACTTCTCACCTTTGCCCTGGCGGGCAACCAGAACTGCGGGAAGACCACGCTTTTTAACCAGCTTACTGGCTCCAACCAGCATGTGGGCAATTTCCCCGGGGTTACGGTGGACCGGAAGGACGGAGTGATCAAAGGGCACAGCAATACGATGATCACAGACCTGCCGGGCATTTATTCCATGTCGCCTTATTCCGGCGAAGAGATGGTGACCCGGGAATTTGTGCTCAAAGAGCATCCCAAGGGGATCATCAATATCGTGGACGCAACCAATATCGAGCGGAACCTGTATCTGACCATGCAGCTCATGGAATTGGATATCCCCATCGTGCTGGCGTTGAATATGATGGACGAGGTCCGGGGAAACGGGGGCTCCATCCAGATCAACGAGATGGAAGCCATGCTGGGGATCTCGGTGGTGCCGGTAGCGGCGGTCAAAAATGAAGGAACCGACGAGCTGGTGAGCCATGCCCTCCATGTGGCAAAATACCAGGAGCGTCCGGGCAGGATTGATTTCTGCCGGGAGGACAAGCAGGGCGGGGCGGTCCACAGATGCCTCCATGGGATCATGCATTTGATCGAGGACCATGCCCGGCAGGCAGAGATTCCGGTCCGGTTTGCGGCGAGCAAGCTGGCGGAGGGGGATACCCAGATCCGGGACAGCCTGGGGCTGGATCAGAACGAGAAGGAAATGCTGGAGCATATCATCTGCCAGATGGAGAAGGAGAGCGGGATGGACCGCGCGGCGGCCATTGCGGATATGCGTTTTTCCTTTATCCAGGAGGTCTGCGACGCGACGGTGATCAAGCCTCGGGAGAGCAGGGAACACGCCCGGAGCGCAAAGCTTGATAAAGTGCTGACAGGAAAATATACGGCCCTGCCGGTATTTATCGGGATCATGGGCCTGGTGTTCTGGCTGACCTTTAACGTCATCGGCGCATGGCTGCAGGATGTGCTGGACCAGGGGATTACCTGGCTTGCGGGGCTGGTGGATGCGGGCCTTGCGACGGCGGATGTAAATGAGGTGCTGCATTCCCTCATCATCGACGGCATTTTCAATGGGGTGGGCAGCGTGCTCAGCTTCCTGCCGATCATCGTGATCCTGTTTTTCTTCCTTTCCATGATGGAGGACAGCGGCTACATTGCCAGAGTGGCATTTGTGATGGATAAGCTGCTGCGGAAAATGGGACTCTCCGGGCGGAGTATCGTCCCCATGCTGATCGGATTCGGCTGTACGGTGCCCGGGGTCATGGCCACCAGGACCCTGCCCTCGGAGCGGGACCGGAAGATGACGATCCTGCTGACACCGTTTATGAGCTGCTCGGCAAAGCTCCCGATCTATGGATTCTTTACCGCAGTCTTTTTCCCGGAGCATGCGGCCCTGGTGATGATCGGGCTGTATGTGCTGGGAATCCTGCTGGGGATCGTTTCCGCGCTCCTGCTGAAAAAAACGATGTTCAAGGGGGAGGCTGTGCCCTTTGTCATGGAGCTTCCCAATTACCGGATGCCGGGCATGAAAAATGTGGGACACCTCCTGTGGGATAAGGCAAAGGATTTTTTGCAGAGGGCGTTTACGGTGATCTTCATAGCGACGATCGTGATCTGGTTCTTGCAGACCTTTGATTTTGGGCTGAACATCGTGGACAATTCCCACGACAGTATGCTGGCGGTGGTGGCCGGCCTCTTGGTGCCGGTGCTGCGTCCGCTGGGGATCGGGGACTGGCGGATCTCCACCGCGCTGATCACCGGATTCATGGCGAAGGAAAGTGTGGTGGCGACCCTGTCCGTGCTGTTTGGTTCCACGGAAGCGATCGCCGGGGCACTGACACCCCTTGCGGCAGCCAGCCTCTTGGTGTTCTGCCTGCTGTATACGCCCTGCGTGGCGGCGATTGCTTCGGTGAAGCGGGAGCTGGGCGGAAAATGGGCGGCCGGCGTGGTGCTGGGCCAGTGCGCGATCGCCTGGGCGGCGGCAGGCGCGGTGCGGCTGATTGGGGTTGCGCTGGGGCTGGGATAAAATGTCCGAGAGTGTTCATTTTTCTACAACTCCTTATTATAAAAAAGGGAGGCTGTTTCTTCTGTGTGGATTTTTTCTATCTGTGCGGCAACGGCTTCGGAATTTCCATGAATCGTGTCAGAGATCAGCTGCACACTCTCCCGAACCCGGCGGATGTCTCATCATGCCAGACCCCCCGGACGGCCCTGAAAAATTCCAGCCGGATCTCTTCATTGGGGATGCGGGCTGTCCGGGTGTCTTCGTCATAGGAAAGATAGCCCAGATGAATCAGCAGTGTCAGTACATCATCCCGGTTGCGGAACGTGATCAGATCATTGGAAAACCCATTGGTATCTACGCTGACATCAACTCTACCCAGAAGCCGGGCGGTACTCCCGGACAGACCGTCAAAATCCAGGCTGATGTATCCCATCAGGCTTTCGGCGGCGGAGGTCTCCGTCCAGTAGGAATGAAACCGGCGGTGATACACGGCTTTCATTACCGAATTGGGATTGTAGACGGAGCCGGCTCCTTTCAGCGTATACCCGTCATACCACTGTTTCATTTCAGAAAAATCACAATCGTATTCCTGACAGAGCTGACGGACTTCGCTTTCCGTAAATCCCACATAACTTGCAAATTCTCCGGGGAATACCATCGAATACTCCTGAAAATCTGAAATCGCCGACTGCGAGCCGTCTTTTTTGATCGGAAGGATGCCTGTCATATAAGTGGCCGCAAAAATTCTGGATGTGGAGCCGCTGCCCTTGAACAAGGTGCGCAGAAATTCCAGATATTCGTTCCGGATTTCCGGCGTCTCCCGAATCGGGGCATCCCATTCGTCGATGATCATGATAAATTTATGGCCGGTAAGCTCCACGGCACGGAGCATGGCGGAAGGAAGCTCATTGTCTGGTTTCAGGGCAGGGTAAGCCTCAGCCAGTTCTTCCATGATCTTTTCGCTGAGATAAGAAACCGCATTTCGGAAGCCGTCGGAAAATGGCTTTATATAGGTCATATCCAGATAGACTACGTCATATTTGTTTAAATGTTGCTCATAACCGGCATTCATTTTTGGATCCCCGGCAATCCTGAGGTCCTGGAATAACGCACCGGAGTCACAGGTTCTGTCATAATAGGCGCACAGCATCTGAGCGGCAAAGGATTTTCCAAACCTCCGGGGTCTGCTGACACAGATGAGCTTTTGTTTTGTCCCGATCACACGGTTGATCAGGCGGATCATGCCGGATTTATCCACATACCGGCTGTTTCTTATTTCTTCAAATCCACTGTTTCCAGGATTCAGGTACATTCCCATTTCCAACACCTCCATGTTTTTGCCTGTTAAGGAACTGTATGGAAATGCAATCTGTACAAGACATTTTCCTACAGTTCCTAAAAAGTATATCATCCTGCGGTTATGGAAGCAAGCAGATCAGGTGTAAAAGGCTTGAAACGCCTGCGTTTTTGTTACAGGTCACACCTTGACCAGGCGTGACCTGTAACTCAGGCCGCATTTTGAATGTCTACGCTCCGCTTCGGTC
>VSNK01000379.1 GCA_009774255.1 Faecalicatena sp.
AAATTCGATAAAGTACAAGGGACAACAAGGGAAGGGCTGGAAATACCGGAAGAATGGCTGCGGATTATCCAAAAGCCGGACGGGGAATGGAAGAAGATTATTTTGTACAACACCAGCGTCAGCGCCTTACTGGAACATCAGGAGAAGATGCTGGAAAAAATGAAGTCGGTATTTGAGGTGTTTTTTGAAAATAAAGAGGAAGTCGCATTGCTGTGGCGTCCACATCCGTTGATTGAAGCGACTATTAGTTCCATGAGGCCGCATTTGTGGGTGGAATATCAGAAGATTGTGGAGAAGTATAGGGCGGAAGGCTGGGGAATCTATGATGATTCGGCAGAGTTGGAAAGGGCAATTGCACTGTGTGATGCGTACTATGGGGATGGAAGTAGCTTGGTTCAGCTGTGCCAGGACGTAGGAAGGCCGGTTATGATACAAGATGTAGAGACTTTATAATGATAGAAAGAAAGGAGAGCATATCTATGAAAAAAAGCATAGCGATGCTGTCAGCCTTACTCATGGGGTTGTCTTACTGCCCACCAGGAACCGTGACAATGGCGATGGAAGATTTAAAATTGTCATTGGAGGATGAAAACTCATTTGCAGATGAATCGTTGTCTAACGATGATGGAAGGTTATCTGCAGAACAGATGTTGCCTGAGAAAGATGAGAGCTTATCCGCAGATGAATCGCTATATAAGAAGGAAGAGAATTTATCTGCAGGTCAGACATTGTCTGAGAAGGAAGAGAATCCATCTGTAGATCGAGAGCTTTTGGATAATGAGAGTTCATTTGAAGAACGCCTTTGGAAAAAGATTGCAGATAAGGCTGGAGAAAAAAAAGAACAGAATATGGATACAGAAAGTGAAAAACATCAGAAAGCAGAAAGGCGGGAACATAAAACTGCCGACACACAGGCACCTGGATTAAACAATCTGCAGATACCTCAAAAATTGGATATTGTTATAGATCCGTGGGAAATGGACGGAAGAGGGCAGGTGTATTCAGATGTGTATGTCATCCGTAATACCGGAGATACTTCTGGTATTCTGACACTATCCAATCTTGCATGTAGGCCGAGGGAAGAAAGCAGAGTGGTCATAAAATCAGATAGAGACGGGTTACATGATAGCAATGACAAATACATATACTTGGAGATGTTGTTTGGAAACAGGGATCGGATTATTTTTTCCTCGGAAAAGTCCCAATATCAGACAGAACTTAAACCAGGCGAAGAACTGTCTATCTGTTTTTCGGGTGAAGTCAACGAAAATGCTTTTGCGAAATGGATGGATCAGGATGTGGCAATATCTGTAGTCTATTCTTGGAAAGTAGAAGATACCTTGGACGGTCTGAATTTGGAAGAATCGGAAGAAAAGCAGATGAACATTTCAGAGGATGATGGATTAAATGGGCAGGAAAGACAGGAACGGACTAATGTAGAAGAAGAGCAGGCAGACCGTCAGCAGACAGATAAAAATATGGAGAAACTGACAGATACTCTACAGATTGACATGAGTACAGAGCAAGAACAGAAGGAAGAGCCGGAAGAAGAAAAGCAAGAAAGTAATCTTCCGGAAGAAACAGTTAAGAATTCATATACCTTGGAGGATAGTGTAGATCAGGAAAGTGTGATCGAAGAAGAGACTGATGATATAAATTCTGACACACAGCAAGATGATTCTATAAATCGTAATATTGAAAATGAAAAAATGCCAGAGGCAGATTATAACACGGACGCAGATCAGACAGATAGAGTACCAGAAATTACGATAGAAAATCTGCAAACTGATGAAGGAATAGCAAGTTCTGATGAGAAAGAAAAAGAAGAGGTAAAAACTATAGGGCTACAAGAATCAAAAAGGGCAGATATAGAGATAGATTCATGGAAAATGGACGAAAAGGGAAAGATGGTTTCGCCGCAGTATCTCCTTTGTAATGCCGGTGATACTACAGGTACATGGATATTATCAGATTTCATATGTAAGCCGCAGGAATCGAGTGGGGTAAGAGTCATAACAGATAAAAAAGGTCTATATGACAGTGACGATAAAGTTGTCTATATGGAGTTGATGTTTGAAAATGATGAAAAGGTTGTATTATCCCAAGAGAGTTCTATGTATAAAGTGAAATTGGAACCAGGGGAGAAACTTGCAGTCCGCTTTATAGGTGAGATAAATGGAAACCTGTTTGAAAGTTGGGAAGAAGGTGATATTGTTGTGACGGCAGTATATTCCTGGAACAGGGATTAGGCAAGACAGCAAAAGAAAAAGTATAAAACAGATGTCAAACATCAGCAGGAGTAGACTGTTCAAAAAATCAGAAGGAGCATATGAAAGATGTCCGAAACAGAAAGGAAACGCAAAAAAACTACAGGGAGAAAAAAGGAGGATTTAAAGAAAAAGAAGAGGAAAAAAATTATCATAATTGTAATCTGCATCGTGCTTGCGATAATTGCAGCTGTCGCAATTTACTTTCTGACCAGACCAAAAGAAGTAATCACAGAAGGAAATTACAAACAGATTATGGATGATATGTCGGATGAGGTACAGGAAGGATATTTTGAAACCTATATGAATACTGACTGGACATTTCCGGATGGAGCATCAGAAACAACTAACGCCATACTGGGAAATTCTCCGAACAATAAGAAGCCGATACGGTGTGAGGTCATGCTCGCTGATACGGAAGAAGTAATTTTTAAAACCGATGTCATTCCGGTGGGGGCAGAGGTTCCGCCGTTTAAGCTGGACGTGGATCTGGATCCTGGGACATATAATGCGATATGTCAGGTCTACCTGTTGGATGAGGAAGATGACGGGAGGTATACGGAACATAGTGATGCGGGATTCAACGTGACTATAACGGTAGAGAATTAGGGATAATCAATTGCATTTTAAAAAGTGCAATGGTTATAGATTACACACAACATTTTAATCAAACAAGGAGGTAAGTGTATGAGAAACAAAAAGTTATTATCAACAGTTGTATCAGCCGCAATGGTTGCATCAACAGTGGTAATGCCAGTTATGGCGGTGGACTCGACGACGGAGTCGGGTCATGTGGATGTGAATTTGGAAACCAAAACAGCGGTGATCCGTGTAGTGGTTCCAACAAGTATGGCTGCTGCAGTAAACCAATTTGAGGTGAATGATGCAGGGTCACAGATTTATTCTGATGATTTTGTTATGGACAACAAAAGCGAGATACCGGTAAAGGTAAATGTAACATCTACGGCAACAATAAAGAGTGGTAACACGCTTTTGGCTACCAAGGAAGAAGCAGTGTCTTCTGAGAATGCGGGTGAGGCATGGCTGGCAGTTGCGGCACAGATAAGTGATGGAGCGTATATTTCAGGAACAAATGATGACGGTAATAATAAAACAATTGCAGATTTGGATGACACCAGTGCAAATGTTACCACATTTACAAACAAAGGCACAGAGGACTCTCCGGCACTGCAAACAGACCAGACATTTTATTTAGATAAGAGCAGTGGAGTGAACTATAAGCTCTTAAATGCCAGTGAGGATGCAAGCGAGATTGACTATGCAGAATTTCATGAGTTAACGGTATTCACGCCTGCTGGTGCTGATGACACAGAAAAAACAGCAGCGTTAAAGGATCAACTTGCAAAAAATGATATATATTATGTCGCAACTGCAAGCATAGATGATGGAGTAGCGTTAACAAAGATTGCTAAAGGAGACACCACAGCTACTTACGCCGGCACAAATACATATTATACAGCGGCTGCGGAAGCAGTTGCTAAATCTGCTATTGATGCAGCTAAGCTCTATATGTACGGCGATGATGAGAATTCAACAACAGCAGCAAAAGGTAAAACAGCTTTCAGATATATTGGAAAATTATCAGAAGCGCAGGATACGTGGACGAAACAGGATATTAGCAAGATTAATGTTTCATATGCAATTACAGGCGTGAAAGGAAGTACATATGATTCAATAGATACAGCAGGTGCTCTTACATATGGTTTATATAAAGCTCCAGATTGTGCTCCGACTATGGCATCAACATGTGACTATACTCCAGGACAGCCAGCAGAAGTAACAGTTGATCTTGGCATAGGTACTCTCGCGGCAACGGAGATTACATCTGTTACATTTAAGAATAATGGATCAACAGTAACGCTTCCAGCAGAAAGATGGTCATATAATAATGGAAAATTGACTTTTATTGGAGCATACACAACAATGTTAAGTACTATTACAAGAGAGCATACAGTTAACTTTAATGATACAGCAAAAACGTCACTTAACGTTACACTTAAACCGGCAACAGGAACACCTTAAACTGAGTTGATTTCCTAATTATAGAAAAATGAAAATAGAAGTAAATGTATTTAAAAATCAATAATACAGTA
>VSNK01000038.1 GCA_009774255.1 Faecalicatena sp.
CCACAATAATTACCACTACCTTACGCGCAGGATAAATTTCCATGTGCAAGGAAGCTGAATGAGGCGATGCCGGTAGCTATTGTCACAAGGAGGGACCCGCTTGCGGGAGGATTCCTTATGACTTAATCGTCGATTGAAGCTGACGCGGCAGATGGAAATTTAGACAAGCGAAAGGTGTGGATAATTATCGTGGGTTATACTAGTACAGCTTTGCATTAATCTTGAAGTAATAGTACTCGATATTCGTGTCAGCTGTGCGTCTCTTAGCCGACGGCGTAGCGGGCTACGTCTAGGTTAAGAGGCGTGCAGATGGCGCGGATAGCGAGTGCTGATTACTCAAGGATTAATGCAATGATGTACTAGGTTCGTGCCGCATGGCAGTCTCACTTCGAACTCGATCACCTCATGTTCACTGCTGGCAGTGATCGTTCCATGATGAAGTTCGACGATCTCTTTTGCAATGGCAAGACCCAATCCCGCGCCGCCGCTCCTGGAACTGCGGGCGGTATCCAGGCGGTAGAACTGTTCAAAAATACGTTCCAGCTTTTCCTTCGGAATCGTATTGCCACGATTGGAAAATGCAATCCGCATCTGATCGTCCTCCTGTGCTGCCGCGATATGGATAGTTCCGTTCTCATAGCTGTAGTTCACCGCATTTCTTAATAAATTATCAAACACACGCTGCATCTGATCCACATCGCAGTTCAGCATGGTATCCGGCGCGATCTCCAGAACACACCGCAGATTCTTCTCAGACAGCATGGGCCGGAATTCATAGATAAGCTGTTCCAGCATACGCGTCAGGTTCACATTCCCGCATTCCAGCGTAATGCCGGAAAGGTTGAATCGGGTGATCTCAAAAAAATCATTGATCAGATCTTCCAGCCGCTCCGCCTTTTCCAGGGAAATGGAAAGATATTTTTCCCGCAGTTCTTCCGAGATCTGGTCTTCATCACGCAGCAGGGACAGATATCCGATCACAGAGGTGAGCGGAGTCTTCAGGTCGTGAGCCAGATAGACGACCAGGTCATTTTTCCGCTGCTCCGCGACCGCCGCTTCGGATTTGCGCTGTTCCAGCGTATGCCGGATGTGATTGATCTTCCTCTCTGTCAGAGCCAGCTCCGGGGACAGGATGACCTCCCCGGAATTCTCCTCGATCAGGGCATCAATGCCCCGGTTAATCTCATAGAAGTATTTGGTAAAGCCTTTCAGATAGATCCGGAGGCTGACGAGAAATACGAGAAGCAGGGCGACAAACAGGAACCATTCCGCATGGTTCCGAAAGACCCACTGATAGGTTTCCAGAGCTTTATCATAATCGTGATAGATAAAATGGTCCAGAAATCCCACCATCCAGTTCGCGAAACGTCCCCATATGACAATATCCGTGAATAGATAGAGCAGTACCGCATCCACGAACAAAAGCAGCAATGTGCGCAGGAACACCGTTGTCCTCATCTGCCTGTATTCACCGCTGTTCTTTTGTTTTTTCTTATTCAACCGTATATCCCACTCCCCACACTGTTTTTATAAATTTCGGATGCCTGGCAGGTTCTTTCAGCTTTTCCCGCAGCCGTCCGATATGAGCCATCACCGTATTATTGTTGTCAATATACTTTTCGCCCCAGACATTTTCAAACAACTCTTCGGAAGAGATCACGTTCCCCCGATGCCCGCACAGATACCAGAGAATGGAAAACTCCCTGGGCGTCAGAGCGATTTCTTTTCCGTATAATGTACATTTATGGGTATTTTTATTTATGATCAGCCCCCGGATGTCTATTTCTGTCAGAGACGCCGCGTCATCTCCCGCACTGCCGCCGTGGTTATACTGGACATACCGGCGGAGCTGCGTCTTTACCCGCGCCACGACCTCCAGCGGATTAAAGGGCTTGGTAATATAATCATCCGCACCGATAGTCAGCCCCATGATCTTGTCCATATCCTCTCCCCTGGCAGTCAGCATGATAATGGGATAAAAGTACTGCTCCCGGATCTTCTGGCAGATACGAAAGCCATCGATATCCGGAAGCATGACATCCAGAATCGCCAGATCAAAGGGCATAGACTCGATATATTTCAGGGCTTCCATGCCATTATAGCATTTCCATACCGTATAGCCGTCATTTTGAAGACAAATCTCTATGAGATCCGCAATCTCTTTTTCATCATCCACGATCAGAATCTTTCCGTTCATGTTCTTTTCCTCTCTACAAGATCCCCAGAAAAGCTTTCATCCATACCGGGTTGACATATGCCTCCAGGATCAGCCCCATCAGCAGCATCAGAACCACAAAGACCGTTTTCTGCCTGTTCCACCGATTCTG
Source organism: Faecalicatena sp. (assembly GCA_009774255.1). Classification (GTDB taxonomy): domain Bacteria; phylum Bacillota; class Clostridia; order Lachnospirales; family Lachnospiraceae; genus Schaedlerella. The sequence goes on from VSNK01000038.1 coordinate 2,328, forward strand.
GGGGTACATCCAGCAGTACCAGAGCACCACGATGCATGCCGGGATATAACACAGGAAATGAGGCAAAACCCCTACAATGCAAAGAAGGATTCCCTTCACTCCCATGCCGATCACCGCCATGGTCAGCAGCATCCCGCTGGAAAAGCCCGTCCAAAGCAAGAAACCTGCCGCGGATAATTTCCGCAGCTTCGTAAATGACATGCCGGCCAGCAGTACTGCCGGAAACAGGCGCACCCTGATCAGGTATAGCATATATTCTCCCGCGATGATTTCCACCGAGGCATACTGCCGCATAACATATGTGCTGAAAATTCCCGGTTCGGCAATATACTGTTTTACAATAAAATTGACATACAGGATCCCCAACAGGAATCCTGGCAAAAAAAGGGCAAACATCTCCTTTTTTGAATGAAGTATCCTCACAGAATTTCCTCCCATCGTCCCGATACTTCATTATATGCCGTTCCTGATTCCTCCATGCAGGTTAGTTTTCGTTATACTCACGGGCATCAAACCTTGCCAGGACATTGTCATACTTGGCAGATCGGAAAAACATGCTGCCTGTGTGTATAACAGGTATCCTAACAGCCGTACTTCACCGCATATGCGAGCAGCGAAGATACAGTCTTGCCGTCTTCAATCTCACCTGAAAAGATCTTTTCTTTCAGTTCTTCTATGGTATACGCTTTCAGATCAATAAATTCATCCTCATCCAGATGCTGCCTGGAGGGGATCAAATTCCTCGCCACATAGACCTCGATCCTCTCATTGCAGAATGCCACCGTCGTGCGGAGCGTAATCAGCCATTCCAGATTCTCACAGCGGTAGCCCGTCTCTTCTTCCAGTTCTCTTCCCGCACACGAGATTCCCGGTTCATCCTCCGCGTCCAAGGCCCCCGCGGGAATTTCCAGAGTATATCTGTCCAGGGCGTTGCGGTACTGCCTCACCATCAGGATCTTTCCGTCTTCCGTGACCGGCACAACCGCCGCCGCTCCTTTATGCTTGATAAAATCCCACAGCACCGTGTGATTTCCATTGATCTCCATTGTATCCTGATAAAAATCTATGATTGTTCCCTGATATTTCAATTCTCTTTTTAAACGTTTAATCTGCTCACTCATGTTCTTCCCTCCTGCGCCGTTTTGGTAGCCACGAATAGCGCAATAAATGCGCCCTCCTGTGCTGAGCAGTTACTGCCCTTCAAATTGATCGCTTGCCTGACATCCCTGAAGAGTTAATGATTCCTTCTCAAAAGGAAAAGCCCCTGTCTTGCGACAAGGGCTGTACTTTCAAAAGCCGGTCTGATTATTGTTACTTCGCATAGTCTGTTACCCGCGATTCACGGATCACATTTACCTTAATCTGTCCCGGATATTCCAACTCATACTCAATCTGCTTTGCAATATCCCTGGCCATAAGTACCATATCATCATCCGATACCTGTTCCGGAACTACCATAACTCGAATCTCTCTACCTGCCTGAATAGCAAAAGACTTGTCTACACCTTTAAAATGATTGGTGATTTCTTCTAATTGTTTTAATCTGTTTGTATATGTCTCGATGGTTTCTCTTCTCGCGCCCGGCCTTGCCGCCGAAATCGTATCAGCCGCCTGAATCACGCACGCAATCAGAGTCTGCGGTTCTACATCCCCATGATGGGATTCTACCACATTGATGACTGTCGGGGACTCCTTATACTTTCTGCAGAGATCCGCACCGATCTGAATGTGCGAACCTTCCACATCGTGGTCGATGGATTTTCCGATATCATGTAAAAGCCCTGCCCGCTTCGCCATGCGTACATCAAGCCCGATCTCGCCGGCCAGCAGACCGGAAAGCTGTGCGACCTCGACGGAATGCCGCAATGCATTCTGACCATAGCTTGTGCGGAACTTCATGCGCCCGAGCAGACGGATCAGCTCAGGATGGATCCCCGGCACACCGACTTCAAGTGCTGCCGCTTCACCTTCCTCCCGTATCATCACATCTACTTCCTTCTGCGCCTTTTCTACCATCTCTTCAATCCTGGCCGGATGGATACGGCCATCCACGATCAGCCGCTCAAGGGCAATTCTCGCGACTTCTCTGCGGATCGGATCAAATCCGGACAGAACGACTGCTTCCGGTGTGTCATCAATAATCAGTTCCACACCCGTCAGTGTCTCAAGAGTACGGATATTCCTTCCTTCTCGTCCAATGATCCTTCCTTTCATCTCATCGCTGGGAAGCTGTACTACCGAAATCGTAGTCTCAGCCACATGATCCACCGCACATCTCTGGATCGCGTTGACAACATATTCCTTTGCTCTCTTGTCCGCGTCTTCCTTCGCCTGCTGTTCCAGATCCCTGACCATTATAGCCGTGTCATGCTTCACATCATCTTCAACAGTTTTCAACAGATATTCTTTTGCTTGTTCGGAGGTAAGTCCTGAGATTCTTTCAAGTTCCTGTACTCTCTTTTGTCCGAGCTCTTCCACTTTGATCTCTCTCTGCTTCAGTTGCTCTTCCCGCGCTGTAAATTTTGCTTCGCGATGTTCCATTGCATCTGCACGTTTATCGACAGACTCTTCTTTTGCAAGCACTCTCTTTTCATAGCGCTGCAGTTCTGCCCGTCTCTCCTTCGTCTCCTTTTCAAGGTCATTCTTCGTCTTGATGGACTCTTCCTTGACCTCTAACAGAGCTTCCTTCTTCGCTGCTTCAGCAGTTTTCACGGCATCGTCGATGATCTCTCTTGCCCTGGTTTCCGCGTTCCCGATCTTCGAGTCCGCGTCATTCTTCAGCTTGGAAACTGTGGCAAAATGTGTGGCGATACCTGCTATCAACGCGAGGGCTACAGCAATAACAATACACCATGCTATTGGCACAGGAGCACCTCCTTATTTAATTTTCATTGTACATCTATGATAAATACATAAATACAACAGTTAAATTTTATACTGTTTTCACAACTCTGTCAAGCATTCTATCAGATTTTTGGTAAAGGTTTTGGTCTTACGGTTACAGTTCACGACCTAACCCGGATAAACCGGAACCAAAATTTTGCCATTTTGCGCAAGATTTCATTCTTAAGCGCCTAATCGGCCGCGAACTGTAACGAATCCGGCCTATTTAAAGTTGCCTTACGGCAAGAGGCCGGATTCCAGCCCCAGTACATACTGGCCTGTGACCGTGCAGCATGGTGCACGGTCCAGGAGTGAACTGTAACGTCTTACGCTCTGATCACCTGGCTGATATCTTCATACCGGAACCCCTTCCGCGACAGATAGCCGCACAATTTTTGAAGTTCTTCCCAAGATGCATGGGTAACATCCACACGTTTCTTTTCAATCACTCTCCGGATCGCATCCAATTCTCCGCCCTCGGGATAGCTGGATGCGAATGCCTCTTCGATCTGCTCCGCAGGCACTCCCTTCCGGCAGAGCATGGCATAAATCTCCTTTTTGCTCTTATGGTTCTTCCTGCTCTCAATAAAACTTTCCGCATATCTCAGGTCATTGAGATATCCGAAGGAACGCACATAGGACATCGCCTCTTCGATAATATCCTCCGGATACATCCCCTGTTTCAGCTTCTCCCGCAGGCCGGACTCTGTCCGTGCCATATCTGTCAGCAGATGCATGGCACGCAGCTTCGCCCTCTTTAAGATCACATCCCTGCGAATCTGCATATAGGTCTCTTCCGGCAGTTCTTCCTCCTCACGGATTCCGAAATGTGACAATTCCCGCTTGTATAACACAAAGGCAAACTCTCCGTCCAGTTCCACTTTATACTTTGTCTTTGTCACTTCTTCTATTTTTGTTACGATCATGAATCAAAACCTCAAATTCCGCTTTATAGCCGCCGCGCCCGGCAGGTCGCGCGGCGTAATATCCCGCTGCTATTCCATGTCAGACTCCTTATCATCTGCCTTAGCTACGCTTTTGTCGTCTGCCTTTTCCTCAGCTTTTGCGGCACCTCTGGTATTCCTGCCCTGTGCTTTTTCCGTGGTCTTTTCCTCGCTTTTTCCGGAAGAGCTTCCCTTCCCCTTCAGCTTCAGATCCTCCGCGCCTCCGCTTTCCTCTGTATTCTTCAGGCTGTAATGCTCTCTGACCTTCTTTTCGACCTCCTCCATGATCTCCTGATTCGCCTCCAGATAAGACTTGGCATTCTCACGCCCCTGACCGATCTTATTCCCTTCATAGGCATACCAGGATCCGCTCTTCTTGATCACGTCAATGCCGGCCGCTAGATCCAGGATATCACCGGATCTGGAAATTCCCTTTCCGAACATAATATCAAATTCCGCCTCTTTGAAAGGGGGAGCGATCTTATTCTTTACGATCTTAATGCGTGTACGGTTCCCCACCATCTCCCCGCTCTGCTTCAATGTCTCGATCCTCCGCACATCCATCCGGACGGAGGCGTAGAATTTTAACGCACGTCCTCCTGTGGTCGTCTCCGGATTCCCGAACATCACTCCTACCTTCTCACGGAGCTGATTGATAAAAATCACAACACAGTTAGACTTACTGATGACCGGTGTCAGCTTCCGGAGCGCCTGGGACATCAGACGGGCCTGAAGCCCCACATGGCTGTCTCCCATCTCTCCCTCGATCTCCTGGCGCGGCACCAGCGCCGCAACGGAATCGATGACGATGATGTCAATGGCATTGGAGCGAACCATCGTCTCCGCGATCTCCAATGCCTGATCTCCGCTGTCCGGCTGTGATATATAAAGCTCATTGATATCCACACCGATATTCTTCGCGTATACCGGATCCAGCGCATGCTCCGCATCGATAAAGCCTGCGATGCCGCCCAGCTTCTGTACCTCCGCGATCATATGTAATGCTACCGTCGTCTTACCGCTGGACTCCGGACCATAAACCTCAATCACACGCCCCTTCGGTACACCACCCAGCCCCAGCGCGAGATCCAGGCTCAGGCATCCCGTAGGCACGGTCTCCACATTCACATGGGCGCTGGAATCTCCCAGCTTCATCACAGTTCCCTTCCCAAAATCTTTTTCCAGCTTCGCGATCGCCGCGTCCAATGCTTTCTTCTTATCTTCAACTACATTTGCCATGATTCATTCTCCTTTTTTCGAACAATTGTTCGTCTTTTACTTATATTATTATATTTTCCGCAAAATGTCAACAACAAATCTATGCTTTTTCCATCCACGCCCCGGAACCGTGAACTGCAACTCGTCACCTCCTTTCCATTTCCACATGAGAAAACCGGCAGACATAGAACAGATCGCTCCTGGAGCCGCATGCTTTCTATTTTCCATATACATCAGGGAATTCTTTATGAATATCAGATGACAGGATATAAATAAGGTAAATGCTGCCATACAGACAGAACCGCTGTACAGAATCCCGCAATGTTTCCGCGAGTGTGTTTACTATATCATACTCCCGGCAGATTCTCAACCTGTTTTTTCTGATTTTTGTGTGACCTTTAACAACAACGTTGCAGGTTATCCCTCTGTTTATCTGATTTCTTTCGTGATTTTCCATAATTTTCTGTCTTTTAATTTTTTTATATTTTTCCTTGCATTTCCAACTATTCAGTATTATAATAATGGATGTGCAGATATAGTTCATTGGTAGAATGCTAGCTTCCCAAGCTGGAGAGGCGGGTTCGATTCCCGTTATCTGCTCTGTCAGACTGTCGGTTTTACTGGACTTCCATTATTTGTAAAATCAATAAACCAATAAAAAACCTATCAAGGGATGATTGATAGGTTTTTTATTGGTTTATTGATTTTTGACATCAAAAGCAACAGGCAGTCTGATATAATGCCTGTTGTTCTCAATGTCTGAATATGAAAAAGCTGCCGTCGGCAGCTTTTCCCCATTTCCACATTATCTTCAGTTCGCTTCCAATGATCTTTTCTTTGTAATCGTGACCTTTTCATCATAACACGCAAAGATTGCGTCCACCTTTTCCTTATCCGGCTTCGGTGTCACCAGACTGACCACCGGCACCACAATGAGCCCGGCAATCATAGCCGCTGCGCCTGCATTGATCGGGGAGGCAATGTAACCAATAAACATATTGGACACCGTAATGCCTACACCTGTCGCAAAGCTTGCCCATACAGCTGCCCTGCTCACGCCTTTCCAGTACAGGCCGTAGAGGAACGGAGCCAGAAATGCGCCTGCCAGCGCCCCCCAGGAGATTCCCATGAGCTGCGCAATAAAAGTCGGCGGGTTCAATGCGATCACAACAGATACCACAATAAAGAACACGATCAGTACCTGCATGGTAACAACCTGTTTTTTCTCACTCATGTTTTTCATCACACGGTCTTTCAGAAGATCCAGCGTCATCGTGGAACTGGATGTCAGTACCAGGGAAGACAACGTGGACATGGACGCGGACAGCACCAGCACCACCACGATTCCGATCAGAATATCCGGCAGGGTAGACAGCATATAAGGAATGATACTGTCATAGATCACTGCCCCTGTCTCCTCATTATAAAGCGAGGCATTGTCAAAGAGCCTTCCGAATCCTCCAAGGAAATAGGAACCTCCTGCAACCACGACCGCAAAAAACGTGGAGATCACGGTTCCGGTATTAATAGCCTTTTCGTCCTTAATCGCATAAAATTTCCCGATCATCTGCGGAAGTCCCCAGGTTCCCAGTGAAGTCAAAATCACGACTCCAAGCAGATTCAACGGATCCGGTCCGAAAAAGGAGGTAAATGCTCCCGGCTGCCCCTGGGTAAGCGGAACATCGCTGGGAATCTGCGCCATCGTCTGAATGGCATTCAGGAAACCGCCCTGTCCACTCAGGACTGAACCGATCACTGCCACGATTCCCGCCAGCATGATGATGCCCTGAATGAAATCGTTGATGGCCGTTGCCATATAGCCGCCCAAAATAACATATACTGCGGTGAACACAGCCATCACGACCACACAGACCGTATATGGAATGTTAAAAGCCATTCCGAACAGACGGGACAGTCCATTATAAACAGAAGCCGTATATGGAATCAAAAATATAAACACAATAACAGACGCCGTGACCTTCAATGCTTCGCTTCCATATCTTCCGCCAAAGAAATCCGGCATGGTCTTGCTTTTCAGGTGCTGTGTCATAACCTTGGTCCTTCTGCCCAGCACTACCCAGGCAAGGAGGCTTCCGATCACCGCGTTTCCAATACCGATCCAGGTAGAGGCAATCCCATATTTCCACCCGAACTGCCCGGCATACCCGACAAAGACAACCGCCGAAAAATAGGACGTCCCGTATGCAAACGCTGTCAGCCAGGGGCCCACGCTGCGGCCGCCAAGAACAAATCCGTCCACACTGGAGGCATGCTTTCTGGAATACATTCCTACATAGACCATTACCGCAAAAAATACAATCAGTAAAATCAGTTTAATCGCCATATCCTCATCCTCATTTCTTTTATTGGATACCTTCTGCAGCTCCTCGACTCACACCACTTTCCGTAATATTTTTCCGAAATGCTGATTCACTTTAAAGCGTTACGCTTTAAAGTAATAAAGTATCCTGTCATAGAATAACACGGAGTTCTCTCCGTGTCAACCTGCTATTTCTAAAAGCGGGCGCAGATAAATTTTCTGAGTTCGTTGTAATTTTTCACAAAAGTCGATAAATAACACGTGTTACCAGATTTTTTGCTTCAATAATATGTCTGTCAACAAAAAGTTACTATTTTGTGCATTTTGTATAGTTATTCAGAAAAATTATCTACGCCCTCTAAAAGCCCTTTATCTCCGCATTGTTCAATGATTTTGTGTATTACCGATGTGTGATTCAGTATGTTGTAACAGCAAGAAATATATAGGCAAGCAGTGCAAGCAGAAATGAACCGCCCAGAAATAACAGGCTTAAAACTTCATATGTATCCATTCGCACCACCTCCCTTCTTTTTCGAGCATTCTCGGAAACTCTTTGTACCCAGATTTGTGAGATGATTTTTTGTCAGGAGTGCACAAATTTATGAGGCGTACGTGGAGCGTACGTCGATTAAATTTGGGTGCTCCTGGCGGAAAATCAGCCGCAAAGATGGGTGCAAGGGAGTTCCCGAGAGTGCTCCTTTCAAGTCAGGGAGGCTTTCTATCTTGTAACACGATCACTCCGTATCAGATTCTACCATACCTTTTCGTTCTGGCAGCTCATATCATTTCATTCTTTCCATTTAGTCTGACTGCTCCATCGTATCGAACCGGACAGATGCCAGCACCCCCATCACAGCGGTCACGATCACGCTGTAGATCAGTATGACCGGAAAGACCAGATCCACTTGAATAAGAACTCCCACCATAATCGCTGCCATCACGCCAATCCCGATCAGGAACATCTGCAGAAGCATCCGGATGATATCCTGCCCCGTCTTGCCGAAGAAATCCCCGACCATACACTGTGCGATTACCTTCGTATACATTTTGTTCGCCTGGAGCACCGTATAGATCAGAACCGTCATCACGATCTGCCCCGCAGAGCATTCCCATACCACTCCCATGGGGATGCACAGCACAATTCCGTCCGTAAAAGCTTTTACGTGCTCCATAACGGTGGCATACCAGAGCTTTTTAAAAGGCGTATCCGGTATCAGAAACAGATAGGGACTTCTCAGCTCTGCCTCCCACTTTCCCGGAACTCCCGAGAACACCAGTGTCATATAAGCCACCATTCCCAGCAGGAAGATCTGTCCAATCCCGGACTCTGCTATTGTTTCCCGCAGAGCAAATGCCATGATCACAGAGGCCGCCAAATTGATCAAGGTCACTTTCGTAAAGATAAAATATCGTTCCTTTTTATATTCCAGGAGCTGCCGATAAAACACTGCCTTTGCGCCGCTCGCCTGGTAGTTTCCCGAGATCCTGCGGAACTTCCGTTTCTTTTCCCCGATTCCTGTGACCATCTCCCCGCTGTTCTTCCTCCGCTTCATCTCCACGTAATCATCCGCGAATTTTGCGGCATCCTCGTAATAGGCTCCCTCACATCTCATAAATCTGGCAATCAGGAACATTCCTGCCACCGTACACAGATACAGAATTGAACAGATCACATTCAGCCTGGTCGCTCCCGACAGGATCAGGCGGTACAAAGCAATATTCCATCCTACCACCGGAATCATCTGCAGCCCCGGCCAGTCAAAAAAGGAAGAAACCGTCTCCAGATTAAAGCCTTCCCTGCGGAAATACAGGACAAAAAACAATGTCATCGCCGCAAGAAATATTTTTATTCCCGTGCACAGTCCCTTCATAAACCGTTCCGACAGAGACTCGTTTGTATACAAGAATACCATCATGCTTCCTTCCAGCAGAATTTCCAGTACTCCGCCCACCAGAAAGAACAGAGCCATCCGCCACGGTTCCACGCCAAATATGGTCAGGCCTGCCAGCACGAACAACAGGTCGATTACAACGGACAGCAGATAATTCATCCAGGCGCTGTAGACAAGAACCAACTTCGGACTCACAGGCGCCGGAAACACAAAATGAGCATGTCCCGGCCGGAATATGATGCCCTTTCTGGACGAATAGCCGATAAAATTGGACAGAAACATATAGATTGTCCACACGGTGATCAATGCAACCAGGCCTTCCACGGAGTCAAACCGCAGTTCCATCACCAGCTGCCCCACCGCAAACGCGACATAGGCCGCATATGCCATAAGAAAGATGATCAGAATCAATGAGACCGGTTTTCTTACCGCGCGCTTGATATTATTTACAAAAGATCTCCAGGTCAGGTATATCAATGCTTTCATGTCTTTTCACCGCCCGTCATCTCAAAGAACAGATCATCCAGATCTTTTTCACCAACATCTGATTTGCGGTATGATCCGATGATATGGCTCTGATCCATCACGAACATGATATCCCAGAGTTCCTCCACCATCTCCAGCATATGAGTGCTGATCAATACCGTCACGCCCTGCTCCCGCAGTTCCAGGACTACTTTTTTCAGTTCCTTGATTCCCTGCGGGTCAAGTCCTACCATGGGCTCGTCCAACAGGATCACCCGCGGCTTTATGGCAAGGGCACAGCAGATGCTGACCTTCTGCATCATCCCCTTCGACAGTTCATTTCCCAGCTTATCCTGTTTGTCCTCCAGTTCAAAACGCCGGAAAAGCTCTTCCACTTCTTCGTTCGTGATGGAGCTGGCATAGGCTTTCCGGATATACTCCACATGCTCCCGAACCGTCAGCGCGTCGAACATGGCCGGGATTTCCGGCACATATCCGAAAATTTTCTTTGCCTCCAATGTCCTGGAAGACATTCCCTGGATCCCGATCCTTCCCTGGTACCGCAAGAGGCCTGCGATACTCTTGATGATCGTAGATTTTCCCGCTCCATTGGGACCCAGCAGAATCCCCACCTGGCCGTCCGGTACAAAAAAGCTGACTCTGTCAACCGCCAGATGCTTTCCATAGGACTTGCTCAACTCTTGAATCTCTAACATGGTTCTTTCAGCCTTCTTCCGTTTCTTCTATCTTTGCCGTTTTTTCGGGCTTTTCAATCTCTGCCGCTTCTCCCGGCCTTTCTATCTCTGCCGCTTCTCCCGGCCTTTCTATCTCCGCCGCTTCTCCCGGCTCATCTTCCACTTCGGCCACATCATAATATTTGATCAGTGCCTGTGTACCCAGATCGCCCATCCCTTCGGCTTCCAGTTCTTCACAGCTTGCAAGTACCAGGCTCAGTACATCCAGGGATAATCCGCTCATATTAGCCTCAATCAGTGCAAGCCTCATATCTTTGATGAAATGCTTCATAAAAAATCCAGGCGCATAATCCTCTTTCAGAATCTTCGGCCCCAGGCTGTCCAACTGTCTGCTTCCTGCCGCACCTGCCGACACCGACCGCAGGACGGTCTCCGGATCCAGTCCTTTTTCCCTTGCATAGGCAAATGCTTCACAGACTCCCGACAATGCGCCTGCGATCATGATCTGATTCGCCAGTTTGCAATGCTGTCCGCAGCCTGCCTTTCCCTGGTAATTGATATTGGTCCCCATTGCCTGAAAAAGCGGCATACACGCTTCAAAATCTTCCTGATCGCCTCCAGCCAGAATAGAGAGCGTTCCTGCCTTTGCCCCGGCATCCCCTCCGGTCACTGGTGCGTCCAGTACATGACAGCCCTTTTTTCTGCCTTCCTGATAAATCTTTTCCGCAAGCTGCGGACTGGTGGTAGTCATATCAATGAGGTACATTCCTTCTTTTGCATGCTCCAGAATATTTCCTTCCTCAAAATAGACCTCTTCCACATCCTGCGGAAATCCCACGATCGTAATCACCGCGTCCCGTTCCCGTACACAGTCCGCAATGCTTTCGTGAAAGACCGCGCCCTCAACGATCACATCCTCCACTTTGGATCTTGTTCTCGCGTAAATATGCAGCTCATAGCCTGCTTTCATCAAATTGCGCACCATGGATTTTCCCATGATCCCGACACCGATAAATCCTACACTTTTTATCTGTCCCAATCTTTTTTGTCCTCCGCCTTCTTCTGCCGCCTTGAAAACCCTCGCATACAAAGCGGCTTTTCGTATTTTTCCCTTCTCCGCAGCTTCGTTCGGCTTCTACTGCTCCACCTTCTCCACGACTTCCCCCTGCTTCTTATAGATGCTTCCGCCCGGAACAAAGCCTCTGACAGAGGACAGCGGATAAATATTCGTATGCGCCCCGACCACGCTTCCCGGATTGAGGACGCTGCCGCAGCCAACTTCCACTTCGTCTCCAAGCATGGCGCCGAATTTCTTCATTCCTGTCTCGATATTTCCCTCCGGCGTTTTTACAACCACCAGCTTCTTATCTGACTTTACGTTGGATGTGATGGAACCTGCCCCCATATGGGACTTGTAGCCCAGGATCGAATCTCCCACATAATTATAGTGAGGAACCTGTACCTTGTTGAAGAGGATCACATTTTTCAGCTCGGTAGAATTCCCTACTACGGCTCCCTCTCCTACGATGGCATTTCCCCGGATAAATGCACAGTGGCGCACTTCCGCGTTCTTTCCGATGATTGCCGGCCCATTGATAAACGCAGTGGGGGCTACCTTGGCAGATCTGGCGATCCAGATATTATCCCCGCGCTTCTCATATTCTTCCTCAGAAAGTGAAGCGCCCAGCTCCAGGATGAATGCGCTGATCCGAGGAAGCACCTCCCATGGGTATGTGACCCCGTCAAACAGTGATTTTGCAATGGTTTCCTCCAATGTATAAAGCTCCTGTACGGTTAATTCTTTCATATTCTCCTCCATCTTGATACTTTCAATTTTTTCCTGAATTTTCAATTTGTCTTATTAGTTTCTGAGATGACACATATCATAACTTATTTTTTAGTATTGTCAGTTTCCTGTTTTTTATAAAAACGCGCCGCCTTGTCATAGCAGTCTCTAAGCTGGAACTGGTTTCGGAGATTCTTGACCACATCCGTACGGCTGATGATAAAATGGCTCAGCTTCTGCATGTATTCCTCCGGCGTGATCTCACCGTCCGCCACATAGGACAGCCCCTTCTCCCAGCTTGCGGTCAGTTCCGGGTTCAGCAGAGACCGTATGGAATGGTCTACCACATCATAGACCATCTCGCCCTGCAGGGTCGGGGTAATAACCTGGGTCTTTTGATTCAGCCCCAGGTATTGGATATTCATCAGCTTTTTCAGGATCTCGGCCCGGGTCGCGCTGGTCCCGATGCCGCTCCCCTTGATCTGTGCCCGCAGTTCCTCATCCTCGATGAGCTGTCCGGCATTCTCCATTGCCAGGATCATGGAGCCCGAATTGTACCGCTTTGGCGGCGTCGTTTCCCCTTCCTTGATCTCCAGCTTATCCACGGGAAGTACGGCGCCTTTCCGCAGTCCCTGTACTGCCTGGAACAAGGCGGTATCTATGTTCTGCCGCTCCCCTGCCTCCCCTTCCGCTTCCGCATCCCCTTTGGCTGTTTTTTTTGCCTGAGGCACGCCTGCCACCTTCAGATACCCCTCCTCCGCCAGCACCTTGAAGCCGGAAAAAAAGCTTTCTTCCTTGATCTTTGTCACAATCGATACTTTCTGATACACTGCCGGCGGATAAAAGATGCTCAGAAACCGCCTTACGATACAGTCATAGACCTTCCTGGACAGATCGGAAACCGACGCCAGGCTCTTAAGCCCCTGCCCGGTAGGAACGATCGCATAATGGTCCGTGATCTGCTTGTCATTGACATACCTGGTCTTCTCCAGTCCTTTATGGCTCTTGAACCGCAGGATATCCTGCAGATAGGGCACTGCCATCGGATATTTGGAAAGCCCGTTCAGATTCCGGTTGATTTCCTTGGCAGCCGCGGTCGAAAGCACACGGGCATCGGTACGCGGATAGGTCACCAATTTTTTTTCATATAGCTCCTGCACGATCCGCAGCGTCTCATCCGGACTGATCTTGAATCGTTTTGAGCAGTCATTCTGAAGCTCGGCCAGGTTATAAAGCAGAGGCGGGTTCTTTTTCTCCTTTTTCTTTTCTATGGAGACCACCTGACAGGTAACCGGCTGCCGGCCTTCCGCAAAGTCTCCGCCGGCTCCCTCCTGAGCTGTCAGATATGCGATCAGTTCTTCCGCTTTTTCTCGCTCCTTGAAGCCATTTTCCTTATACAGGTCAAAGGATTCAAACCATCGGGAGCCCTGTACGGCTCTCCATTCTCCTTCGAAAGTCTGCTCCTGTACCCGGATAGTGCTCAATACCCGGTAGAAGGGTGTTTTCACAAAGTCCCTAATCTCCCGCTCCCTGCGCACCACCATCCCCAGCACACAGGTCATCACACGGCCTACGGAAATGGCGGAACGGTCCTTTGTACGCAGATAACCGGAAATGCTGTCGCCGTATTTTAAGGTCAGAAGACGTGAAAAATTAATCCCCATCAGATAATCTTCCTTTGCACGCAGGTACGCGGAGGCGCTCAGGTTATCATATTCCGACAGATCCTTCGCCTCCCGGATCCCGCGCAGAATCTCCTCCTCTGTCTGGGAATCGATCCACACCCTCCTGCGTTCCTTTCCCTGCACATGGGCTTCCTGCTCCACAAGCCGGTAAATATATTCCCCCTCCCGTCCAGAGTCCGTACACACATAGATCCGTTCCACATCCTTGCGGTTCAAAATCCCGCTGACGATCCGAAACTGCTTTTCCACCGCCGGAATCACTTCATAGCGGAACTCCTGCGGCAGAAAAGGCAGAGTGTTCAGGCTCCACCTTTTCAATGCTGGATCATATTCACCCGGGTAGCTCATCGTCACCAGATGCCCGACGCACCAGGTCACGATGGCATCTTCCGCCTCCAGATATCCGTCCCCGCGCCGGACATTTAATTTTAAAGCCTTCGCAAATTCCTGTGCAACACTTGGTTTCTCTGCTATATATACTGCTTTCCCCATAGATTTATGCTACCCAATCCTTTTCTAAATAGTCTGATTCCCATTACGATTCGCGGTGCCTTGCACTTCGCTGCAAGGCACCGTGAATTGTAACCTATTCCCCGCTGCGGAAGCGATATGCGGTCACCGTGTGGCAGGCCTGTCCTGCCTTGCATACCGGTCCCGGGAAATTGTCGTGATGAATCGCGTCCGGGAAATACTGCGTCTCAAAGCAGACTGCGGCACGATGCGGATATACTGCCCCATCCTTTCCGGGTTCCTGATTCAGGAAATTACCCGTATAGATCTGGATGCCCGGCAGGTCCGTATACACCTCCATCACGATACCGCTCGCGTCTCCGGCCGCCTCCGCTACTTTAGCAAACTTTCCTTTATTTTTCAATACCCAGTTGTGGTCATATCCTTTCCCGAGCCGAAGCGCCTCATAAGGCGCATCGATGTCCTCGCCGATGACCCGTCCCTTCCGGAAATCCATCGGTGTATCTGTCACATCTACAATCTCCCCTGTCGGAATGGACTGCTCATCCGCCATGGTAAAGGCGTCGGCATCCACAGTCACCCTGTGGGAAAGGATGTCTCCGCTGTCATGTCCGTTCAGGTTAAAATAGCTGTGGTTCGTCATGTTGATGATCGTATCCTGATCCGGAACCGCATCATAGGTAAACCTTACTTCATTCTCCTCTGTCAGCGCGCAGGTCAGCTTCATATCCAGCGTTCCCGGATATCCCTGGTCCCCGTCCGGGCTGTGCAGCAGGAAGGTGATATGATCGTCCGCGGCCTCCTCGACTTTCCAAAAACGCTTGTTGTAAAAGTCATTTCCACTGTGCAGATTATTGCCGAACTGATTGGCTGTCAGCTTGTAGGTCACACCGTTCAGTTCAAAAGAAGCTCCCGCGATTCGGTTGGCATTGCGCCCCACCGTAGCACCGATCGATTCCGTTCCTGCCTCATATCCGGCCGCATCGGAGTAGCCCAGCACCACATCCCGGAGTCCCCCTTCTTTATCCGGCACGAGCAGCCTGACCAGTGTTGCACCATAGTCCGAAAACTGCGCGGACATTCCGGCGTTATTTGTAAGGGTGTATGCTTTTGCCTTCCTCCCGTCTTTTACTGCACCGAATGTATCTATTTTGATTGGTTTCATCTTTTTCTCTCTCCTTTTTATCTTTTCTTCCTGATAGAGACAACCGGAACCACCTCACGCAGCCTGGAAAAGATCGTCTTTTTTTCTTCGATCCGCTCCGGCCGTTTCGCATGGATCGCTTCTTTCATAAAGATTTCCTGTGCACAGATCCTCCGGTCCCCGCCCTTCTTTTTCTGATAAGTGCCGTCGCTGGTCATGACCCGCGCCTTTACGTTGTCCGCAAGCATGATGCTCAGGTAACGAACCAGCAGCTTTTTAATTGCAGGATCATAGATCGGGCAGGCCACCTCCACACGCTTTTCCGTATTCCTGGTCATCATATCCGCGGAACCGATATAGACCTTTTTGTCATCACCGGAACCGAAGACAAATACCCTTGGATGCTCCAGGTAGCGCCCCACGATGCTGGTCACCGTCAGATTCTCCGTTTCCCCCGGAATGCCTGGCAGTACACAGCAGATCCCCCGGACAATCAGGTCGATCTTGACCCCGGCCCTGGAAGCCTCCGCCACCTTCCGGATGAAATCAATGTCCGTGACCGAGTTCATTTTCATCAGGATTCTTCCCGACGACCCCTTCCTAATCTCTTCATCCATCAGCATCAATACCTTTGTCTTTAAGCTGGTAGGCGAAACAATCAAGTGCTGGTACGCCCCGTGCAGGTTGCTGATGGCCATATTCTTAAAGAAGACTGCCGCGTCCTCACCAATCGCCTGGTTGGCAGTCATCAGCGAAAAGTCCGTGTACAGCTTCGCGGTCTTCTCGTTATAATTCCCCGTTCCGATCTGGGTGATATAGCGGATCTCATTCCGGCTGCGGTATGTGATCAGGCAGATCTTGGAATGTACCTTGTACCCTTCAAATCCATAGATCACACGGCAGCCCGCCTCTTCCATACGTTCCGCCCAGTCGATATTGTTCTGCTCGTCAAACCGTGCCCGCAGCTCGATCAGCACCGTAACCTCCTTGCCGTTTTCCGCGGCGGCACACAGATACTCTACCAGCCTGGTCTTCTTAGCCAGCCGGTAAATGGTGATCTTGATGGTCATGACATCCGGATCCACCGACGCTTCACGGATAAGCTGCAGGAACGGCTCCATACTTTCATACGGATAGGAAAGGAGGATGTCCCGCCTTTTCACCTGGGCCATCACGCTTCCTTCCGCAACTGATGAGGACGGCTGGGGAACAAACGCCTCGTCTGTCAGGGAGTGCTTCATGGAATCCGGTACTTTGTCGATCACCGAGAAAATGAAGTCCAGCCGCATAGGCATCTTGGTCCGGAAAATGCATTCCTGCGTAATATTAAACTTCTCGCAGAAGAACTTTTCCATCTCTTTTCCAAGAGGGCTTGCCACCTCCAGGCGGACGACCGCCATTCTTCTTCTCTTATGGATCGTCTTCTGCATCACGAACCGGAAATCGTCATTGTCCGCATATGCCTCGTCATCCGGTGAGACATCCGCGTTCCGGGTCACACAGATATAATTCTTATCGGTCACCTGGTACTGACCGAAAATCATCTCCATATATTCCAGAATGACTTTTTCCATCCGGATATAACGCACATCATGTCCCGGCAGGTAGACAATCTTGGACACGAATTCCGGGATTGGAACGATTCCCATCATGGTCCGGTCATCCACCTTCAGATTTGCCACAACATACACTTCCTTGTTCAGAAGGTGGGGGAACGGGTGATTCACGTCCACGATCTGCGGGGAAAGCACCGGCAGAATCTGCTCCTTAAAGTATTTTTTGACATATTTCTTTTCCTGCGGCTCCAGCTCCTTAAAGCCCATACTGCTGATCCCATAGGCGGATAACTGCTTCTTGATCTCCGCATAGGTCTTATCCCTCTCCTTATAAAGAGGTGCCACCGCCCCATAGATCGCCTTAAGCTGTTCTCCCGGCGTCATGCCGGATTTCAGGTCTACTTTTTTGTTGTCCACCGCCTCCATGTTCAGCAGGTTTCCGACCCGGATCATAAAGAATTCGTCCAGGTTGCTGGTGAAGATCGAGACGAACTTCATCCGTTCCAGAAGCGGTACACTCTCATCCCGCGCTTCTTCCAGGACACGCTGGTTGAACCGCAGCCAAGACAGCTCCCGGTTTTGTGTGTAGCTCATTTTTTCTTTTCCCATTTTTGTTCCTCCAAGTATAAAAAATTCCTTTACAGACTGTGTATTCAACGCATGATCCGTACGGCGCCAGACTGCGAAGCAGCCCGTGTGCCATCCTATAACTCCAGATATTCCGTCAGTCGCCCGTATTCCTGCTCCATCAGGTGATAGCCATGTTCATAAAAGCCGGTCAGTGTCTCCGTATTCCGCTCCAGCCGCGACACGGTCTTTACCAGCGGCCGCAGGACGAAAATACTGCCTTCCTGCTCCATCTGTTCGATCTGTGCCATGGTGCGGTTGTAATGTAAGCTTCTAGTCAGAATCGCCCGGAGCAGATTCGGGTAAGACCGGTATGCCTCACGATATACTCTTACCATCCCCCTGGATATCCTCTTTTTCCGGTATCCGGGATTCCGGGTCAGGATCACGATCATCTTCCGGTTCCCACAGGCCTTTGCCCTCTCAATCGGCACGGAGTCGGCCAACCCGCCGTCCAGATAAGGAGTTCCGTCCACATTCACGATCGGCGTGACCAACGGCATGCTGCAGGACGCCCTGCAGAGCTTCATCAGCCGGACCTTGTCCTGCCGGTCATCCAGATATTCCGCCCTGCCGGTGATACAATTGGTGAGCACGATCTCGCATTTCATCTCTGACTGAAAATAAGTGTCAAAGTCAAAAGGATACGTCTTATTGGGATAGGTATCAAAAATCAGTTCCATGTTCATCAGACTTTTTTCCTTGACAAACTTCCGTACTCCATAGACATAATCGTCTTTTTTATCCGTAGGAATCATGCAGTCCCTTGTCCTGCCCGGCTGCCTGGATACATAGTCCACCGCATTGCAGGAGCCTGCGGAAACGCCGATGACATGTGACGTATACAGCTCCCGCTCCATCAGGTAATCCAGAACTCCTGAGGTAAACACCCCTCTTGTAGCTCCGCCCTCCAGTATCATTGTTGCTTTCTGCATATTCGAATCCTCACTTTTTATCATCTATTCTATCTTTTCGTCTCTGCTGTTTTTTCATGGATCCCTCTTTTCGCTTTCGTATCAAAATTCTTTCGTATCAAAATTCTTTTATATCATATCTCATATCAAAAATTTCTATTGAATTATAGCACACATTCCGCACATAAAGTAGCCCTTTTTCTTGAAATTGTAAATGATGCATTTATTTTCCTTGAAAAAGAGATCGTTTTATGTATAATATTAGAAAGTGAACGGCATATCCCATTTATTATTTTTAGAGAACAGAGGGTTTATTTATGATCAGTGCAAATAATATTACATTAAGAGTCGGAAAAAAAGCTTTGTTTGAAGATGTGAATATCAAATTCACGGAAGGAAACTGTTATGGCATCATCGGTGCTAACGGCGCGGGAAAGTCTACTTTTTTGAAGATCCTTTCCGGTCAGCTGGAACCGACGAACGGCGAGATCGCCATTTCCCCGGGAGAACGTCTCTCCTTCCTGCAGCAGGACCAGTCCAGGTACGACGAATTCCCTGTGCTGGACACCGTTATCATGGGAAATGCCCGCCTTTATGAGATTATGAAGGAAAAGGACGCCATCTATGCCAAAGAGGATTTTACGGATGAGGACGGAATCAAAGCCAGCGAACTGGAAGGCGAGTTCGCCACCATGAACGGATGGGAGGCGGAATCGGATGCCGCAGCCCTGTTAAACGGACTGGGGATCGATACGGAGCTTCATTACAAATATCTAAAAGAACTGACCGGCCCGGAGAAGGTGAAGGTTCTTCTGGCACAGGCATTGTTCGGCAATCCGGACATCCTGCTCCTTGACGAGCCTACCAACCATCTGGATCTGGATGCCATTGCCTGGCTGGAAGAATTCCTGATCAATTTTGAGAATACGGTGATTGTCGTTTCCCATGACCGTTATTTCCTCAATAAGGTCTGCACCCAAATCGCGGATATTGATTACGGCAAGATCCAGCTCTATGCCGGCAACTATGACTTCTGGTACGAGTCCAGCCAATTGCTGATCCGTCAGATGAAGGAGGCCAACAAAAAGAAGGAAGAAAAGATCAAAGAGCTGCAGGAATTTATCTCCCGTTTCAGCGCCAACGCCTCCAAATCCAAGCAGGCGACCTCCAGAAAGCGTGCCCTGGAAAAGATCCAGCTGGATGAGATCAAGCCTTCCAGCCGGAAGTACCCTTACATCGATTTCCGGCCGAACCGTGAGATCGGCAATGAGGTTTTGGCAGTGGAGGGTCTCTCGAAAACGATTGACGGGGAAAAGATTCTAGATAACCTTACCTTTACGCTGGGCCACGATGACAAGGTCGCTTTTGTAGGCAGCAATGAGCTTGCCAAGACAGTTCTTTTCAAGATTCTGATCGGTGAGCTGGAGCCGGACGAGGGAACCTACAAGTGGGGAATTACAACTTCTCAGGCGTATTTTCCAAAAGATTTTGGAGAAGAATTTGACAGCGATTACACCATCACGGAATGGCTGACCCAATATTCGGAGATCAAGGACGTGACCTATGTCCGCGGATTCCTTGGGCGGATGCTCTTCGGCGGCGAGGACGGCGTGAAGCGTCTCAAGGTGCTCTCGGGAGGGGAAAAGGTCAGATGCCTGCTGTCAAAAATGATGATCTCCGGCGCCAATGTCCTGCTCTTCGATGAGCCCACCAACCACCTGGATATGGAAGCGATCACGTCTTTGAACAACGGAATGATCAAATTCCCGGGAGTCCTGCTCTTCACCTCCCGCGACCATCAGATCGTCCAGACAACGGCGAACCGGATCATGGAGATCGTACCGGGCGGAAAGCTGATTGACAAAATCACCACCTATGACGAATATCTGGCAAATGATGAGATGGCAAGAAAACGGCATACCTATACCGTACAGACAGAAGAAGAAGATTGACTGCGGCCGTATCTGTGAGGATACCGGGCAGATACCTAGAGAGAAAGCCTGGAAGCTGTTTTTCAGATTCCAGGCTTTCTGCTTATTTCATACTCTCTATTTCATACTCTCTATTTCATACTCTTTATTTTATACTCTTTATTCCACATTCCTCATTCCATACTCTTTATTTTATACTCTTTATTCCATATTCCTCATTCCATACTCCACCGCTTTACAGGCTCTTGATAGTAAATCTTATTCTCCTCCGCGATCGCAGGCACTCCGTCCTTCACATCCACTATCGTGACCGCGCAATTGACTGGTACCTGCCACTTCCAGAAATCCGCAGGTTCCGTATTTTTCCGGATATGGTTCAAAAATGCTGTCATAGCCGCGCCATGGGTAGATAATAAAATATGCTTTCCCTGCAGTTCTTTATTTTCGCATAATTCCTTCAGGAATTTCCCTGTCCGCTCCATCACCTGGCCGATACTCTCCCCTCCTTCTGCCGGTATAAAATTTCCCGTATCGGAAAAAAACTTTTGGAAAGCCTCGTTCTCAGGCGTCTTTATCTTTGCCCCGCAGTGCATCCCCTCATATTCTCCAAAGCCCATCTCTTTCAGCCCGTTTGTCTCGATCACAGGGATGTCCCGGCCTGCCAGTATGATCTCCGCGGTCTCTTTGGCCCGGATCAGGGGGCTGGTGTATGCCAGGTCGAAAGGAATGTCCTTCATGCCTTCCGCTGTCTGCCTTGCCAGGTGCCTTCCATATTCATTCAGCGGGATATCGGAAAATCCCTGCACCTTCCGTTCCTTGTTCCAGTCTGTCTCTCCGTGCCTCACGATATATAATCTCATCTTCCTGTAATTACCTCCATCACACTTGATCTGCTTTCTATTATACAGAATGTTCCACAAAAAGTCATCCATCATTTGAGCCCAAAATTCGTTACAATTCGTGGCTGAATAAAAGGAACGAAATCATTGACACCAAATGTAGTGCCACATATAATATAGGCAGGAGGTATTCAAGATGTCGACGTAAAAAATTTATGTTGAGATGGTAAGGCAGATTGTGGAAAGTGAGGCAAAAAACGATGAAAACACTGAATGATTATATGGCAATATCCTATCGCATGAAGATTGACCAGTTCCGCCTGGAAAAGGCTTTTCTGGAATTGAAAAACACGGATAAGACAGTATTGGAGATCTCCCAAGAGGCCGGGTTTGACAATCTGTCCAACTTCAAAATTCTCACAGATTGCGGCGGATGAGAAGAATCAGTTTATTGTAAATGGACAGTTGAATATGGATCTGATAATCCAGAAGTTTGTCAGTCATTACACGGAGCTTTTTGCGGAGCATAACGAGAAGTTTCTGGAGGACAATGGCCGGTGTCTTTTCCTGCTTTATGTGAAGACGATCATTTCCCAAGTAAAGCGGGATACCCCCGAAAAGGTGATCGTCGCCATAAAAAAGTGTGCGTCCTGACGCACACTCGCGCCGAAGCGCGGCTGCGGCAGCAGCCATTTTCTTTATGCGCGTAGTGCGCATCCCCCGGAGGGTTGTTCTTCTATAGGAAAATTCGGAGAAGTTTCCTATAGAAGAACAAAGAGTTTCGCTTGCGAAACTCGCGCCTGCGGCGGTCGCATAGCGACATCTACCTTGTACGCCGCAGCTTCTGGGTTCTTCGGTGAACCGGAAAATGAGTTGGATCCCTCACAGCCTGAACTATACTTTGACCATATGGAAACGGTGGAATGCAATTATCAGATCAACCATGTGGCAAACGGATTGTACCAGATCAAGGTACGCAGGATCAATGCCCTGAATTTTGAAACCACGCACTCTTACGCCTGCTAACGCAGCCGCGTTTTGCTCGTTCATGCGCAGGTTGGAGTTTTTTTACAATTCCTTATTCAGAAAATACCTTATCCAATTCAATAAAGCACCCTTCAAGCACGTTGACTTTCGCGACATCCTCACGCCCATAATCCTCACGGAGCTTCCATGCGCCGCCGTCCAGCGTAAACACCTGGACAGATTCATTGTCTGGATCCGCGATCCAGTATTCCCGAACCCCCGCCCGCTGGTACAGATTTAATTTCACAAGTCGGTCATGCCGCCGGGTGGATGGCGACAGGACTTCAATGATCAGATCCGGCGCTCCTTTGCAGCCCTGCCTGTCAATTTTGCTTCTGTCACATACCACGGAAATGTCCGGCTCAACCATAGTGCCAACATCTTCCGGCCTGTCACCTTCCCGTTCGAAAAGCCGGACGCCGAATGGAGCCGGGTAGACTCTGCACCGCTTTCCTTCCAGAAAATTCGCCAACTGACGGAACAACTCGCCGCAGATTTCCTGATGCCGGCTGGACGGCGTTGCCATCATAAACGCCTTGCCCTCTATGATCTCAACCCTCTCGTCCTCGCTCCAGGCGAGCACGTCCGCAAAAGTGTACTGTTCCTGCTTTGCCGGTAACGACATTAGTCCTTCCTCCTCATCCGATGTCTTGTGGCCAGAAGTATCTATTCCTAAACGCTGAAAGACCTGTGCAGCCTCGTTCTTCAAAGAATCCTCAACACGGACCTGTTATAATGAAATAGACATGATAGCACCTCGTCTTTCTTTGTAAGACAATTATATTACAATGTCAGTCAAAAAACAATGAATAACTCAAACTTCCCACATCAAAAATGGGATTCGCACATTGAAAAATCAATACTTTAGCCTATAAAATATTTTCAGGCCGCTATTTCTTTCCGTTCCAAGGCCTCCTGCATATATTTGGGAAGACGCTGAATAAAACTGGCGGTGAATTCTTCCAGCTGGGCTTCAGTGATGTGGAAATATTCCATAACCGCATCCATCAATGCATCTATGATTATGCACATGGAGCGGCTGAATGTGATGTCTTCCATCTCATCCAACAGGCAGAAACACAGTTCACAGATTGTCTTATCGTCCTCGTTTTCACGCTGCGCTACTGACAGCATCATGTAACGGGAAAAGACGATAGCAACATGGGCATTCATGGCGTCATAGGAGATACCCCGGTACTCTTTTACAAGGTTCAGGTAAGATTTGCATGCCTTGAAGAAGACCTCTATGTCCCATATGCCGATATTTTAGAAATGCCGATACTTTTTATCAAACATAGTTGATTTTACATCATTTGTTCCTGC
>VSNK01000380.1 GCA_009774255.1 Faecalicatena sp.
AGATTACGGTAAAAGATAACGGAAGCGGAATCCATCCGGAGGATCTGTACTATATCTTCAAGAGGTTTTACCGAAGCAGGTATTCCAAGGACACGCAGGGGACCGGGCTTGGTCTGCCTCTTGCGAAATCAATTATAGAAGCGCATGGGGGAAGCATTGCGGTTGACAGTGATCTGGGGGATGGCACGATATTCTATTTACACCTTATGGAACATTAGCAGTTCAATAAGTATACCCAAGGGCATTCCATTATGACCATACGGCCGTTTCACAAGGTATACATTGCCGCTCCCTGAAAATGGAATCCTACGTTACTGTTCACGGTGCCTTGCACTACGCTGCAAGGCATCCGGCCAATAAAGCTGCGGTGTCAGGCATCCAGCCCCTCGCCGTCAGGCGACTTTTCAATGGGCTGGATGCGTTACAGTTCGCTGGCTGGCCAGTGAACCGTAACAATCCTACAAAATTGTAGGATGATTGTAATATGACAGTAAGGTTTGCGTGCTATGATTTTCGTACATGGAAAGTGAAGTTTGAGATTCATTTTCGATGTACGAATTTTTATATGAAGAAAGAGGTGTTGTATCTGTGAATTTATTGGAAGTAAAATCAATTTCTAAAATCTATGGAGAGGGAGATACCGCTGTACATGCCCTGAAAAAAGTTAGTTTTTCGGTGCCGAAAGGAGAATTTGTGGCAATTGTCGGGGAGTCCGGTTCCGGAAAGAGTACCCTTCTTAATATGGTCGGCGCGTTAGATACGCCTTCCTTTGGCAAAGTATATATCGGCAATAAGGATATCTTTGCGATGAAGGAAAAACCCCTTACCGTTTTTCGACGTAGGAATATCGGGTTTATTTTCCAGAGCTTTAATCTGATTCCGGAGCTGACGGTGGAACAGAATATCATCTTTCCGGTACTGCTCGATTACCAGAAGCCAAACCAGAGATATCTGGAGGAGCTGCTGGCAGTATTGAATCTTACGGAACGCCGGCATCACCTTCCAAGCCAGCTCTCAGGCGGCCAGCAGCAGAGAGTGGCGATCGGACGGGCGCTGATTACCCGTCCCGCCCTCATCCTGGCGGACGAACCGACCGGGAACCTGGACACGCAGAACAGCCGGGAGGTCATCGGACTTTTGAAAGAAGCGTCAAAAAAATATGAACAGACGATCATTATGATCACCCACAGCAAGGGCATCGCGCAGACGGCGGACCGGATCTTACAGGTATCGGACGGTGAAATGACAGATTTTGGGAGAATGCAGGACGTCCGGGGGACATCTGCTTCACGCGGACCGAAAGGGAAAGGAGACAGGGAATGAAAAGGAGACAGGGAATGAAAAGTTATCTCAGCCTGATTCCGATCTCTGCGCGTGTACACAGGCGGCAGAATCGTTTGACACTTTTATGCATTATCATCTCGGTGTTTCTTGTCACGGCTATTTTCAGTATAGCGGAACAGTTTATTCAGGCAGAGAGCAGATACATGCAGGAGAAACACGGGAACTGGCATATCCGGATTGACGGTATTTCGCAGGAAGCCGCAGAAGAAATCGGGGGACGCCCGGATGTCGAAGCCGCCGGCTGGTGTGAATCCTTTAACACGGACGGAGATCAGCCCTATGATATCGGTGAAAAGAAAGCCGCTTTGTATGGCGTGGATGAAACCTATATCACGCAGCTTGTCAATGCGCTTGAAGAGGGCAGTATTCTGCAGAACGATAACGAAGTGATGCTAAGCAGCAATGCAAAGCTTGCTCTGGACGTACAGGCCGGCGATACGGTGACGGTGCATACACCTGCCGGGGATACGGCTTTTACCGTATCCGGTTTTGGCTCCGATGATAAAGAGTGGTACAGGGGGCAGACGTATATGGTGGCTGTGTATATGACAAGAGACGCGTATCATAGTATCATGGCGGCAAATGGAATCGAGGAACATCCATCCTGTTATGTGCAGTTTCAGAAGGTGTCTTCCGACACTGTTGCAGGGATCAGGGAGCAATATGGCCTGGCAGAGGAGAATATTTCTGAAAATACTGCCACGATGGGATTTTCAGGGCAGAGTAAGAATAAGAGTATGCAAAATATATATGGAATGGCGGCAGCGGCATTTGTCATGATATTGCTGGCGGGAGTATTGATGATTTCCGGAAGCCTGAACAGTAATATCACTCAGCGGACAAAATTCTTTGGCATGATGCGCTGTGTCGGCGCAAGCCGCCGGCAGATCATCCGGTTTGTGAGGCTGGAAGCCCTGAACTGGTGCAAGACGGCTGTGCCTGCGGGAGTCATTGCAGGCACGCTGGTCAGCTGGGGAATATGCGCGTACATGCGCTATGGAATCGGGGGAGAATTTGCCGCCATGCCAGTGTTTGCCATAAGCCCTGTCGGACTGTTAAGCGGCGTATTGGTCGGTATTGTCACTGTTTTGCTGGCGGCGCAGTCGCCTGCAAAGAGAGCGGCTAAGGTTTCCCCTGTGGCGGCGGTTTCCGGTAATTCAGAAATCGTTCCGGCGAGGCAGCGTGCGATCAAACGGGAAGTCGGAAGAGTAGAAAAAACGCTGGGGATTCATCACGCGACCGCCTCCAAAAAGAACTGGTTTCTGATGACGGCCTCTTTTGCGCTTACGATTATCCTGATTCTATGTTTCTCGGTTGGTCTGGATTTTGCGGAGGGGCTGATGCCGTCGTTGAAATCCTGGCAGCCGGATATTACCCTGAACGGTTATGCCAACGCGCTGGTGCTCGGACAGGATGTAAAAGAGAAGGTGCTTAGGATCCCCGGTGTTAAGAGCGCCTTCGGAACCGCCTATCTGGACAATGTTCCGGCTGTCTCTTCGCGGCAGGGAATCGATCATATTAATCTGGAGTCCTACGATGAGTTTTTATTCGAAAGCGTAAAAGATGAGGTGGTGGAAGGAAATCTGTCTGACATTTATGGGGACAGCGATAAGGTTATGACCGTTTATAATAAAGATAATCCTCTGAAAGTAGGAGATACGGTTCAGATTGGGGGAAAAGAGGTTACGGTCACCTG
This sequence comes from Faecalicatena sp., assembly GCA_009774255.1. Lineage (GTDB taxonomy): Bacteria > Bacillota > Clostridia > Lachnospirales > Lachnospiraceae > Schaedlerella. The sequence continues at coordinate 3,041 of VSNK01000380.1, forward strand.
TTCTGTCACAGGAGCCCTGTTTCCGGGAGAGCTGCTGGTCATCTGTTCTCAGGAGACCTTTGAAAGACTGACCGGAGAGCAGGGGCTTACGATGGTCGGCGTGCAGCTTGGAGGCGAGGCGGATGACGGGACGGTAAGGCAGATCAGTGAGCTTGCAGGAAGCGATGTGATTTTTTCAGATGGAAGAGCAGGAGCCGAGGAAATTAATACCACTTATCTTTTCGTAAAGGTGGGCGTCTATGGCTTTCTGGCAATTATCGGGCTGGTCAGCCTGTTCTATATTATTAACAGCATTTCCATCAGTGTGGCGGCGCGGACAAAACAATACGGCGCCATGCGGGCAGTGGGCATGGACAGCGAACAGCTTACCAGGATGATCACGGCGGAAGCATTTACCTATGCTGTGTCCGGTCTCGTGGTTGGATGCGGAATCGGGCTGCCACTCAGTTATTTCCTGTATACCCTGCTGATTACCCGGCATTTTGGAAAGATATGGCATCCTCCGGTGGCACTGCTGTGTATCATTGTTGTATTTATGATGGCCTGCGCGGCCGTAGCAGTATACGCTCCTGCAAAACGGATTCGTAACATGGCCATAACCGAAACAATCAATGAACTGTAAAAACAGATAGGTGCAAAGGAGTATGTAATATGATGCGAAAATTCATTCCTGTGGCGGTATCTGTCTTGCTTCTGGTTAACCTTGCCGGTTGCGGCACAGAATTGGGAGATGGTTTCATCAAAGAATATGAAGACAATAAAGAGGAAATCCACCAGGAACTCAGTGAATTATGGGACGGTTTCTTAGAGGAAGTCAATGACTGGTCAGAGTCCCTGGCCACACATTCCATAACGAAGGAGCAGGAACTGATCGGGAATCGGGAGAGAGGTGCCGATAATTATGTCGGGACATATGAGGCCTCCTATACGCAATTTGACGGCGAGGAATACATTTTTGGAGGCACATCGCTCAAACGGGGGGATGGCAGTGACCTGTGTGCGACGTATTCTCTTACGGTCCAGTCCGGTGAGGCAACACTATATTGGATGGAAGGAGATAACAAAATTGTGATTGCAGAGGCTTCGGATGAAGGTGTATATGAATTTACGATACATGCAGGTAAAAATTTTATTGTACTGGAGGGTGAAATGTTTACAGGAACCCTGACTTTGAATGTCAGCCAGAACAGTTCAAAAGGGGATTGACAGCGAATGATAAAATTGATTCTTCTTGTAATATTGATCCTGCTGCTTTTGCCATTTGTTATACTATTTTTCCTGGTTGACTCAAAATGGATATTGGGTTTTATAATCATTCTTATCA
>VSNK01000381.1:0-2424 GCA_009774255.1 Faecalicatena sp.
GCGATCAACACAGCGGGAACAGATATATAAAAGGCTCCTGCGCTTTGTTCCATCAGCATCCGAAGCAATACCCAGGTAGCCAGGCTTCCCGCTGCGACTCCCCCGATTGCGGCCGGCAGCAAGATCAGCATGGTTTCATAAAAAATGATGAGGGAAAGCTGCTTCTTTGTTACACCGATGGTACGGAATAAGCGGATGGAGCGCATCTGCTCCTTGATCTGTACGGAATAGATGACAATAACAGCAACGAGGGTTGTGAATAAAATCAAAACAAGGTTGAAGTAATGATACTCTTCCGCTGCAATCGGCCCGTTGGAAGAAGTATTTTCCACAACATGCTCATAGCTTCCCTTCAGCTCCCTGAAAAGAGAATTGCCGTCTTCCTCTGCAGACAAAAAATACTGATAAGAGCATACCTCTCCGATCTCCTTTGCCGCGTCCGCGGTCACGCAGGCCCCTGCCAGCGTCACTTTTTCAGTCCCGGTGCTCCACAGATCCGTATACTCCCGGAGCACGCCGCAAAGGGTGTACTTCCTGTCCACAACCTCCTCCTCTCTGTTCAAGATCCGCAGGGTTAAGGTCTGTCCCAGCTCATAGTCATATCCCAGGTCGCTTAAGACGTCCGCCTCTATGGCAATCTCATCGTCCTCTGTGGGAAACTTCCCGCTCTGTACGACAAGACGCCCAATGGCACGCAGAGGTTCATCCAGAGTCCCGATTCCCGTGAGAACGGTTTCACCGCCGTCCAGCAGCTTCCCGTATATCTGGGCCGTCCCGCATCCCTGAATGTGTTCATCCTCCAATCCAGACAAAGGTTCCGGACTGTAAACAGCGGCATCCCATTCCCCGTATGTATCATAGCGCAGCTCCTCGCGCGTCTTGTTCAAGCTCCCCGTTATGCTGACGTTAACCACCGCAAACATGACAGATAAAAAACACACCAGGAACAGATAGGTACTGCTCCTCTTCTTACCCTTCAAACCTTTTCGTGCAATATCACATAAATAATTATGCATACTCTTCACCTCCGGTTTTATAGTAACACTCTGACCTTACGAATCCCTTACAATTTCCCTTACGATTTCGTAAGTCAGGCTTTTCGGCCTACACATCCGAAGTAATATCCCGCGCAATCCGTATCTGTTTTTTTCTACAACTTCTAAGTCAGGCTTTTGGCCCCACACATCCGAAGTAATATTCTGCGCAATCCATATCCGCTTTTCTGCAACTCCTAAGCCGGGCTTTTGGCCCCGCACATCCGGAGTAATATCCTGCGCAATCCATATCCGTTTTTCTACAACTCGTAAGGTCTTTTGCCCTCCAGAATCGGAACCTCCATTCGGAAACATGCCCCGCCGTCTTTCCGGTTTTCCGCCTGTATGCTGCCATGATGCGCCTTCAAGATATCTGCTGCCATGCTCAGTCCAATCCCGTACCCTGTCTTCCCATAGTTTCCCCGGTGAAACCGTTCAAACAGATAGGGCAGCTCGTCCTCCCCGATTCCGGTACCTTCATCCTTTATCTCTAACACAAGGCTGTGGACACGGTCGCAGGCCTGAATGATGACCGCGGAGCCGGACGGGGTATGTTCAATCGCATTTTTAACAACATTTTCAAATGCCTGAGAAAACCAGTAGCTATCCAGATAAATCTCAGAGATTCCGGAAACATTCGAGAGCTTTTGTACAATACTGACTCCTTTTTTCTTCCATAATGGTTCCAGCACAGTGATGGTATTCTGGATAAGCTGTCTCACATCACAGCGCTCTAACCACATGTTGATCTTTTGGTCTGCAAGCTGGCTGCATTCCAAAATCCGCTCCACCTCCCCGGTAAGCCTTCCCATGCATCTCTGGCATTCCTCCAATTCTTTCCGCACGTCAGAGAGGGAAGCCTTCGCCTGCGCCAGATCGATGCGGATCTGCAGGGCGGTCAGCGTTGTTTTCATTTGGTGAGCCATATTTTCCATAAACTGATTCAGACGCTTTTCCCGCACTTCCCGGTACTGAATCTGGTGCTGTGCCCCGGCGACCACCGCCGCCAGCTCATTTCTCAGATTCTCCACTCTTCCCTCCTTTAAAGTTTCTTCCAGATTGTTCTCCCCTCTCAATAAAAAGCAATCCAATTCATGAATCAGCCGGTCCAGCTTTTTCTCCAGCACATAACGCTTGTACCTTTCCATCAAAAAAAGTCCTGATATGATTATGAATCCTGTCAGGACTATGATCTTCTCTATCATCTTCTCTTCCATCATGCCACACTCATTTCCGTGTATATATTGCCCGGCGCATCCTTCCCGGTCCTCGTATGTCCACGCAGTTCTCATTTCCGTACATACTTTGCCCGGGCATCCTTCCCGGTCCTCGTATGTCCACGCAGTTCTCATTTCCGTACATACTTTGCCCGGGCATCCTTCCCGGTCCT
>VSNK01000381.1:2524-4298 GCA_009774255.1 Faecalicatena sp.
CAGTTCTCATTTCCGTACATACTTTGCCCGGGCATCCTTCCCGGTCCTCGTATGTCCACGCAGTTCTCATTTCCGTACATGTATTGCCCAGCGGTAACCGATTCCCCGCACGGTTTCTATGTAATCGTCCCCCTTAAAAGTCCCGAGCTTGTCCCTCAGCCTGCTGATGTTGACATTTAAGGTATTCTCATCTACAAAGGAAGCGTCCTTATCCCAGACCTCATAAAAGAGCTTATCCCTACTCAACGTATACGGCCAGCCCATCAGAAGATTTTGTACCAGTTGTAATTCTATTGGGGTAAGATCCAGTACGGCCTGGTTCCGATATACCTGATGCTTTCCTACGTCGTAAATCAGTTCCCCGGAGGCAAGCCGTAACCTGTCAAAGCGCTTTCCACGCCGCAGAAGCGCCTGAACCCGGACAAGCAGTTCCTGCATACGGAAAGGCTTTGTAATATAGTCGTCGCCTCCCACTTTAAAGCCTCGTACCACATCCATCTCGCTTTTATATGCAGTAAGAAACAGAACCGGGATATCCGAAATCTCCCTGATTTTTTTGCACAGGTCATATCCATTCTCCTCCCCAAGGTTCACATCCAATATAATCAGCTCCAGCCGCTGCTTTTTCAGAAGATCCAAAACCTTCCGAGACTCCGTACACCACTCTGTCTGATAACCGCTCCCATTCAAGATATCTGTCAATCCTCTGGCTACCGGTTCATCATCCTCCACGATTAAAATACTCCATTCCTCCATGGAAATACCTCCATATTTATTCTTCGATTTTGATAGCCTCTTGCATATTTTCATCATAAAAATCAACAAAATCCTCGAACAAATCCAATTCATTCAAATAGTTATGTCCTTTATCCTCAAAACGAATGAAACTGAATCGGGAATCATCTTTATACTTTTCATAATAAATGTCGTAGCCATATTCGATTGGAACAACCTCATCATCGGAGCTATGCAGGATCATAACGGCGGCATCGCTCTCTGAAAAGCCATCCATCGCAGTATTTGAGGCATATCTGCCATATTTCATCCTCTCATGCAGCTTTACAAACGGCAGCATCAGATAAATACCGCTCCCTGCCTGCTTCTTCCCCTCTGCTTCAAACATACCCGATGAAGAATTAAAACCGGAACATGCTATCACCGCTTTCACCTCAGGATGATATGTAAGTACGCTGCAAACGCTGTAGCCGCCCCAGCTATGCCCAAATAAAACGATTGGCAGATCCGGAAAATTCCCGCTTTCTTCCACAAATGCGATTGCGTAGTCAAGGTCTATTACCCCTTGTGGAAGTCCCCCGACTCCATCGCCTTCGCTTTCATCATTTCCCGTAGCGTCGTAAGCAAAAACGCAGTAGCCATGCTGTGCAAAATAATTCGCACAGTCCATATAAGAGTTGTGTCCGCCTCCGCCAAATCCGTGAGCCATTACGATGATACCATGCGGGTTTTCCTCCGAAGTGTAAAGATATCCCGTCAATTTCTGTCCCTGATCGGAAACAAACTCATACTTCGTACGCTGCAATCCCTCAAAATCATCCACATACCGCATAAACGGCTCATAACTTTCAAAACGATGATCAAAATTCGCGTTGTATATTACCACAGACAATGCCCAATCTCCGGCAATGATCAGCACAATCACGATAATTAATACAAGAATAAGACTTTTTCTCCTGGATTTTGTTTTCATAGTTGTCCACCTCTTCCGCATAGATTGCATTATCCCCTTTATCTATCTATATGATAGATTATAAAC
>VSNK01000382.1 GCA_009774255.1 Faecalicatena sp.
GGCGGCCTGAATACCAGCTTTTATGTGCATCCTCCCGACCAATCAGCGTTGTGATTGGTCGGGGTGTGACATGTAACAATGTGTGGCCTGTAACACGATAAAGAAAATATTTTGTATTGACATTTTTGCCGTGTATTGTAATAATTGATTGATAAGGAAAAAACTGCCAATGGCAGTGTTTGGGTATACAATGGTATTCAGCAAAAAGGAAGTGTTCTTTATGAATTTAAATAAATCCACTCTTTCCGAACAGATCTATCAGATCCTCCGTGCAGATATCCTGAGCCGGCGGATACCGCTGGGTGAAAAGCTGACCCTGAAAAATCTAAAGGAGCAGTTCGGCGTCAGCTCCACGCCCATCCGGGAAGCGCTCACCCGTCTCACAGAAGAAGGCCTGGTCAATCATTATTCCAATATCGGGGTAAATGTGATCTCCCTGACGGAAAGGGATTTGACAGAGTTATATCAGTTTATGGGCGACCTGGATCGCCTGGCGATCCTGTATTCCGCAGCTCATCCGGATCAGGAGCGAATCTGCGGCGAACTGGAAGCCGTCATTTCTGTCACAAATGCCATAGAATCCAGGGATACCCTGCTGCCGGAAGACATTCCCCAGTGGATCGATCATTCCGACCGTTTTCATCTGATTTTCTATGATTACTGCAGCAATCACCGCCTGACCCTGGCAGCGGAAAAGCTGAGAAGCCAGCTTACGATTTTTTCAAATATATATGAAACAAAGACTCAGCCCCAGAAGCAGATCAATCAGATGCACCGCAGGATTTACGAGGCTTATCAGAGCAGACATTATACGGAGGCCGGAGATCTGATGAAGCGGCATCTGGACGATTCTCTGTGCTATGCATTGCAATGCCTGCCGGTAAAGTCATAACAAAAGAGGAAAATACCTATGGAAAAAAGGATGATACACTTCACATGTGTGATGCTGTTTACAGGAATTCTGTGTTTGGCCAGTATGAACGCACAGCCGCATTCGGAGAAAACAGCAGGTACTGCTGAAAATGGAACGTCCGCCCTCCTTCCTTCTCAGTTAAAGATCACCCAAACTGACGAAATTCTGTCAGAATCAACGCAGTCTGATTCAGCGCAGCCGGAAACGGCCCGGACAGGCTCAGTACAGTTAAAAACAGCTCAGACAGACTCAGCACAATTGGATATGTCTCCGACAGACGCAGCGCTATCAGGCACGATCCAAGTTGACGCAGCGCTGTTAGACATAGTTCAATTAGACACAGCTCAGACAGGCTCAGTTCAACAATTAGAAGAGGTTCAGTCAGATAAAGCGGCGCTCCTGTCGATCGTCAGCTCTCTTCCCGGCGGGGAAGAGCTTACGTGCTCCGATCCGGACATTCTCTCTCTCCCGCAAATAAAAAAAGTGCGGAGCATCATCCGCCGTTTTCAGGAAGACGGCAATCAGATCAGTTTTATCGTTCTGGATTTAGATACAGGGAATTATTTCAGCCTGAACCCGGATCTTGATATTTACAGCGCCAGCGCCATAAAGGGACCCTATGTGGCGGCTCTCAATAAATTCAATCCGGAAATTGTAGACGAATATACAGGACTTATGATGGAAAATACGATCCGATGGTCCAGCAATGAGGATTATGAGAACCTGCATTACCTGTACGGAAATGATGCCATGTATGACATGACAGCGTATACGGATGTCTCCGATTCGATCATTGACGAATATAACTGGTATCCTTACCTGACCGCAAAGGAACTGACCAGACTGTGGATCGGCACTTATCTATATTTTTTTGAGGATACCAACGAAAATTCCAAATGGTGCCGAAGCCTCTATACGGACAGTACGGAATCCTTCATCGGCTCGGCCCTGGGGGATGAGTATACGGTCTATACAAAGCCCGGCTGGTATTCTGACTGGGAGGATGTCTCACGCAATGACGCAGGAATCGTCATGGCAGACGGACATGACTACATTCTTACGATCATGTCTGATGCCTTTGATTCCTACGATGCTCTGGAAGAACTGACCGCAGCGCTGGATGATGTCCATACGCTGCTTTGCCCCTTCTAAAGATTTATCTGTCTTCCTTCAACCCTCTCAGCAGATCCAGATCGGACTGCCGAACCTTGATGTTGCTTTCAAATTTTTCTCCCTCCGGTGTTTCCACCGTGACCGCAATCACAGTTCCTTCCCGAATTCCTGCCGCCTCCACTGCCTTGATAAATGGCAGGACTCTCGGGTGGGTTTCATTAAACTGCTTCCATGCCATCTGCATTTTCAATAGTCTTTTTGGATTCATTCCCATTCCTCTCTCCTTCCTCCCGCAGCTCTTTTTTGCGGATCTTTTTGCAGTTCCCTCACCAGCTCTTTCTGCATCTCCTTCACCAACTCTTTTGCCTGGCAGAATTCCGCATCCCCGGGATTCACCTGCAGCACATAATGAACCTTTCCAAGTAAATGCTGTAGATACCGCATGCAGATCACATCGGACTCCCGATATCGTTTTTTCCAGTTTTCCCATTCTCCGCTTCTCTGCAAATGGGATTCCACCCCATATTTACCGCAATAATAGATTTCCGCCCGAAGCTTTTTCCTGTAAGCACGGCCAACCTGCGGCTTTTCATTTACGACGATGCCGGTGACCATCTGTCTCTGATGCTCTTTCTGCACCCGAGTCTTTTTTTCATTCAGTGCGAATCCATATGCCGCCAGAAATCCCCGTACTTTCTTTTTGACTTCTTGCCTGTCAAAGTCCCCGGAAAATGTCAGGTCGTCGCAGTATCTTGTATACCGGATTCCCCGCTCCCGGCACCACGCCCCCATATATTCGTCAAAGGGCTTCATGACCAGATTCGAAACCGCCGGCGAGGTGGGCGCCCCCTGCGGAAGAGAATCCCTGCAGCAGCACAGGTTTGTCAGAAGCGTCCGCACCGCGGGCGGATAGTAAATGGCCGGAAATGCGGACCGGTAGACCTGAAAAAAAGTAATACTGTCAAAAAAATTCCGGATATCCAATTTTAAAATTTCTTTTGCCCCCACATGGGGCTTTGCGTTTTCCACAATCGCGGACCGCGGCCGATACGCTTTTGCATGTTCCGAGACCGGAAACTCCTCCAGTACATGGTGCAGGATATTCTTCTGGATCCGGCACAGCAGACTGTCCGGAACCATGAGCTTTCTCACGCCCCCGCCTTTCTTCGGAATGGCCGCCGGATGATAATGCTCTTCCGGATGATTGCTTACCGCGTACAGACAGGAAAAATATTTTTCCTCCTCGATCCGCACACCGTCCAGAAGATGAAGGGAACGAAGCGTCGCCTGTACCTGCGCGGAGGTGCAGTATTTCCATAAATCTTTTTCCGCCATGATCACACACTTCCTTCCCTTGTTCCGTGTACTCTCGGAAACTCTCTTGCTCCCTTGCACACACCTTTGTGGCTGAATTTCCGAGAATGCTCCTTCTGCTTTGTGGACGCGCCGAAAAAATACAAGGTAACCCCGCCCATTTTGGTTCCGGGCATACGGGAACAATACAAAAAATGGATTCCGCAGGATGCGCAGGTGTACCAGGCCTCAGCCGCAAAGCACATGCCAATGTGCGGAAGTACATCGGAGCATCCGAAGGTCTTATGCCTCCCTTTCTTTTCCCGGACGGCGACTCGCCGCCCTGCCGGACTTTCACCGTTTCCGGTGAGGCCGGTTATGCTATTGTTCCCGTATTTTTTCCTGTATTTTTACCATATTTTCCCGTATTATTATCGTATCCTTCCGGAATAATTGCGGCTTTTTAGGATCACCTTCCGGAAAAATTCCAGCTATTTCAGAACCACCTTCCGGAAAAATTCCAGCTATTTCAGGATCACCTTCCGGAAAAATTCCAGCTATTTCAGGATCACCTTCCGGAAAAATTCCAGCTATTTCAGAACAACCTTCCGGAAGTTCTTCTTTCCCTTTTTCAGTACCAGCCCTTCTCCGGAAAGCTGTTCCCGGCCAAACACTGCCTGAATATCGCTCACCTTCACGCCGTCCACCGCGACGCCTCCCTGCTGCACGGCACGCCTGCCTTCTGCCTTGGACGGAACCAGGCCGCTCTTCTGCAGCATGGTAAGGATGTCGATTGCTCCGTCACTCAAATCTTCTTCTGTCAGTTCCGCTGTGGGCATATCAGCCGCATTTCCCTGGCTGAACAAAGCCCTGGCACTTTCCTCGGCACGCTTCGCTTCCT
>VSNK01000383.1 GCA_009774255.1 Faecalicatena sp.
CAAATGCGATATAGTAACCTTTTGCATTCTCAATTCCTTTTTTTCTGGCTGCATTTGCACAGGCATTTTTTTGATGGAAGATAAAAATATTATTATATTTTTCCGCATAGCCATCACATATTTTTCCGCTTCCATCCGCAGACCCGTCATCAATCAGAAGTATTTCCATTACCTGATAAGTCTGATCCAGCAGACTCTCCACACAATGGGTCAGAAACCTTTCCGAATTATAGACCGGAACAATAACCGATAATAGCTGTTCATTCATACATTTTTCCCTGCATTTCCTGTAATCAATCTGCGGAGCAGATTTTTGATACGGACAATTCCCATATTCTTTTTATATGTCATTTTTCATATAGTGCTTTTCATATGGCGCTTTATACTGCCAACCTGTCTTTCATCTTTATACATTCTCTAACACTTCACCGATATGTCCGCCCGGATGGTTCCTCTTAAATTGATGGATATCAATCTCCATGCTCTTCGCAATCTGCATGGCAAACCCCTGAAGTAGAATCAGGTTCATGGTCGTAGAATTATTCGGCATCACGTTCCACAGATCCCCTTCATGCTTCAGTTCCAGTACAATACGGTTCGGAATCTCTCTGGTCAGGGTACTCTCCTTCTCAAAGGTCAGGAGCCACAGGTTAACCTGGCGTTCTTTTAAAAGCCGGGCCAGATAGATCGACTCCGCCGTTTCCCCGCTCTTTGTCAGAAGGATGACCATATCCCTCTCTTTCACCAGCCCCATATCCCCATGGACGGCAGAATTCGTATGTAAGAAGCAGGCATCCAATCCCATGGAAATCATAGTACCCACGAACTTCTCACAGATCGGTACATTTTTCCCAAGTCCGGAAACGACAATCTTGTGCCCCGCTTTCAAAACAGAAATAGCCTCGTCTACCATCCTGCCAAAAATCCGGGAATCCAGGGAATGAAGGGAATGGTCGATTTCCGCCAGTTGTTTTTCGAAATAACTGATCATAACACATCCTCCAGGTAATACAAACCATTATAAAATGCCCCGCAGACAGAGTCATAATCCTGCCATGCATAGGTCGTTAAGGAAAGCCAGATTACTGCGTGAAGCAGCCGGATCTCCCCCCTGTCTGCTCCGGTAAGCTCAAAAAAGTCCTCTTCCATATCTTCCCAATGGTTGGAGTCAATCTGAAGCGTAACTTCATCTGCTCCAATATCCAGCCGGAAATTTTTGAGGTTAAACTGGTCATAATTTCCCACAATGGAATAATAAAGCTTTGCCCAGTCATACCGGACATCCCCATACAGCTCCGTATAGCCGAAATACCCGCGGGGATCAATCAATACCGGCATACCGTTTTCCCGCAGCATCAGATTGGAAAAGGTACAGTCCCCATGAATAAAATGAAAGGCTTTACAGGAGATCTGTTCCAGCTTCCGTTCCAGTTTCCGTTTATGGAAAAATATATTTCTGCAGGACTTTCCATTGACCCGTATCCTCCTGTCCCTTCCAAACGGAACCAAATCTTCTATTTTACTCAGTCGTTCCATCGTCTTGCCATAGTAAGCTTCTTTCATGCTGAATGAATCCGCTTCCACCTGCTCCGTCTGATGTAACTGCCGTAAAGCCTGAATGAGTGTTTCTAATATTCCCCGCTTTTCAGCGTGTGACAATTGATTTTCGTAAATATTCTTTCCCTTTATGTACTCCATTTTCAAAGGATCTGTGCTATAGATGTGGGGTAATATCTGTCCGCTGTTTTCTTTTGCCTTCTCATACCATTTACATTCCCTCACGGCCAGCTCTTTCCCCTGCTCATCCACGGCTTCTTTGGTCAGCACATCTCCGTCTGTCGTAATGCGGTTAAAGGGACGGCATTTTTCCCGTTCCAGCTTTTCATATTCCTTCAGGATACCGAACTCCCTTGTCCCGGCAAGCCCAAACTCCCGGAACTTCATCTGTCTGGCCTGCATCCAGCGTACCAGCTCCCCGTTCTCAGGTACGCCATCCAAACTGCCTTTACTGCCAAACAAAAAAAATCCCGCTACTCCGTATTCCTGCGAACGTTCCTCCGTAAACTGCCCGTCACGATAGCTCCAGCGGCAGGGAAAGGTCCGGGAGATCCCTATATAATCCTGCGGTAACGGATATGGCGCTGCCAAAGAGACTGACTTTTCATATTCCTCAGGCAATTCCAATCCTTCCGGAAGTATCAGGTCTGACCACACCAGCATAAAAGGGGCTGATGGCGGAATCAATTCCAATGCCTGCCGGATACCGGTGCTGGTTCCGGTCCCCTCCGAGTCTACTACCTGATATTTTACTTTGGCAAAACTTGACAGGTATTCTCTCAACACTTCTCTGTGGTAATCTGCGATTATGATGAACCTTTTTTCCGGATATTTTCGGAACAGATGGAACAGCATGGGGAGGTTGTCCACAGGGACTAATGCTTTCGGTTTATTCTTTGTCAGATATCCCAGGCGGGTACCCTTTCCGCCAGCCTGGACGATAATATATTCCATTGCCCTAACCTCCCTGTTCAACCACATTTTTAATCTGAAACTCCTGTCATCATAAAGAGTCTAATTTCTGTTCTGCTGCCGGTATCGGATAATCGGATGCTTCCGCCCCACGGCATCGATTACACATATCCAGATACCCCTTGTCCGAATAACCCCTATCAAACTCCAAAATCACTTTTTTATCCTGCTTTGTTAAATCTGCCAGTTCCAGATAATCTTCTTTTCCCACATTCAATTTCAGGTTATCCGATACACTTCTTGCCATAACGCAATAATAATAGCGGCTTCCTCTGATTTCCCTGCATGGTGTTTTACATCTATCAAATACCTGTATCAGTTCCTCTTCCGTTCCGTTTCTGTATACCGTCTCAAATCCATAATCCATCCATTGTATTTCTTTATTCCCCATCGAATATAAAACCTGATAATCATTTAACTTTTCCAGCAGCTGTCCATATTTCTTTTCAAGGCTTTTTATTCCGGCGGAATAATTCGATATGCGGATTATCACATGATACTTCCTGCACAACTCCAATATAGAAGAATCCGGTATAATGGTTCCATTCGTTGTTATGGTAAAATCTACAATCTTATTGCGGTAATTCTCACCTATGTATTCGATAATGTCAGCAAGATTCCGGTATAAAAACGGTTCCCCGCCAATCAGGACAAATTCCCTTATAATATCTACAAAATGAAAGAAAAAATCTGCACTTTTCTTTGCCATACCAAGGCTCATATCCTGGGCTTTAGAATCAACAGCATAGCAGGCATGCGCACACTTTTTACATTTTAAGCTGCATCTTTCCGTCAGGCTGATCTGCGCCAGTTCTACATAAAGCTGATTATTCGCATACACTGACAAAACCGGAAATATATCCTTCATGAATTCCGTATACTCATAAAAGTCAATTTTCCGTTTTAATCCCATAGCTGCCATCTGCTCTGTTATCACCGGTATATTTCTTTTATCAGCCGCAATAATAATCAGGCCTCTTTTTTCTTCTTCAAAATATTCCTTTAATGAAATAACCTTTACCCCATTTACTCCGGAATTCTGCTTTTTCCTGTCATTGTCAATGAACCCGGAAAAACAGCCTGTTTTTTCAATTACCTCCCTGATATCTTCACCGATCTCCCCGGCTCCAAAAATATAAAACAGGCTTCCTTTTTGAGTGAAATTCTCTACAAGTTCTTTTGCATATTCATCAAATTCATGTCCTTTATTCAACCACTTCATCTATTTTCCCTATTCGCCATTCCATCTGTAACTATGTTTACATAATTTCGAATTCCCTGTTCTATCGTTATCTTGCTTTTCCATCCACACTCCCTATAAATTAACGAAACATCCAGGCATGAATTCATAAGATCACATTTTCTAGGTTCTCTATATTCTATTTTTGCCTGTATTTTTGTTTCTCTCTCGATAAGTTTAATAAGCTCCCTCAGGGAATAGCTGTGTCCTGTTCCTATATTAAAAGTTCTATACCTGCCATTATACTGATACACAGACTCAATTGCGTCAATAACCTCATCAATATATATGTAATCCCTCCTATTGTTACCCGTCCCCCATATCTCAATAGGTTCACTATGTAATATTTTCTGTATAAAAATCGGAATAACACCCTGATTTTTCTTTTTGTTCATTTCCAATCCATAAGGATTAGCAATTCGCAAAATATATCC
>VSNK01000384.1 GCA_009774255.1 Faecalicatena sp.
CAGATACGGATGGTTTCCGTGACAGCCTCCCGGCTCCTTCCATACTGTTTCACCTGTTCATTATATACTTTTGTAAAATTTACATACTGGCTGATAATGTCATTCCCTTTATCGCCGTAAAGCACTTTAACCTTTACTTCAATGGCACATTCTTTCCCGCCGAAAAATTCTTTGGAAAGTGAGATTGTTTCCGGCCTGCTGGCACGCTCTCCTGTAAAAATCATGTATAATTCCGGTTCTGGTACATGAACTTTCTTACTTCCGTATAAGTCTGCCTCCTGTTCCTCAAAGTAATCGTGGTAAATCTGTGCTAAATACATCAGCACACGTATAATGATATTCATCGTCCATGAAGATTGATGCTCGACCAGGAACATGACTTTATCCCCAACTCTGAAACACAGGTCATTGTAGATCCCATTCGTGAGGACATTCCTTATCGTAATGTCCGTAAGCGCATCTTCCGTCGTCTCCCCATCCTCCGGGTGGAGCGCATGGTATAGCTGTATCAGGTACTTCTTATCCCGGAAAAGCGCCCCAAAAACACTGTCTTTCGCCGTATATTTTGCAAACGCCTCCTTTTTCTCCGCTGTTTTCCCTTTTGGTTCTTCCTGTAATGTTTCACCCTGCATCGTATCACCCCGATTCTGGCTTTTGCTGATCAATCTGGCAGATCAGCTATGCCCTGTCTACTATGGTTTTATTATACAGAGAAACTCTCCATTGTTCAAGACACAAAAAGAGAGAAGCATCCGGCAGCGTTCGCCAGACACTTCTCCCTTTCTTACTTCCGTCTGCGCTCCATATCCTCTGCCATTGCCATCTGCTGCGCAGGCTTCCCATACCGCTTTGCAATCTCTGCCTGTTTGCGGCGCAGCTTTGCCATGACGGATGCCCTGCCATTCTTACCTTTGGGGAACATATTATTCCGCCTGCCGTCTATCATGTTGTAATTTTGTTCTTCATCTATCTCAGAACTGCGAAGATCCTCGCCATTCTCCATATATCTCTGCCAGTTTTCAAGAGGTGGCTTATCCATAGCATTGCCGGATTGCGTCTGGATATTCCCATCGGGTATTTCCTGTTTTTGCGGCTCTGCGGTAAGCTGCGGCGGATTGAGGTAATCCTTAATCTGCTGTAAGACCGTCTGGTCAACCCCCTGATATGTATGGTCTACAATGATCTTCCCTTCTTCATCCAGCACAACCCATGCCACTTCTTTTCCATAGGTTTCATGCTCCATCAGGAAAAACTGCCTGCCGTCTATGATAATGCTGTCAAAAGCGTGCCAGCTCCCTTCTTTCCCTTCGATATGAAAATCTGACGTATCAATCGACACAAGTGCGCCGGATGAACCTTTCTGGATAAAACCTGCTATAACTGTAAATCCATCCTTCTCAACATAGTAGGAAGTCACAACACCGTCCTTATTCAGCACAAGCACATCGCTGACGCTGATCGAATGGCCATGAAATGTCCGTGGTAGCTTCTCATTAAAGCACCTGCGGATCTGTTCTGGTTCGTCTCCCTGCTGCATCCGTGCCAGATACACCTGCGTATAGTCCTTATGCTGTATCTGAATTCCCTTCTCCTGCAGCGTACTGTAAGGATGGAACCGTATCTGCCTGTTTTCCGGGATATTTTTAAGCTGGTAGAGTGCAAATTGGTTCACATCCATCATTCATCCTCCACCGGTTCCTCTTTGTACGGTTCCAAATCCATGTTTAAAAACGCTTCATCTGACAGGAACCACAGCTTTTCCAGTGTGCTGTTGATCAGGGCAAGCATTTCATATTTCCTCTATGGTTGCCTGCCTGCTTTCCTTCTGGAACATCGCTATCAGTTATACCCATGTTTTTATAATGTTGATTTTTTATATTATTTCCCATAAATCCTCACTTTCTTGTACAAAAGATGAGCATTATCAGATACGCTATTCTCAGATTTTCCCCTCGAATGGGAAGCTGGAAAGGAGCGCATTTGATATGCAAATAAACTATTTAGATGCTGTTTCATCAGTCCTCAATATGATGAAGCGGCCAGACAGTGCATGTAAAAATATAGACATGCACAGAACCTGCTACACCACGTTCTTCAAACACCTGATGGATAAGGGCATCCCTTTTTCAATGGATGCCGCGCTGGACTGGCTTGAGATTAAGAAACAGGAAATTTCCTATGAGACGTGTTCCCAATATAGAAATGCCCTGTTCCGCCTGGAGCATTACCTGCTCTTTGGAAATATCGAAAGCCCTTTCTGCCGCTCAGATGACAGCTTTTTCTGCCGGAGCGGGATGTCGGAATCCTTTTTCCGCCTGGCATATGAGCTGGAGGAATACTATGCGGTCAGCCAGAATCCCAGCTATTACCATATGTATTCCGTTGCCACAAAAGAGTTTTTCAGGCTTGCGACTTCCCTTGGAATTACAGAGCCGGAAGCAGTCACCATAGATACTCTGATCGAATACTGGAATACTTACTGCAAATCCTGCGGCTCTCCCGTCAGACGCCAGAACGCCGTATGCGCTATGACGGCTCTTATGAAATACCTTCATCTCCGGGGTGATGTGCCGAAGTGTTATCAGCTGGTTCTTTTTGGCGGGAACGCTGAAATACTGTCTGGCATGAGGCTTTCCAAAACAGGCGCCGCATTCCATCCCAGTGTATCTCTCGAACATAAAGCGGAAGAGTATCTTGACGCCTTGGACGATTGGAAATACATGGAATCATCAAAAGCTGTTTACCGCAATGATTTCACATGGTACTTTATGTTTTTGGAACTTAACCGCCTGGAGCATTCGGCAGAAACTGTAGCCCTATGGATAGATATGCTTCCGGATTGTCCGGATCAGGCCAAAGGCAGCAATCCTGTATCGGCCCGCCGTTCACACACGGTCAGAATGTTTGAAAAGTATCTCCAGGGAACAATGAAATCTAATATGATTGCTGACCCAAAGCGTGCGTCCGACTATCTGCCTCCATGGAGCAAAAGCATTCTTAATGGTTTTATAGAGAGCCGCAGGCGGGATGGGATGGCTGATAATACACTTGCGATGTGCAGGGCTGCCGGATGCAGTTTCTTCAAATATCTTAAAG
Source organism: Faecalicatena sp. (assembly GCA_009774255.1). Lineage (GTDB taxonomy): Bacteria > Bacillota > Clostridia > Lachnospirales > Lachnospiraceae > Schaedlerella. Next base: position 3,097 of record VSNK01000384.1, read on the forward strand.
ATACTGGAATCGATCATCCGGCGTCCATAACACCTGATGCAGTGAAAGCATTCCATAACCATGATGCCCACTCGACCCCGGAAAGTAAAAATGCATATGGGGCAAAGCTCCGTCAGCTTCTGCGGTACATGGCTGACCAGGATCTGGTTCCGCCAACCCTTGTTTTTGCAGTATCTGCAAGCTGTGCTCCCCATCGCAGCATCGTTGATGTCCTGAGTGATGATATGGTTGAGAAAATATATGAATACCGTGAGAAAGCTTCCACTCCCATGGAACTCAGGGACACAGCTATGGTTATGCTCGGGCTTCGGATGGGTATCAGGGGAGCAGACATCCTAAAGCTTCAGGTCAATGATTTTGACTGGAAAAACAAAACGGTTTCCTTCATCCAGCAGAAAACAGGAAAAGCAATCACGCTTCCAGTCCCAACAGATGTCGGTAATTCTGTATATAAATACATCATGAATGGACGTCCGGAATCGGCTGCCACAGGCAGCGGATATATATTTATCCGCCATCAGGCCCCATATATCCCGCTTAAAGTCACAACAGCGTGCCGCGGGGCATTGAAAAGAATACTTGCCGAATATGGATTTGAACTATCCGCTGGCCAGGGCTTCCATATAACACGGAAAACATTTGCCACAAGAATGCTCCGGGCAGGCAGCAAACTTGATGATATTTCCAGCGCCCTCGGGCATGCACGTCCGGAAACTGCCGAGGTATATCTTGAACGTGACGAAGATAAAATGAGGCTCTGCCCTCTGGAATTTGGAGGTGTTTTGTCATGACATACACTTTTGAGAGCGGCCTGGCACGCCATATCGAAGGACTCATACAGCAAAAACGGGCGGATGGATATGCCTATAATTGCGAAGAAAAGCTATTAAAACGCCTTGATACCTTTTGTGTACAGAATTCAGGGAATATATTCGTGTGTACCACAATAATTCTTCCAGGGAATGCTATTTATTTTCCACAACGATAAAAGGCGTAACAGACAAGATGTCCGTAGGGAATGTCCAGAGGATCATAAAAAAATATGCAGCCCAGGTCAGTGAAGCAGGGATCGACCTCCCAGCTTCGGTTTACTGCCACATGTTC
>VSNK01000385.1 GCA_009774255.1 Faecalicatena sp.
GTAGGGTATTACATTTATTTGTAAAAGCTTATTATCAAGGTTGTATTAATAGAATTCACGTGTTACAATCAGATGAAAGAGAAAATAACGGAGGAAAGTAACATGGCAGAGACAAAACCTAAATCGTATCGGATCGATGAAGAGACCGCCGAGCGGATACGGCAGATTACAGAGGAGATTGGGGAAGGGCAGCAGGCGGCCTTTGCCCGGATGATAGAGGCATATTCACTCCAGAAGGCAAAGGTGGTACTGGTAGATGACAGGGAGAATCTGGAGCAATTTGAGAATTATGTCAGTATCTTAAACCGGATGTATATGGATGCGGTGGAAGGAAAGCATAATATGAAAGAAACTGTCCGGGCGGAGTATGAGATTTTGCTCCGGTCAAAAGACGAGACGATTTCAGACCTGCAGATAAAGAACCGGACGATGGCAGAATTAAAGGATGAAAATTATAAGAGGATCTCTGCGCTGCAAAAAGAAAATGAAGAGCTCGTTGAAAAAATCCATGCACAGGATGCAAAGATTATGGAACAGCAGGAAGATTTTCGTAGCAAACTGGCTGATAAAGATGCCTTAAACCGGAATTTGAGCGAGTCATGCAGTGATTTACGCAATAAAATTGCCAGCATGGAATCGGCCGTTCAGAAGACAGAAAGTATTTTGGCAGAGAAAGAGGAGCTTGCAGACTCCAATACAGAGCTTCAGAAACGCATTGAAAATCTGGAACAGCTGCAGAAGGAAGCAGAGCTGGAGAAAAAGCGTGCGCTCATGGAACAGGAAGAAGCGCACAAAAAGGCAGTCGCCGGGATGGAAAGCAGACTGGCAGAGTCGGCCCTGTCGGGTGAAAGGGAACAGCTTAAGTTAAAACAGCAGCATTCGGAGGAAATCGAAAAATTAAAAGAAAAAATGCAGGAGAAGGTAGATTCCTACCAGAATAAATATATGGAATTATTGGAGAGGCTTGGAAGTGAAAGTATATAGATAAGGGAACAGCCCTCTGATGTTCAGTAAGGAATTATAGGGGAATTATGTATAATATTATAATTTGTGATGATGATCGAGCGTTTGTTGATTATATAAAAGGAGTTATCGCAAAAAGCGGAATGGATAAGGGAGAGATTCTGTTTAGCGAATATTATTCAGGTGAAGAGCTTGTGCAGGGAATCCGGAACAGAAAGAGGTGCGACCTGCTGATTCTGGACATGCAGATGGAGGGGCTTGACGGGCATGAAACGGCGGCAAGGTTTCGGGAGGTCTTTCCCAAGAGTATCCTTGTATTCTGCTCAGGCATACACATGCCCACGGATGAGTCGTTTAAAGCGACACCGTTTCGTTATCTGCTTAAAGGTTATTCTGAGGAACGGATGATTTCAGAGATGTGTGCTGTGGTCAGACAGATTAAGGAGAATCAGAATGTTCCCTGCATTGTTGGGAATTATTACCATAACAGCGTAGCCCTCGTTCCGGATGATATATTATATATTGAGAATACAAAACATGGGAGCAGGATTCATGTGGGCAGGGAACAGATAGAGTATTCTTTTGAACATAAGCTGACCACAAGGCAGAAGCTGGGGGAACTGTATGAGATTCTGCATCCCTTTGGGTTTGCATACGCACATAACAGTTATATTGTCAATCTGAGGTATGTGGTCAAGATGTGTTCGGACGGGGAGATGAAATTAAAGGATGGCACGATCCTGACGATTTCCCGGTCCAGGCTAAAGGAATTCCGGAGTTATTTTGCAGAATGGGTCAGCCGCAAATATATGGAGTGATGCTATGAATAGTATGAACTTTATTGATAAATATATATTACTGGTGTACTGTATCGTGGAGATATATCTTGTCTATACGTTTTTTGAATGTTTTTTTGAAAAGAAGTCCTGGGCGCTGGAACCTAAGAAGCTTTATCTTACGAATGCAGGGGCGGTGTTCAGCCTGTATGCGGTGAATCTGGTGGGGAAACGGGAGCTGAACCTTGTCATGTTCACAGTCATAACCTTTGTCTTTGTGATGGTTTTATTTGAGGGAAAGACGGGGAGCAGGGTTTTGTGCTACGTAGTCGCATATTCCATTATATTCGCGAGTGAATGTCTGTTTGCAATTATCTTCAACCAGACGAATGAGAAGAATATGCTGATGTCAGGGGTTCATCTGGAGATCCTGTCCCTGAAACTTTTGACCTATATTATGTTTGTACTGGTAGAACAGTTTATCGGGACATCAAAGAGAAAGATGGATAATCATATCTTTTTGGAATATCTGTGCCTGCCGGTGGCCGGTTTTGGTATCATGGCAGGAATTTTCTATTCGGGTTTTGATTTTGGTACGAATGTCTATGTGAAGGTTCTGATCACCGTTTGCTTCAGCCTTCTGCTGATCGGGAATATCCTTGTGTTCTATGCATTTAACAGATATTCGGAAGAAATGTACCAAAATGCGGAAAATCAGATTCTCATTACAAAACAGCAGGCAGATTTAAAATATTATACGCAGATGGACGAAGTGCAGGGAAGCCATAATGAGTTTGTCCATAATATGAACCATTACCTGTCCATGATTCATAATTTTGCAAGGCAGGGCGACTGTAAAAGTATTATGAAGGCAGTGGAGGAGATGAACGGGCATATAGAGGACAGTGGGACGGAAATATTCTGCAGCCATCATGTACTGAACATGATATTATCCGAGAAGAAAGGACGGGCGGAAAAGAACCAGATTGAATTTGATGCTTATGTGGAGCCGGGAGTAAGATTAGAGATGGTTTCCGATATTGATCTGGTCGCATTACTGGGAAATCTGCTGGACAATGCGCTGCGTGCCGCCGGAGAATGCCGGGGGCAGAAATATGTGAAGGTACGTATTTTTATGCAGGATGTCGGAGGGTTTTGTGTCTTCAGGATTATAAATGGATATTCAGGGGAGATTGCCGTGCAGGGGGATACGCTCCTGTCAACCAAAAAAGAAAAAGGTCTGCATGGCCTGGGGATTGGCAGCGTAAATAAGATGGCGGAAAAGTATGGGGGTTATCTCTCTTGTAAAGTAGAAAAAGATGTATTCACAGCAGTACTGTTATTGTCAACACAGGATTAGAAGTAGAAAAATTGAATGTATGATAGCAGGAGATCCTTTAACTGCAAATATGGCACCTCATTCTGCAAAAATGGACAACCTTGTTGCAGGAGAAAAATAGGGTTGATAAACTTATATTGTGTTTCTGGGGCTTAAAACCAGTGCCGGCAAGGCACGGGCATAGCAAAGGGAGATGTAAGGCAAAGAAAGAGAGATGATATGGAGTGGGATGAAAAGTTACAGAGAATAATCAATTGTATTGAGAGTAGCCTGGATTATGGAGAGGGGGCTATAGATGCAAAGGAAATTGAAGAGATTGCCGGTTGTTCTTATGCTTTTTTCCAAAAGGTATTCTCTTATATGAACGGAATCAGCCTGTCCGAATATATCCGGCTGCGTAAGCTTACATTTGCCGGATATGATTTAAAAGGCAGCTGCATTAGGATTGCAGAAGTAAGCAATAGATACGGTTATGAATCACCTACCTCTTTTACTAAGGCGTTCCGCAGGTTTCATGGCGTTTCACCGAGAGAGGCAAGGAAGCACGAAACAAGGCTCCAGATTTATCCCCAAATGGAGAAGATACGAAAACAGCAGTATTCCTGGAACATTCAGACAAAAGAAGAAATCTGGCCGGCGGGGGTCTCGGATAATAAAGATGAATGGCAGCATTCAGTTATGATTGTATTGTCACAGCAGCTGGAAAGTGATTTCATAGGAGGCATTTCGCTGGGCGAAGTCCGTCCATCCATAAGGCATGAATTACGGAATGTTTCTGAATATAAGTTATCAGGACATACTTGGGCGATTATAGAGTGCAGGGGAGAGGTACCGCATGCAATACAAAATGGATGGAAATATTTAAAAGGGGAATGGCTGCCCAGACATTCATTCCAATATGGGGAATGCCCGGCGGTGGAATGGTATGGTGAAGGGAATCCAAAAGATAAGGATTATGTAAGCCAGATATGGATTCCTATCATTATATGAAAGATTTGGAAAAATCCAGTCGTTTCTGGATACGGAGGACAGATCATGGATGAAATATTGCAGATTAAGGATTTGACAAAGAAATATGGGGATTTTAAACTGGATCAGGTTTCCTTTTCAATTCCTAA
>VSNK01000386.1 GCA_009774255.1 Faecalicatena sp.
TCAGAGAGATTTATATTATATTTTAGTGAAATTTGATTATAATATAAAACAATACTTTCTTTATCAATTTTTGAACGGCAAGGCTCTTCTTCTGTATAGCCCAATCTTGCCTTTATATAAGGTTCTTCCCGATGACATATCTCTTCTAATGCTTTTGCGCTATATATATCAAAATAATATCTCTTTACGGCATCTAAAACTCTCAATTCATTTTCTTTAAATCTAGCCGTTTCACCCACTTTAGGCAGGGGTGCATACTTGAATTTTTTAAAAAGTTCATAAACATTTGGATAAACAGCACCATGAACCCATGCCTGGCAATCATCAGTAAAAATTTCATTATCTAACAATACGGAACTCCAACTCTGTGTAAAATATAGTAATTTTTGCAGAGCCAAATGGGTAACAGGTGTATCATCCGAAGTTTGAGCTAAAAACCAATTAACAACATCAAATATTTTCCCGTGGGTTTCCGTTAGTCTATTTAATTGATACACCACTCCATTTTCAGCTTTTTTTAGTGCTTTTTCTTCTTTTTTTTCGCTTTAGTATCATTGATAACAAAATTAGCTAAAAAATTCTTGATGTTTATCTATCAGGAACGAACTGTAGATGTAATTTTCATTTTGCTGGAATCTTTTATTAAACCACTTGAAATTTTTAGGAGGGTATGCTATTGTTTAGATGAAGAAAGGCACCTGCTACTAACGGCACCTTACATGGAACCCACTCCAAAGGTGGAGTTTTCCGAGTATTACCGAAGGTAATCAGCAAGCGGATTATCCCTATGAATATCAAAATGATATCTGCATCTGTCATTTACGCCGCCTCCCTTCTTATGTATTCCGGAAAACCGGTCACTAAGCTCGGGAAGCTGCCGCCCCCCATAATAGGTTTTATGGTGGTATTCTATTATATATTCAGAAGAAATTTCAACATTCTTCTTGTCTGAATAGATCATATGAATTGTCATATTCATATCTTTAAAGAATGTCATATTTACATGGTTTCTGCTATTTTCCTGTTAATAAAAAATAATGTAAGCATTTCCATTCGCAAATAGCCTTTATGACAGTATCTTTCAAAAATTAATTATTTACTGTTATTTTAGGATGAATGGTTGACAAAATGAGACAATAGCGATAAATTCATCACATATCATTATGAATGTATTTTGCAGGGAGGATGTTATGTCAGATTTTATCACAAGGATGAAGATGTACAGGGAAAGATTAAATAGGAGCCAGACAAATCTGAACGAGAGGGTCGATATGAGAAGGGAAACGATGATCCGACCGGAGAAAGGGCAGTACAATCGTTCGCTGGAACTGGTAGTAGATACCACTAAGGAATTTAGAACGACCTTAGAAAATGTATTTATTTTTCCGGAAAATGAGGAAGAAGACGAACAAGGGAGTGATTTCGATATGTTGGAGGCAGGATATATAGATTTATACGATGAGGCATATCAGAAGGGGTTCGAAATCGGCATATCGATTTCTGCCCTGAGAATGCTGACACGGATGGTCGGACATGTCAAGACTTTCCTGTCTGCGGAAAGCTGGGAGAAGTATAAAAAGAAGTTAGAGAACAGATATAAGAAGCATCTTGCGGAGCATCCGGAAGATCAAGGGAAACGTCCGGACTTTTTCGATGAGGAAGGGCGGCTTGTAAAGGAAGAATGGGTGAAAGAAAAGAAAAAGATATTGGACTGTATGGGATTTCATGAAGGGAGCTGGGACGAGATATGCGCCTTTGTGGGAAAATATCCGGAGCTCCCTCCGAGCGCGCTTGCGAGGAGGATTATAAGAGAAAGTGAATACAAATACATATGACAAGGGTGTCTGTGAGATCCCTGATTTTATTTCGTTGGGAATCACCATGGACTATCCGGTGAGATGGGGTGTGCGGCGTATCATCAGGGATTTTATCCAAAATTTTTATGACAGCATAGGGTATGAGCATTTTGCGGAGGAATTTGAGTATCGGTGGGAAATCATGGACGAGGACACACCGGCAGCGGCATGCAGCCGGTATGCCGGACAGCTCCATATCAGGATGCGGACGCCAGGTCATACGTTTTCGTATGAGTGGCTTTCTCATATCGGCGGCAGTACGAAGACCGGGAAAAGCGGATATGCTGGAAAGTACGGAGAAGGATTTAAGATTGCGCTGCTTTGTCTGGTGAAGCTTGGGGGAGACGCGGAAATGTCTTCCGGCAGATGGAAGCTGCGGCCATACCAATATATGGAAGAGATTGAGGATCGGAAAGTAGAGATGTTCGGGTATCGGATGGAAGAACGCGAAGATGATGGTTTTACTACGCTTGATTTATATGGACTTCCTGCCTCTGATGAGAATCTGCGTTATGCCAGGGAAGCTTTGCTGGAATTCTTTTTCCCGGAAAATGAATTGTTCGGGGATGCGGTTGAAACTGCCGAAGATTATGCGCTGTACGGAAGATCGGATAAGGAAATTCCCTGCATGGAGCACGAGGACATACAGGGCGTGTTTTACTATCAATATATTGCTCGCGGGCGTCTGCCATTTCCGGCTGTGGTGCATATACAAGGTAAATTAGACACATTTGAATGCGACCGTTCCCGGGAAATCCTGTCTGAGGCGACCGTAGCTGCTGCTGTCTATACAGTGGCGGAACAATTAAGCCCGAAAGCCTCTCTTTGGCTGCTCATGCGAATGGAGGCTCAGTGGAAAGATACGCCGAAATTTAAAAGAAAGAGGCGAAGAGTATCCATGAAAAATGCAGATGGCACACTCCGGTCAATCTTTACACTGATTGGCCGGAGTGTGGATGCGGACTACACGCATAGAAAAATGGCTTCTATGTGAGTATGTATCGGGGTCAGGCATCGCCTCATTCAGCTTCCTTGCACATGAAAATTTATCCTGCGTGTAAGGCAGCGGTAATTATCGTGGGTTATACTAGCGCAGATTTTTTATCCGCTCCGCCGCCGGCTGATATCCCCAGTCCAGTGCCATCTGATAATAGGAACGCGCCTCTTCATTTTTTCCATTCACTTCGAACCACACCCCTAGATTGTACGCTGCTTTGAAAGAACCGCTCCCGATCACGCCTTCATGCTCCGGCACCTCACCAATCTCCAGGCAGCGCCGGTAGGACAGTTCGATTTCCGGGAGGTAATGGATATAGCGCCGGACGTCGGAAAAGATGGCCTTGGTATAAAAGGTCCCGCATGCGAAATGAAAATCCGCGTAAGGAGCCAGACGCTTCTTTTCGTTATCTATGATCTTGAAGCCGGTTTCGTATTTTTTTAATTCTATGAGATTATATATATAGGATATCACTCCATTGGTGCGGTAGCCTGTTCTTGAAAATGGAACCTTACGGTAAAAACGTTCGAAGTATTTGTCCGCACGCTGGTAGTCTTTCATGACCCAAAGAGTGTGCGCGGTCTGGAAGAGCAGGTAGGGATCTTTGGGTTTCTCTTTCAGAAGCTCCAGGAGAACCTGCAGATTTCGTTCGCCTTTTCCTTCCAGCATATAGCCGTCATGTTCAAAGACCAGCGGAAGCAGAGTGATGGGAAGGCTGCTTACGACCTGCTCATGCATCTTCCCTTCGAAAAAAGTCCCTTTGGGAATGAAGCGGGTAATACAGAGGCGGCTTTGGCTGATTTCACCGTTTGCCTCTTTATAGCTGTTATTTAGCTGAATTGCTCCGATGTGACTTTCTTTGTCGATAAATGCCTGCAAATCTTTTTTGGAACCGGAGACGAGATATTCGTCCGCATCCAGAATCAGGTTCCAGTCGCAGGTGGATTGTTTTAACGCGAAATTTCTCGCGGCAGCGAAGTCATTTTTCCATTCATATTTGGAAATATGGGCATGGAATTTTTCGGCAATCTCTATGGTGTTATCTGTCGAGCCGGTATCCGTGATGTAGATATTGTCCACAAGCTTTTGGGCATGGGAAAGACATTTTTCGAGACTCCTGCTTTCATTTTTTACGATCATTACCAAACCAATTGTTTTCATCATTATATTTTCCTTTATTATTTGCTGTACTCCGTAACACTTTTAGCGTTGCAAAGCACGTCTGGTCAATGTGTACCCTATAACTTTTCACGTTACATTTCACACCTCGACCAATCACCACGCTGATTGGTCGGGAGGATGCACATAAAAGCTGGTATTCAGGCCGCCCATTGCC
>VSNK01000387.1 GCA_009774255.1 Faecalicatena sp.
CTCTATTTTTTCTCTGTGTGCCTGTTTTTCCGTAATGGCCTGGCTTACCTCATCCAGCCGCCCCTGCACACTGTCTAACCGCTTTGCCAGCCCGTCATATCTTTTCTGGTATTTTTTCTGGTCAAGGGCGATCCGTGCATTTTCTTTGATACACTGCTGTACCAGTCCTGCTACCACATTCAGTTCTTCCTGAAGCTGTGACCGTTCCGTTTCCAACGACCGCAAATCAAAGAGCGTATCCTTGATGGTGTTAAAGTTCTCAATAATCTCATCTTTCTCAGTCAGAAGGATATTGACCGCTTTTACGAAAAGCTCCTTAATGGTTTCCTCATTAAGATGGGGCGTGGTGCATTTCTTGCCGCCGTCAAATTTATGGTTGCACTGCCAGATGGTCTTACGGTATTTACTGGTGGAATGCCAGACTTTGGAGCCATACCAGCTTCCGCAGTCACCGCATTTTATCTTGCTTGAGAAAGTGCTGACGCAGCTTTGGCGGTTCTTCCCTGGGCATCGGAGGGCCATCTGCTTCTGTACCGCATCAAATTCCTGTGAGGATATGATTGCAGGATGGTTGCCCTCCACATAATACTGCGGGACTTCTCCTTCGTTGACTTTCTTCTTTTTGGAAAGGAAATCAACTGTGTAGACTTTCTGCAGGAGCGCATCGCCCTTGTATTTTTCGTTTGTCAGGATGCTTTTCACCGTTCCTGATGCCCATGTCTTTTTGCCTCCCGGTGAGGGAATCCCGTCAGCCATCAGTATCTTGGCTATCGCATAAGGCGAACGCCCCTGCAGGAAAAGCCCGTAGATCCTGCGTACCGTCTTTGCCTGTTCCTCGTTTACCACAAGGTTGCCGTCCTCGCCCCTGTCATAGCCGAGAAATCTTTTGAACGGCACCGTTACCTTTCCATCGGCAAAACGCTTTCTCTGTCCCCAGGTGCAGTTTTCCGAAATGGAACGGCTCTCCTCCTGTGCCAGCGAGGACATGATGGTGAGGAGCAGCTCGCCCTTGCCGTCAAATGTCCAGATGTTTTCTTTTTCAAAATAACACTCCACGCCGCTTTCTTTCAGCCTGCGGATGGTGGTGAGGCTGTCAACCGTGTTCCTTGCAAAACGGGATACGCTTTTGGTGATGATGAGGTCGATGCGCCCTGCAAGGGCGTCCTCCACCATTTTATTGAAGCCGTCGCGCTTCTTTGTATTACAGCCGGTTATGCCTTCATCAGCGTACACGGATACAAATTCCCAGTCGTCCCTGCCGTTGATATAATTTGTGTAATAATCCACCTGCGCCTCATAGCTGCTCTGCTGTTCCTCGTGGTCGGTGGAAACACGGGCGTATGCCGCCACCCTGCGTTTTTTCAGGCTACCAAGCGAATCTGCTGTGAATCTGTTCTTTGTCGCGGGTATCGTGACTACGTTCTTTGCCACCGCTTTGTTCCCCCTTCCTTAAATTCATATACAAGGCTGCCGTCCTCAAGCGCCGTTATGTCTTTTATCTGCTTTTCAAACTCTGCCCCGTCAAATTCATCCATGCCCATGATATAAGCGGAGACTGTGCGGATATTGAAGTCGGCAAGGTCTTTTCCGCAGCATTCTGTCCTGGCTTTTGATTTGCCCGAACACCGCCAGTAAACATATTTTCCGTAAGCAGTGTACCTGTGGTATAGGTTACCGCAGGAGGCACATTTAATTTTCCCGGTAAACTCATCTGTTGAGGTTGTTCTGTGAATGCTGTTTCTGAGCTTCAATGTTTCGTAAGTCTTAACCGTGCCGTCTTTCATGTGGAAATCAATGCTCCCTGTTTTCTGCACCACCATCCGCTCCACAGTCTTCAAAAAATATCCTTCATCAAATGTTTCCTGTTCCATGATGCCGCAGAAGATTTCCTTTATCTCACTGTCGGGATAATTCACGCTGTCGCAGGTTACCCCATGATTGCTTTTTGCCCTGCAGTACCAGTAAAGATGCCTGTCTCTGCTTTCACTGACTGCCCGGCCGTACCGCCTGCCGCACTGCCCGCAGAATATCTTCCCATCAAAGATATGTTTTGGTCTTTTCCTTCCAGGCTCTGATTTTGGTTTTTTCGGCGGAGGCGGTGGCATATTCCATATCTTTGTTGTGCCATCAAAAAATTTTACCTCAAGGCTGCCGTCAGGCATGGATATGATCTCCTTGACCGAAGTTTCAAAAACCTTATTATCAAAAGTATCCGTACCAAGCATTTCTGCGAAGATTTTATACAGTTCCGATTCAAGGTAATTATGGCTTTTGCAGGACATCCCCACTTCTTTCTTGCTGCGGCAGAACCATTTTGCATCATTTCTGCATATCCTTCTCGTGAAAAACATCCCGCACGCACCGCACTTGATTTTCCGTGTAAATGGATATGTGGGGTTCTGCATCGCCGCCCGCCGCTGCATTTCTGCCTGGACCTTTGCATAAGTTTCACGGTCAATGATGGCTTCGTGGCAGTCGGCCATATAATACTGCGGAAGTTCTCCATTGTTTTTTACCTTTGTTTTTGTGATAGGGTCTGCCATGTAACATTTCTGCCGCCTGATATCCCCCGCATAGACCTCATTAAAAATCAACTGCCGTACCGAGCCTTCCTGGAACTCATTCCCAAGCACCGAACGGATGCCTGCCTTGTTCATGCTCTCCGCAATGCAGCGGAGGGAAATGCCGTCTATGTACATCTGGAACATCCAGCGGACGGCTTCCGCCTCTTCGGGGATAATGATGTATTTTTCCTGTTCTTCATCATACCGGTATCCGAGCAGGCGCTTATTTGCCACACCGATCTCCCCGGACTGGAACCTTTTCCTTATGCCCCATTTACAGTTCTCGCTGATGGAACGGCTTTCTTCCTGTGCAAAGGAGGCAAGGAGCGAAAGCATCAGTTCCCCGTCCTCGGACAGCGAATTGATATGCTCCTTCTCAAAACGGACTTCTATGCCAAGTTCCTTTAAATGCCTTACCGTCTCCAGAAGGTCTACGGTATTCCTTGCAAACCTTGATATGCTCTTGCATAAAATGATGTCAATCTTTCCCGACTCACAGTCTGCGAGCATACGGATAAATTCATCACGTTTCGATATGTCCGTGCCGCTTATCCCGCAGTCAGCGTACACGCCTGCATATTCCCATTCTGGGTTGCCCTGTATCAGGGAGCTGTAATAGCTTATCTGTGCGGAAACCGAATTCATGAGCCGTTCCGTATCCCTCGATACCCTTGCATAAGCCGCCGCCTTTTTACGTTTTGGCAGGATGGGGAATGCAGGCTCTATCCTGCTGATTTTCTTCAATAAAATCAACTCCTTCCGCTACTATACATCACTCTGAAAGGGCATTAAGTCAAGGGTTTTCCGGCTAATAATGTACCCAAAGCCGGGCGGTATTTTTCGAGCAGTATTGTATCAATTTCCGAATATTCTTCCTTTGAGATGATGCCTTTTTCAAGCATGGATCTTGCCACGGAAAGGGATATGCGGTACATTTTTTCTGCCCTGAACTGCTTTTTATCCATTATCCTCACCGCCTTTGAAACGGCTTCTGACATAGCACTCATGGGAGCAGTATTTCCGGTGGGAATTGCCGTAAGCTGTAAACGCCTTCCCACAGCCGGCACAGACAAAAGAATAGACCGCCCTCTGCTTTATCTGTCCGGGATGTTCGTGCCACCATTTCTCACGGCATTCACGGCAGCAGAATATTTTTTTCTTTATTCCCTCAGACTGCCGTAGCTTATTCCCACATTCACGGCAGAAGCCGTCTTCCGTCTGTCCATCTGGATTTACTGTTTTACCAGGCATTTCACCTGCCAGCCCATTCCTCCTGCAGAAGCTCCTGACCGTATCCCTTGATATATCCAGTTCCTTTGCGATTGCTGTATATCCGCAGCCCTCTTTTCTAAGCTGTATGATCTGCTGCCTCTGTCCGTCAGTCATAAAATAACGCCTCCCATACCTATGCGTTTTGATGAGGTGTTTTCCTAAAATAAAAACTGCCTCTCACTATACGGAGATTTGGAGGCGGTTTTGGTACCCCAAAAATCAAAATATTGTTTTGTGTCATTTTATGAATGACGGGCTTGTCACTATTCACGACCATTTTCGACTAAGAAACAACAAAAAAAGCCGCAGGCACTGAACCCA
>VSNK01000388.1 GCA_009774255.1 Faecalicatena sp.
TTCCTACAGTTATACACATCTTTTAGCATTGCTTCTAATTCCTTTTTGATGTAAAATAGATAAGGAAGAGACTTTTTTTCCGGTATCTTTAATTCTATATGATTAGGAGCTATTGCTGATGAACATTGTGGAAGAAAACTGGCCGCAGATCTTGAGAAAGATGAAAACCGAATACTGCTCATCTAATATTGCATACAACACATGGATCGAACCGCTTACCGTATACGAAGTCTCCGATGATACCGTATACATACTTGTGAAGCTGAAAGCAAGCCTGGAGCATATTGAAGAAAAGTATATGCTTCCTTTTAAAGTCTGCATCGCAGAAGTGACAGGACGTGAATATGAGATATCCTTTGTCACGGAAGAGCATGCGATCATACATAAAAAAAAGAAGATGGCCGCAAAGAAGCAGAAGGCACATGCTGTTTTTGAGACAGCCAACCTGAATCCCAAGTATACCTTTGATACCTTCGTAGTCGGAAGCAATAATAACTTTGCACATGCCGCATCCCTTGCAGTTGCGGAATCTCCCGGAGATACCTACAATCCTCTTTTCATATACGGAGGAGTCGGACTTGGTAAGACACACCTGATGCATTCCATTGCGCATCACATCCTGCAAAAGGATGAATCAAAGAAAGTACTTTATGTAACCAGCGAGACCTTTACGAATGAGCTGATCGATGCCTTAAAGATCGGTAAAAACGGCAACGAACTCGCAATGACCACTTTCCGTGAAAAGTACCGCAACAATGATGTTCTTCTCATCGATGATATTCAGTTTATCATAGGAAAAGAAAGTACACAGGAAGAATTTTTTCATACATTTAATCACCTTCATGTCTCCGGCAGGCAGATCATCATATCCAGTGATAAGCCTCCTAAGGACATCGAAACGCTCGAAGCCCGCCTCCGGACAAGGTTTGAATGGGGACTGATCGCCGATATCTCATCCCCGGACTATGAGACGAGGATGGCCATATTAAGGAAGAAAGTAGAACTGGACGGATTGGAACGTTACCATATTCCGAATGACGTCATGCAATATATTGCGAATAATATCAAGTCCAACATTCGTGAGCTGGAAGGCTCCCTGAACAAGCTGATTGCCCTTGCCAATCTGGAAAAAAAGCCGATTGACATATCACTGGCCGCGGAAGCACTGAAGGATATGATTTCGCCTGACAGCATCCGCGAAATCACTCCGGAACTGATCATGGATGTGGTTTCCGAGCATTTCAACGTATCCATCACTGACCTGAAGGGAAAAAAGAGAAATGCCGAGATCGTACTTCCAAGGCAGATCATCATGTACCTCTGCAGAGATTTAACTGATACCCCTCTAAAAGCGGTGGGAGTCCTGCTCGGCGGAAAGGATCATGCATCCATCAGCCATGGTGTCAAGAAGATAGCCGCTGACCTTGAGAAAAACGAAGCTTTGAATAATACGGTCAGCATCATCAGAAAGAAGCTGAATCCACTTTAACTATGATGATAAAGGGAAATACAGCCGGTAATCGTTACCTTTTATCATTATTTGAAATAAAATGTGGATAACTCTGTTGAAAATGTGTAAAAAGCATGTGAAAATTGAAGTTGAGAGGATAAGGCCATATATTTACCCTGGGAACTTATTCCCACACACTCCCCTTTTCCTCCCTCCTGTTTCAACAGACTTATTCATACCTGTAAACCCTGATATAACCTGGGACTGGCCTACTTTTAAACATATCTACAGCCCCTACTGAGACGAAGTCGGAATTGAATGATTTATAAATACATAAAGCGCGCATGGGGAAATCCATTTCAACAACCCTATTCTCCATGACACATGAAAGGAGTTTTCAACATGAAGATAATCTGCAGCAGAAACAATCTGGTAAAAGGAGTAAGTATCGTATCCAAAGCAGTGCCCTCCAAAACCACAATGCCAATTCTTGAATGTATACTGATCGATGCCTCCTTAGATATGATCAAGCTTACGGCAAATGACATGGAACTCGGAATCGAGACAACCATTGAAGGTGAAGTGGTCGAGCATGGAATCCTTGCCCTGAACGCAAAGATATTTTCAGAGATTGTCAGAAAGCTGCCAGACAATGATGTAGTGATTGACGCGGAATCGGATAATCAGGCATTAATTACCTGTGAGAAAGCGAAATTTAACATTGCTGCTCAGTCCGGGGAGGATTTTTCTTATCTTCCGGCAATTGAGAAGGAGAATTTTTTTACGATTTCAGAATTCACCCTTAAAGAAGCAATCCGTCAGACCATCTTTTCTATAGCGGACAATGATTCCAACAAGATGATGACAGGAGAATTATTTGAATTAACGGATGACAAGCTTCGGGTTGTATCCCTGGACGGACACAGGATTTCTATACGCAAGATTGAGTTAAAGGATTCCTATGCTCCGAGGAAGGTGATTGTTCCTGGAAAGACTTTGCAGGAAATCAGCAAGATCATAGGGGGAGAAGCGGAAGAATATGTGGATATCTCATTTACAAAGAACCACATTGTATTTGAATTTGATAAAACTGTTGTGGTATCTCGTCTGATTGAAGGGGATTATTTTAAGATTGATCAGATGCTTTCCAGCGATTATGATACAAAGGTTACCGTAAATAAGCGGGAACTCCTGGATTGTATTGACCGTGCCACGCTTCTGATCAAGGAGGGCGATAAAAAACCGATCATCATTGACATCAGAGATGAGTCCATGCAGTTGAAGATTAAATCCCAGATCGGAACAATGGATGAGGATATTTTTATCAACAAGGAGGGAAAAGATCTTCTGATCGGCTTTAATCCGAAGTTTTTGATTGATGCGCTGAGAGTCATTGATGATGAAGAGGTGGAACTTTATTTTATGAATGCAAAAGCACCCTGTTTCATCAAAGATAATCAGCAGACCTATATCTATCTGATTTTGCCGGTTAATTTTAACGCGGTAGTATAATACACTTTTTGGATGTGCAGAGGATTTTCCACAACCACTTTTGTAAGAATATAAAAGTGGTTGTTTATTCCCGCGGGGGATTGACTCTTTTTGGAAGGGAGAAAAAAGGATGGAAATATTTTATATGAGAGCTTCCGAGGATTACATCAAGCTGGGTCAGGCCCTGAAAGCTGCCGGCCTGGTGGAATCCGGCGCGGAAGCAAAACAGGCGGTACAGGATGGAAGTGTAACAGTGAATGGAGAAGTCGATACCAGAAGAGGCAGAAAGCTCCATGATGGTGACATTGTGGAATATGACGGCAGACAATTTAAACTGAGCTCCAGATAAATCTGCCATTCAATATAATCGTGATGCCATAAGGCAACTTTAAATAGGCCGGATTCGTTATAGTTCGCTGGCTGGCCAGTGAACTATAACTGTGGAAAAATAAGAATTAGGAATCATAAAAAAAATAAATTGAAAAATCTGACAAAACAGTGTAAAATATACATATTAGATATAATAAAGCCATGTTTTTTTGCAAGCATATAACGCATGAAATACATGAACTATTGACGCTTGTATCATATATTTTGGATGATGTTAACTTTGGAGAAAATATGATAATCAAGTCTTTGAAATTAAAGAATTATAGAAATTATGATCTGCTTGATTTAAATCTGGATGCAAATACGAATATTTTGTATGGGGATAACGCTCAGGGAAAAACGAATGTCCTGGAGGCTTTATATCTATCAGGAACAACAAAATCTCACAGAAAAACGAAGGACAAAGATTTGATTCGGCTTGGATATGACGAGGCTCATATAGAGACAGTCATTGACAGGCATGGGATAGAGTATCAGATTGATCTGCATTTGAAGAGGAACAGTCCGAAAGGAATTGCGGTGAATAAGATTCCCATTCGGAAAGCAGTTGAGTTATTTGGCATCGTCCATTTTGTTTTTTTCTCTCCGGAAGACTTAAATATTATTAAAGAAGGGCCTGGTGGCAGAAGGAGATTCATTGACCTTGAGTTGTCGCAGCTTGACAAGGTATATCTAAGCAACCTTTCTAACTATAATCGTATTATTAATCAAAGAACTTCCTTGCTAAAAGAAATTGTACATCAAAAAAAACTGATGGAGACATTCGATATCTGGGATATGCAAGTAGTTGAGTATGGAACAAAATAAGTAGAGCG
>VSNK01000389.1:0-1658 GCA_009774255.1 Faecalicatena sp.
TAATTATATCTTTGAACATTTTATTGTTCTGGATTTAAAAATGATAAATTTTGATAAAATTTTATTTTTTGTCTATATTGCACAAAAAAAGCACATGGATTTCTATGTTTCTCACAAACATAAAAACCATGTGCTTTTGCAGCCTGTATGTTTTCATACGGATAGCGCAATGAATGCGCTATCGTTACATTCTTTTTACCGATTCCCCCTGCCGCAGGGTGGGCGTAAAATAGTTTGTATGGATCCCTCCGATCTCCTCATGGCGGATCCTGCTGATGAGGACCTCCACCGCCTTGCGCCCCATCTGCTCCCCGGGCTGGATGATGCTGGTCAACATGGGGTTCACCCAGCGGGCCTCCCGGAGATTCCCGAAGCTGACAATGGAGATATCCTCCCCGATCACCTTCTGGTTCTCTCTGGCATATTCGTATACCCCCAGCGATATTTCTCCATTACAGGAAACCATCCCCGTCGCACCTCTGGAAAGCAGATAAGCGGCGCCCTCGTAGCCGGACTGCCGGGAATACTCGCCGTAATATACCAGCTCTTCGTCATAGTCCAGCCCGCCAAGCGCCAGGCTGTCCCGATACCCTTCCACCCTTTTCCTGGTGTTGTAGATCTCTTTTCTTCCTGCAAGAATCCCGATCCTTCGGTGGCCGTAGCTGAGCAGATGATCCATGGCCATGCTGGCCCCCAGCCGGTTGTCCGCCGTGATAAAGTCGCAGAACACCTTGTATACTGCCTTGTCCAGCAGCAGGTATTGGATGCCGGAGCGCTTCAGAGCTTCCCCCAGCAGTACATGGTTGTCCCCCGTATTCATATCATTGGGCGGGGCCAGGATCAGGCCGGCCGCTCCAAGGAACACCGCCAGCTCGATCTGCTCAATACATTTCTGCGTGGTCTCCGAACAGTAGAGCTGGAAGACGTGGTAATCATACAGGGTCGCATATTCTTCGATCCCCTGCATACATTCCTCGATCAGTTCATTCCGAAGCCGCGGGTAGATCAGCGCGATCAGCCGCCCGCCGTACCGGCTTTTGCTCTTTACCCGGTCTTTCTTCCTGATATAGCCAAGTTCCTTGGCCGTGTCAAATATCTTCTGTCTTGTTTCTTCCGATATCCTGCATTCCTTGTCGTTCAGCACCAGAGAAACACTTGCGGAGGAAACACCGACCCGCTCCGCAATCTCCTTGATTGTCGCCTTCAATCAATCACCTCACTCATTTTCCAAGTATGCTTTCTTCTCATTCCATTCTATCCGGCAGGCAAGAGGATTGCAAGCCTTTTGATAAACTTTATCAGATTTTATCATTCCATTATGGTTCACTTTATTTCCAGACTGTGGAGCAGGCGGAGCGCATTGTCCACATTGGCCGCATTGTCCGCCAGACCGGCCACAGGCGTTTTGATCTCAATCCCCTCAAGTCCCGCGATATAGGATCCAAAACAGGTCTCAGGCCCCGTACCGGTTATATTGCCGTCCTGATCGTATTCTGCCAGGCCACAGAGAAAATCAGCGGACTGGCAGCTTCCTGCCCCGTCTCCTTCGGTCTCATTTCTTTCCGGCTCATTTTCTTCCGGTCCGTTTTTTTCCGGAGCCCCCATCTTATTGTCTGTTTTACTCAAGTCCTTCAGATATCCGGCCTGGGCAAATTCGG
>VSNK01000389.1:1668-4096 GCA_009774255.1 Faecalicatena sp.
TCACCGATGATCACATCCACCACCTCCGCCCGGATCCAGGTCAGGGCAACTGCCTTGTTGGCCTGGACCCCGTAGGAAATGGTCCGGATCTCGATCTTCTCTTCCTCGTCCAGGCCCACTGCTTCCCGGATCTGCCGCTCCAGCCTGGAGGTATCCTCCATGAATTCCAAAACAAGCACGGAAACCGCCGTCTTTTGGTTCTGCACGAACATGATGTTGATAAAATATGCCCCAAGCAGGAGAAGGACACAGCCTGCCAACAGCCCGGCCGCATATCTTTTTATGAAGCTCAGAAATTTGTTTTCATTTTTTTCTGTCATATGTCCCTTTACACATGCGTATTTTTGCTGTGCTCCCGACGGAAAAACGGGCGGCGGCAGTTTCCCGTGTACTCTGTTTTTACGCCATGCTCCGTTTTTCCGCTATGCTCCGTTTTCCCTCGCAGCCTGTTTTTACTCCCTGATAAACTGCATCCTTGTCACATCAAATATGCCGGATTCGGTCAGGCGCAGCTGGGGGATCACCGTCAATGCCATGAAGGAAAGCGTGATGAACGGGTCGACTCCTTCTGACACGCCCATGCTCCGCGCTTTCTGTACCATTTCCCCGGTCTTCTTCTGCACCTCCTCCGCAGGATTCACACTCATCAGCCCGGAGATTGCAAGAGGCAGTTCATCGACCACCTTTCCGCCCGAGGCGATCACATATCCGCCCTGAATCCGTTCCAGTTCCCGCACTGCGCAGAGAATATCCCGGTCATTATCTCCTGCCGCGATGATATTGTGGGAATCATGGGAAATGGTCGTAGCGATGGCACCGGACCGGATTCCATACCCTTTTACCGGGCAGACCCCCACCTTGCCGTTCTTGCCATGACGCTCCACCACAACCAGTTTTGCATAATCTTTATCCGGAATAAATCCGCCCTGCCGGCCTGGTACTTCTTCCTCTTTGTGCAGGGTCAGCAGTTCATTCGGCACCAGCTCCAGCACATGGTTCTTTTCTTTTTTCGCCAGAAACAGTTCCTCCTCCGACAGGCTGCCAAGCTTGACCGTATGCAGCAGTGACCGGTCCTTTAACTCATATGCAAACGAAGACAGCCATGCCTCGTCCACGACCGCCCCATCCTTGATCACCATAGAAGGCACCGCTTCCCTCAGATCGTCCAGGATCAAAAGGTCCGCCCGGTAGCCCGCTCCCACTGCGCCCGCATCCTTAAGGCCATAGAACCTTGCCGCATTCCAGGATGCCATTTTATACGCCTGAACCTCCGGCACCCCCAGGGCAATCGCCTTGCGGACACAGTAATTGATGTGTCCGTCCCTCTCAATATCTTCCAGATGCTTATCGTCCGTACAGAACATACACAGATCCAGAGAGGCCCCGCTTTTGAGAAGTCCGCCCAGGATACTTTCCAGGTTCTTCGCCCCGCTGCCCTCCCGCACCAAAATGTGGAATCCGGCGCGCAGCTTTTCCAGGGCTTCTTCACCGGAAGAGCATTCATGGTCGTCCTGGATCCCGGCCATCCGGTATGCCTGGATCTCCTTTGAGGAGATTCCCGGCGCATGACCGTCCATCACCATATCGGAGAATGCGTCCAGCTTGTCCATGGTCTCCGGATCCTCATTCAACACATCCACGAACCGCATCATTTCCCCCAGGCCAAGCACCCTTGGATGGGATTTGTACTCCGCCATGTCCTCTGCAAGAAATTTTCCCGCGCCATTGGTGTCGATGTTGGTGGCGGGCACCGAGGAGGGCACCATCACGTATACATCTGCCGGAACATGCTCCGACGCATCCAAGATGTAATCCATTCCCTGCTTTCCGCTTACATTCACGATCTCATGGGGATCCGCCACGATTCCAGTGGTTCCCTTTCTTATGATGTACTTTGTAAATTCCAGCGGAGATACCATGGAAGACTCAATATGTACATGGGCGTCGATCAATCCCGGGGCGATGTATCTGCCGGTGCAGTCGATCTCCCGCTCCCCTTCATAGTTTCCCAGCCCCACAATGCGGCCTTCCACTATGGCCACGTCACATGGGACGATCTCCTCCGAAAATACATTCAATACGTTGCCGTTTTTCAGTACCAGGTCTGCAGGAACCTCGCCCTTTGCAGCCCGGATCATACTTTTTTGCATAACAGCCTCCTTTCAGTCTGATCTTTTTATCACGGATTGGTAATTGCATAACCCATCCATCGGTATATCGAATTATGATATCAAATTCACTGTTAAAAATCAATTGGTTTGAAAAAATCGGAAAATAATTTCCAACCGCACAGCTGGAATAATTTTATGAATGCGTGCTATGGGATATAGATGATTCGCCCGCAAAAAGCTTTAAAAAAGTGTGCGTCCTGACGCACACTCGCGCCGAAGCGCGGCTGCGGCAGCAGCCATTTTCTTTATGCGCGTAG
>VSNK01000039.1 GCA_009774255.1 Faecalicatena sp.
TTAATATATTTCTGATAGATCCGCCGCCCCATTCCCACAGTAAATTTACACTATCGTTAAAAATATAAGGATTGAATTTCTCCTTTTCCCCGGATATAATATACTTATTGCTGTCAAAGCCAGAGAACCTGCCAGACTGTACAGGATATTTGAAAGGAATTACGTATGAAAAAAGCGGCTGTACTTTTCATCAACATTTTACTGCTTCTGGCGCTTGCCTCCTGTTCCTCCCCGCGTGAGGATGAGAAGCTGAGTGTCACAGGCATCTATTTTGATACGGTGATCCAGATTGACGCCTGGGGTGTCAGCACTTCTGTTTTGGAGGAATGTAAGGAAATCTGCGAAAACTATGAAAGGCTTTTCAGCAATAAAATCTCCGCCAGTGAAGTGTCCCTGATCAATGCATCTGCCGGAAATCCTGTCCATGTATCCCGGGAAACGATAGATCTGATCTCTCTGGGGCTGAAATACTGTGAGCTTTCCGGCGGAAAATTTGACATTACCATCGCACCGCTGAGTGATCTCTGGAATTTTACGGATAATCCGGAGCATAAGCTCCCGGATGACTCGGCGATCAAAGAAGCCTGCTCTCATGTGGATTACAGAAAGGTTCTGGTGGATAAAAACGCCTGTACGGTCACACTGCAGGACCCCCAGGCAAAAATAGATCTGGGCGGCATTGCCAAGGGGTACATCGCCGACCGGCTGAAGGAATATCTGAAAGAAGAAGGGGTGGATCATGCCCTGATCAACCTGGGCGGAAATGTTCTGACCCTGGGAACGTCCTACGACGGCAGTCCTTTTCGCATCGGCATCCAGAAGCCCTTTGATGAGCAGAATACCCCCATTGATATCGTAGAGGTTCAGGATCGCTCCGTAGTTTCCTCCGGTGTCTACCAGCGGTATTTTGAAAAAGACGGCAGGCTCTACCACCATATCCTCAACCCAAAGACCGGCTACCCTTATGCCGACAGCCTGCTCCAGGCAACGGTCATCACCGACTCTTCCGCAGACGGGGACGCCTTAAGCACCTGCTGTTTTGCGCTGGGACTGGAAGAAGGCGGCGCACTGATCGAAAGACTGGAGGACGTACAGGCCATTTTTGTCACCGAAGATTATAGCCTACACTATGTTGGATATTAGTTCCTGTTTACGCTAAGTCTGACCCATTGCAGCAAGCTGCGGGGTATTAGCCTAGACCTCGCTTCGCTCGGCATTTTTGTAAAACGCAGCAAGCTGCGGGGAATCAGACCCGTGAGTGAATGAAAAGTCGCCTGACGGCGAGGGGCTGGATGCCTGAAGCCGCAGCCGCGAAGCGGCATAATTCCGCATGCGGCTGTGCGCATCACGTTATACTGTGCGGCAGATTTATCTGGCGCGCAGTATAATAAATTTCAATATAGAATTCATGACTTCCTATTCCTTATACATCCCATTAAGGATCATCGTCACGATCCCGCAGAGCATCCCGCCGATTGGATAGACAAGCCAGCATTTCTCCCACAGCTCATACCCCAGTCCGGCGATGAAGAAGATGATGGTAGCCACGATCATAATACATCCGCACCACACTGCAACCAGCCGATCCTTTTTGCTCTTAACCGGGGAGTTCTCTTTGTTATACTCTTCCACATTGTATTTTGACTTCTGCATTCCCGCATATACAATGATACAAATTCCGACTGAGAAAAACAGCAGGGCTACACTGTAATAAATATCTTCCGTACATCCTGCCGGAACCGGGAACCCTTCTGACATGACCGCCTCCAAGGCTCCTGCAAAGAGAATCCCGATTCCGGTAATGATCCGCACCCGGAATCTGTTTTCCGCCGTTTCCAGCTCCTCCTCCTTGTAAAAAGGCTTGATCTGGGGATTCTTTTTTACAAATCTGTCGTGCTGCATGCCGCCTTCTATGATCACAAGGATCCCTGTCATGGCAACCAGCAGGAATACGGTATTCACAAGATAATCCGGCTTCCTGAATGCCTCTCCCAGAAGGAGCTGCAAGAACAGGCCGAACAGTATTACCCCGATCCCGGTGACAATCTTTACGGAAAACCGATTCATATGCTGATCATATCCCGCCGTATCATCCTGCAGATTTTCCTGTACGTTTCCCCGCAGCAGGACATCCATCGTGCAGCCGAACAAGTCACAGAGCTGGAGTACCTTATCCATTTCCGGGTAAGAATTCTCTGACTCCCACTTTGAAATCGTCTGCCTGGACACATTCATCTGCTCCGCAAGCTGTTCCTGAGTGATATCATTCCTCTTTCTATAAAACTGCAGATTTTCTCCAAAACTCATTTTCATTTCCTTCCTTTCCTGAATCCACATCATGGCTTTCGTGGTGTCTTTTCATTTGTAGCAGTTCGAACTGTCTGTCTGCATTATAGAAAAAATGCCATGTTATTACAAGCAGATTGCTGTTGCTTTTGAAGAAAATCGTGTAAACTTACGGTTGCATTCCAGATAATTCCTGATTTTCAAATACGCAAAGCGGCTAAAGAACCGATTCCCGATGCGCACACAATCCCTCAGCCTTATTTTTTCAGAAATCAGCCTTGCTGCTATTCCCTCATTGCTCTCTCCGGGCGCATTTCCGGTCAATGAATCGTACCCATCATGAATCGCAATAAATCGTACCCCTAACTGCGGGAATATCCTCTCCAACCCGGCAGCCGTCCAACAGATTCCCTGTTGGTTGGGAACATTACAGGCAGGCATCTGGCGGATACCACATTTTACTGAATACGGTAAATTCTTCTCACGTATTCGGTCCTATGCGGTATGAAATGCCGTTCACGGATATCCGGGAAAGCTGCGGAGCGCAGCCTTCGGATTTATCTCTTTGCTTTTGGGCAAGCATATGTATCATTATCCCCCGCTTGTGATCATGGCGAAAAGCCTGCCATGGCTTTTTCCGGCAGCCCGTCAAAATTTCTACATACTTCCGAAATACCGCATCTTTTGTCACACTTTTGATAATCTGGGTAATGTCATGGCATAGAATCTATCCTACTGCGTCCTCTGTTTTCATTCGTTTCATATTCCCTCACCTCCGGCAAACTTCTCTATCCTTTTTTCAATATTCTTCGCTTTTTCATATAATCTTTGATGTTTTTCTTTTGCTTCAGGGGTTTTACATTTTTGCATACTGCCTCTAAACCTGTCGTCAAGAGACACGATCTGGTTTTCATACACACGCTTATCCGCATAAAATAACAAATCTTCTTCTGACAATACAGACATTCCTCCCCGCTTTTCATTCAGTGTATCCTCGCTGCTGTGATGGCGCTCAACTAGTTTTGCGATCTCCCAATATCCTTCTTTTCTTAAAACGTCTGCCCCGGCTTTCGCATGCTCTCTCTCTGCCCGGCAGATATCATGCACCAATGCGGCTTTTCTGAGAAGATTCCACCTATGATCCGAATATTTCATCTTCCTTTCTAATACACCGGTAAATCGTGCAACCGCCTCCATATGGCAGACCGTCCTTTCTGAAGTTTTGCATTTGTGATACAGATATTGCATTTCCTCTCTGTCCAGGAATCCCGGCGGCCTCCATCCGATTTTTTCTGGTGTGAGCCCCGTATCTGTTTCCCTTAAAATCGTAATTCCCGCGCAAGGCTGCACAATTGCAAATACATCATTCGGCGAAATGCCGGACAGGCTGCTTAAATATCCCCTCACCACTCCCGCATGGGTTACGATCAGGATATCCCCATTCATCTCCTTTCGTATCCCTTCCAGGCATCTGCCAAACCGGATCCCCGCCTGATAAAAAGATTCTCCTTCAGGGAAAGCATAATATCCCAACTCCCTGCCCCTTGCCTCATATTCTTTGGGATATTCCCTGCGGATTTTTTCAAAAGAAAGATTCTCCCACGTTCCTGCGTCCAATTCCTTAAGTCCATCCAGGATCCTGATTCCAATTCCCGGGTCTTCTTTCTGTTCCTTTATGGCCTGCGCTGTCCTAACACATCTTTGCAGCGGACTGCTGTATATTACGGCGATATCCTTATCCCAAAACCATTTTGCTGTCTTTCCCGCCTGCCTCTCCCCTCTTTTCGTCATAGGCACATCCGTATGCCCCAGGCATCTGCGGACTTCTCCATCTTCGTAAACCTCTCCATGCCGGATCAGATAAATTTTCCGTTCTTTTCCCATATTTTTTTACTTTCTGGAAAATGCCCCGGGCAGACAGGAATTCCCATCAGATATTTTCCTTTCCTATCCTCAACTTCTTATCCTCCAATACGTATATCAACGCTCTAAAGCCGCAGCGTTTATGTTTTTATAACAAATCGCTGTTCAAAAAAATATCCTTATACAGATCATCTGCCGCTGCTTTTACTTTTTCCTCATAATCTTCAAATAGGGCAAGCAGACGTTTCCCCTTGATACTGACAGACGCCCGCCCGCCGTTCTTTCCACCCGGCCGGCAGTCTACAACCTTATATCCCAGCTCTTTTTCTGCCAAATGGATGATTTCCCATCCTTTACTGTAAGAAATACCTGTCTTCTGGCATGCCTCCCTGACTGATCCCTGATATTCTATGTGTTTAAGCAAGGTCACCGTACCAGATCCCCAAAAAAGCTTCTTCCCAACTAAACATACTTTAATCTGCGGACGCATTAACCTGGCATTATGGATTTCCACCAGATGATCATAGTCTTCCCCGGTATCCGCATCGGTGATTGCCCCCTCATCTTCAACGTATACTTTCACCGGCTCCACATCCAACGAATCCAGAGCGCCCCTTAAACCATGATCACCTTGGTACTCAAGGATTCGGGGCAGCAATGAACTGTCAATCCGTATTGGATGTCCGGTCTCATTTCTACAGACAGGATATACCAGTTCTCCTTCCTGTTTAAGTAATTCATCCACTGTCTCATTTAAGAAAAATGGAACATCAACCGGACAAAAGAGAATTCTGTCACAGCGATCTCTCAGATAGGCAAAACCTATCTTTGCTGAATCAAACATCTGTGTTGTCGCATAATTCTCATTCCTGAGAAAAGTAATTTCAAGATGATGCAGTTCCTTTTCCAGTTTCTTCCCTTGGTATCCGGTCACCATAACAATCTCCTTCACACCTGCCTGTCTGAAATTCACGACTACACGCTCCGCCATTGTCAGGTCTCCTATTTTCATTAATTGCTTAAAATCTTTCATACGGGTAGACATCCCCGCCGCTACGATTACTGCTCCAATATTCATACAAATCCGCCATTCTTTTCACGAAATCATTTGATTCTATTATGTTTATATAATATCATTAAAGAACGAATAAATCAATAAATAAATATAATATTTTAAGAATCATATGATTTTAAAAAAGTGTGGCACACCTCAATTATAGGTATGTCACACTTTTTTCATAGAAATATTAATCTGCCAACTACAACGTAGTTACAAAGCAATACTCATTACCGTAATCAATTACTGCTGAACTTCTGAGTTTCAGAAGTCTTGAACTATACGATCCTTTCAAACATCAGCAAAGAATTTTTCTACAACTCCTAAGGCAATGATGTATCAGCCTTCTGCTTTTTATACATATTTAAGTTCGCACGAATAGCAGAAAGCGAATACTGTTTCGCATATGCTTTCGCTTTCTGCTTATTCTCAGGTAATTTCATATCACACCCAAGCACTTGCCCAAGCACATGCGGATAGTTTGCATAATCAAACAGTGACGTAATAACTGAAAAACTCAACATCTTTGCCCAGAATGTATTTTTTTCACCGGCATACACTTCAAAGAGCTTCTCATAATATTGATACAATCGACGAATAGCATCCGGCAGTGTCTTAAACTGATCGCTCGGCTGTAAAAGCTCCCGGTTAATCAACAATATCTCATTCGTATATTCGCTCATAAAAGCCCATTCTACAATCTGCCCGGTAAATTCCACAATCAAATTCCATGCGGAATCTTCATCCAAAAATCCCTGCTTTTCCAGTTCGTCAATCTCATTCAATACCGGTTCATTCAATGCATAAAAGCTTTCCTGCGTCTTTTCCAGCACTGCCTGATACAGGCTCTCTTTAGATTTAAAATGAATCTGCAATGAGGACAGACTGGAACCGGCTTCTTTCACAATCTGCCTTGTCGTTGTCCCATCAAATCCTTGGAACGCAAATAACTTAGCTGCCGCCTCTAATAATCTGTCATATGTAGATGAATCTTGTACTCTCATATCCAACCTCCAAACCAATATGATTATTATAGCGATTCTATGAGATTTTGACAAGACAAACAATTATGCCAGCTTCATAATCGAACGTTTCACCAGCGTCTTCGCAATCTGAACTTTATATTCATTCTGCTCCAATGGTTCCGCATTCTTTAATGCAAGTTCTGCCGCTTCTTCCGCAACTTCTTCGGAGACTGCTTTTCCTTCCAGATACTTTTCCGCTTCTTCTGCGCGGATCGGAACCGGAGCAACGGCGCCAAGAACAATACTTGCATTCTTGATCGTTCCCTCTTCCAGCTTATAAACTGTCCCAAGTCCCACAACCGCAAAATCAATGGCTTCTCTTTCCCGGAACTTATCATATGCAGCGATGCCATCCTGTTTTGGAACCTCAATCTGCATTACAATCTCTCCCGGAGCAAGCAGATCGCTTACCTTGGACGCCCTGGTAAAGAATTCGTCCGCCGTATAACTCTTTTTATTCGTATGTATCACTGCCTTCATAGCCATAAGAGCCGTCTCAGTATCCGATGGATTTACTGCAAAGCAGGAACAGTTAAAACATCTGTAAGCTTCTGTCTGAACTGCTTGAAAATCCAGTCCCTGATCATCTTCCTTATCCGCCGTACGCTCTTCCTTCGGAAGGATATTGGGCTTCACAGCCTCCGTATGGGTAAGGCAGCCATTGCTTCGCTTTACAAATCCCTTATACAGAGTTTCTTCTTCCGCCGGCTCGCCAGTGAGATACTCTGCAATAGATCTTGCCGCCTGACGTCCAGTGGCAATTGCCGATACTACTGTGGATGGTCCTGTGGTAACGTCGCCGCCGGCAAATACGCCCTCCTTGCTCGTCATCTGCGACTCTTCTACCGTAATGCGTCCTCTGTTTGTCTCCACAGCCAGCCGTTCATCCAGATAAGAAAGGTCAATCTGCTGCCCGACAGCCAGAAGAATCGCGTCTCCATATACCGTCATGATATCATTGTCATCATATAATGGAGAAAATCTTCCCGACTTATCTCTGAGCCTGGTACATTTCTTGAATGCAAGCCCCTTAATCTGCCCGCCTTCTCTGACAACCTCCTTCGGTCCCCATCCGCCTTTGTGCAAAATACCTTCTTCTAACGCTCGATCCATCTCTTCCGGTGTAGCAGGGAGACAGTCTTCTGTCTCAAGAGATACCATCGTTACACTGCTTGCGCCAAGCCTCTTTGCAGTTACAGCTACATCCACCGCTACATTACCGCCGCCTACTACAATAACATCAGAACCCGGTTTATCCTTCATCCAGCTCTTTACTTCCACAAGGAACTCCAGACCGAATCTTGTCAGATCCTCTCCGTCAATTCCGATGATATTCCTCTTCCATGCCCCGGTGTCAAGAAATACGCTGTCATACTCTTTCACAATTTCCTCCAGCTGCACATCCTCGCCCACATGAACCTTCTGTTTGAACTCAACGCCCATATTTGCAATCGCGCCTGTCAGCTTACGGACTTTCTCCCTCGGCATTCTGTATTCCGGAATCGCATACATCAAAAGTCCGCCCGGCTCATCCATCTTATCGATGACAGTAACGCTGTGTCCTGCATTCCTGAGATAATATGCCGCAGTCAAAGCGGCCGGACCCGCGCCGATGATCGCAACCCTCTTTCCGGTTTCTTTTTTTGGCGGGGGCATTAAGCGGTCTGCATGCTCCAGAATATAATCGCCCACAAATCTTTCAATCTGTCCGATATTCACCTCATCATCATAGTCCTCCCGCCTGCATCCCTGCATACAGAAATGTGTACATACTCTGGAAGTAGCCGCCGCAAGCGGATTCTTGCAAAGCAGAATCCTTGCCGCGCCATCCAGATCACCTTCCCGTACCTTTTCCAGATATTGCGGAATATCTACATGTGCCGGGCATTTTTCACTGCAGGCAGAACGATGGACCCTCATTCCTCCAAAAATACTGTGGTATTTATTTTCTCCGGTAAATGCGTAGCATTTATCCCCTCCTTTTCTCGCACACTCAATCCGTCCGCCGATCTGGTTCGGATAACGATAATACCAGCAGCGGGAATCCTGGCAGACATTTCCTCCGATGGTCGCCTGATTCCTGATCAGCGGCGACGCTACCGAATATGCCGCCTGCCCAAGCGCCGGATATCTCTCTTTGATAATATCCGATTTTACAATCTCTGTTAAGGTTACGTTAGCGCCTACCTTCAGCCCTTCCTCTGTCTCTTCGATTTTATCCATTCCTGTAATCGTCTTCAGATTCACTACTACTTCCGGATATTCTGGCAGAATCTTATCTTTTAATACGCCCAGCAGATCGGTACCTCCGGCAATTGCTTTTGCTCCCTGCTCCAATGCCTGTGAAGCTTCCTCAATTGTCAGCGCATCTTTATGGTTAAAATACTTCATATCCTCTATTCTCCTTTCCTTGTCTTTGCCACCTGGCATAATGATATCCTTTAGGCGCTTAGGAACAATTTCTTGCGCAAAATGGCAAAACTTTCATATCTTGCAATTCTGGTTTATCCAGGTTAGGATTTCTCTGCCTTCAGGGCATCCAATATCACATTCGGTGTAACCGGATAATTGTTAAACCATACGCCCGTTGCATTATAAAGCGCCAGTGTAATCGCCGGAATCCCCGGCGCCAGACTTGGCTCTCCGCCGCCAAATGCTCCAAACGGCACATCTGCTTTTGGCGGTGTCTCCAATACCACATTCTGATGCTTTGGTATATCATTCCAGGTACGCGTCTTATAATCAATCATATTGGCTGTAAGAATACGTCCCTCATCATCCCACACGGTTTCTTCCCGAAGCGCTAAATCAATTCCCGGGAAGTAGCCGTCTAACTGTCCTTTCAGCGCAGTCGGATTTACTACCCTGCCGCAGTCCGTGGAGCAGATCTGCTCCACAACCGTAATCTTTCCGGTTTCCTTATCTACTTCAATCTCAATATACTGCGCCTGATGGATCGCCACATTATATGCACCCGGGAATTCGCCTACTCCGGTAATACACTGGTTAAACCCAATTGCCGCGATCCATGGAATACAAGCTTCCGGATGTCCCTTGATCGTAATCAATCCATCTCTTGTCTCCAGCGCTTCCGGAGGGCATTGCAGGATATGGGAAGCTTTCTGAAAAAGCTGTGCCTTCGCACTCTTTGCCGCCATAAGTACAGAACTTCCCATCGCATAAGTACTTCTGGATCCGGTGCTGCCCCAGTCATAGGGAACAGAAATACTGTCGGACGGTGTAACCTGTACCATTTCAAGCTGTACATTCAATTCCTCTGCCGCAATCTTACGCACGACATCACGGGTCCCCGGCCCAAATTCCGTTGCAGCGCAATACACAACAACCCCGCCGTCAAAATTAAGCTGTACGTTCTCCTGCGCCGCATTCTCTCCGGTATCTGTCTGTCCGCAAAGCCCCATACCGACTGCCCTGATTTTATTGCCGTCTTTGGAAGTCGGCACTCCATAGCCTTTCCATTTCTCTTCCCAGTGAAATGCTTCCGCGCCCGCCTGTAAAAGCGCCAGCGGATCAGGTCCCGCACATTTATGGATTCCGGAGCACATATATGCATGGAAAAATTCATCGTCGACTTTCAGACGGTTTTTGCAGAAATATGTATAGGGATCCATGTCAATCTTTTCCAGCGCTTTATACAATGCATTGGAAATATGCACGCCGTTTTCCAGATAACCATACCCACGAAATGCGCCGGAACACATACGGTTTGTTACCACACATCTTCCTGTAATATCTACATTTTTAGACTGCGCAAGTATCGGCTGGCTGATGAGCCCCACGCCGACAATCAGATACTGTTCTCCATGGCAGGCGCCGCTCTCACCGGTCCAGTCACCCTGGATTGCTGTAACGGTACCGTCTTTTTTCATTCCAATCTTATAATGGCCAATGGAATTCATTCGTCCTGTCTGCACGGTAAAATGTTCTTCTCTGTCATAGAACAATCCCACCGGGCGGCTGGTTACCTTCGCCAGGGCAGACGCATACAAAATAATCAGACCCTGGCTGGAAAAATGCTTGGAACCATAGCTTCCGCCCACGTAGGCCGGAATGACACGCATATTGGAAATCGGTATATTCATGCATGGCGCATTCATCATCTTACATAATCCGGAAGATGACATGGAGCCTCTGACCGTCAGATATTCTCCTTCCCACTCAGCGATAATTCCCGGCGACTCCGGCGGCAGCGGATTCTGCGCGTTATCCAATACAGATACATTCTCCACTACCACGTCAGCTTCTTCAAAGCCTTTATTTACATCTCCAAGATAAACGGAATTAAAAGCCATATGCTGATCCGCAAAAGGTTTCGCCGGCGAAATATTTCCCGGTATTTCCGGATATAACTGCGGCGCGTCCTCCGCCAGAGCCTCTTCAATCGACAAAATCGGTTTCATCGGCTTGTATGTTACTTCTATCAAATCCCTTGCCTCTTCTGCAATATCTTCTGTCCGCGCTGCAATCAATGCTACGGCATCTCCCACAAAATGTACCGTATCGCTCAGCATTTTTTTGTGATGTGTCGGCATTCCGATTCCCCAGTCCGGCGCGTTTTTATAACTCAGGACTGCTTCGACTCCCGGCAGCTCTAATGCCCGTCTGACATCAATATCCAGAATCTTTGCATATGCATAGGGGCTCCTCAATACCTTTGCGTAGAGCATACGGGGCATTCGCAGATCCTGCGCATATTTTGCCCTTCCGGTTACAATATCCCGCGCTCCCATACGGGGAGCATCTTTTCCTATATGTCTGAGTTCTGCCATTATGACACCTCCTGTCCCGTAAACTTCATAACGGTTTCAATCACCTGATGATGGGTTCCGCATCTGCAATAGTTTCCCGCAAGCGCTTCCTGCAATTCTTGGACGGTCGGTTTTGGATTTTTATCTAAAAGCGCCTTTACCACCATGATCGCTCCGGGCGAACAATAACCGCACTGAAAGGCAGTATTGTCAATAAATGCCTGCTGGAGCGGATCCAGCTCTCCTGTCTCCGGATTTTCCAAACCTTCCAGCGTAACAATCTTTTTATCCTCGCATTCTACCGTTAACAGTGAACAGCTTGGAACGGCCTCTCCGTCTATGATCACGGTACAGGCCCCGCAAGCCCCTTTATCACAGCTGATCTTGGCAGCCGTCAGTTCCAGCCTGTCCCTCAGTGTATGGACCAGCGTTTCCGACGGTGCCACATCCTGCGGATCATTCCCAACCGTAAACTTATAGTCACGACCGTTTACATTGAGAACAATATAACTTTTTTGTTCTGTTTTCATATTGATACCTCCTCGCTTTTATTTTCTTATTTTTGATCGCGCCAAGCACTTTATCCGGTGTCAGCGGTGTTTCCTTAAACCGTATTCCGATTGCATTGTAAACCGCGTTCAAAATAGCCGGTGCGCTGGCGGACAATGTCGCTTCTCCCATTCCTCTCGCGCCAAAAGGGCCAACCTCATCCGGATATTCTATGATGATATTCGGCCTTAAAATACCTTGGGTGTCCAGTGTCGTAGGCATTTTATAATCATAGAGGTTCAGATTAAGGATGCGCCCATGATCCTCTTTATCCATTGCCCATTCCTCTGTCAGAATATAGCCAAGACCGCCGGATAGTACCCCGTCCATCTGCCCTTCTACTCTGGCTTTTGAAATGGCGCGTCCGCAGTCAGTCCCCTGCACCATATCCGTAACTTCCACCTTACCGGTTTCCATATCTACCGTAACCTCTGCGATACATGCAACCATAGAGCGCGGGGATGCCTGTTCATCCGTAATAGACCATTGGCCGATGCCGGTAATCACCTTCACACCCGGAAGCTGCACCACTGCGGCAACGCTCATTGTTTTCTCCGGCGTTTCTTTTACCATAACCATGCCATTTTCAATTTCCAATTCTTCCGGCGCCTGTTTCAGAGCTGCCGACGCCGCTTCTAATAATTTTTTCTTTGCATCCTCTGCCGCCAGCATAACTGCATTTCCTGTCATCATGGTAGTAGAACTTGCCACCTGGTCTCCTGTATGCGGAGCAATCGTATCTCCCCATGTGACAGTGACTGCCTTAAAAGGTATTCCAAGTACTTCAGCGGTGATCTGCTTTAACGCTGTCGCCTGCCCCTGCCCGATATCGCTGATTCCTGCAAACACTCTGGCGCTTCCGTCTTTCTTTATCTGAACGGTTGCATTACCGGATGTCACAAAGTTCGGCAGAGTTGCCCTGCCCATTGCATGCGCCACAGCAATTCCATGCATTCTTCCGTCCGGAAGTTTCTTTGCACCGGGTTTATGCCATTTCTTTTTCCAGTCTATGGCATTTGCGCACGCTTCAATGGTTTCCCGGATTCCTGCGGTAGTCAGCGGCCCCTGGTCCGTGCTGACCGGATCGCCTTTTCTTGGAACATTTTTCAAAAGAAATTCCAACGGATCCATATGAAGCATCTCCGCTGCCATATCCACTGCCTGCGCAAATCCTATACCGCCTTCAAAATAGCCGAATCCACGGAACGCCGCACATAACGGCATGGTTGTATAGGTGCTCCAGCCTTCATATTTTACATTCGGGCTTCTAAGATAGGTCGGCGCTACATATTCCGTGCTTCCAAGCAGGAAATTCATCTGCAGAGACGTGTGCGCACCTCCGCTTCTCAATGCTTTCATATAGATTCCTGTAATCGTTCCGTCAGATTTCGCACCAATCTTATAGGAAAATCTTGCGGGATGACGCATTGCTGTAATTGCTTCTTCACTCCTGGACGGCATATAGCTGACCGGCTTTTTGCACTTCTGCGACAATATTGCGCTGAGCAGGTACTCTTTGCAGGTATTGTGTGCCTTGGAACCAAAACCGCCTCCTACGAATCCGCTGCGGACCTGCACCTGATCCAGATTTAACCCGAGAGCATTTGCAATATTTTCCTGATCATCAAAAATGCCCTGGCTTGAGATATTCATAGTCATCACTTCCATTCCCGGATCCCAGCTTGCAACACACGCATGTGGTTCTAAGCATCCATGGAACTGCGCATGGGTATCTACTTCACAAGAAGCCACGACATCAGCCTCTTCCAGCGCTTTTTCGGTCTCCCCCTTTTCCCATGTGAAAGAACTCCCGTCTGTAACCGGCTGTGCTCCCCGCCAGGTACAGACATTCCCGCCCCTCCAGATGGGATATGCCTCTTCCTTTAATGCCTCGTCAATATCCAGCACCTCCGGAAGCAGTTCATACTCTATCTTGATCTTCTCCAACGCTTCTTCTGCCGTATCCTCATCAACTGCCGCTATACCTGCTACGGCCTCTCCCAGATAACGGACACACTCGTCATACACATCATTGTGAAGCTTTTTCCCAACGATATCCAGATGCGTCACTACTGCTGCGATACCTGGCAGCTTCTCTGCCTCAGATGTATCAATTGATAAAATTCTGGCATGTGCATGAGGACAGCGAAGATATTTTGCATAAACCATTCCAGGCAGCATCAGGTCAACGGTAAACTTTGCTTCTCCTGTGGCTTTCGCTTTTGCATCCACCCGCTCAACATTCTGACCTACTACTTTTAAAGCCATCTTTTATCACTCCTTCCCTGCATCACGCATTCTCTGCGCTGCCAGCATAACCCCGTCTATGTACTTTTCATATCCTGTACACCTGCAGATATTTCCCGACAAGGCCTCACTTACTTCCTCTCTGGTGGGGGCCGGATTCTCATCTAATAATGCCTTTGCCGTAAGTGTCATTCCCGGCGTACACATACCACACTGGATAGCGTCCAGATCGATAAATGCCTGCTGGATCGGATGAAGCGCTCCGGTCTGCGGATCTTTCAATCCCTCGATCGTCAGGATTTCCGCCCCGTCGCACTCCACGATAAGATTAGAACAGGCCAGTGTCGGTTTGCCATTCTTCAGGACTGTACAGCCGCCGCATGCACCTTTATTACATGGGGTTTTTGTTCCGGTAAGAAGAAGCATGCCTCTAAGTACTTCCGCTAATGTTTTTGAAGGCAGAATATCGCCTTTTCCATCTCCAATCTGAAATGAATAATTTTCTCCATTAATCTTGCAGTTTACAGTTTTGGAATCTACTGATTTCAACAATTATCACCTCTTTTATTGAATCTTTCCTCATGTTTTAAAACAATATAGAATCATTTGATTTCTATTGTAGCAGAACAGATTAAAAACTGCAATTATCTATTTAAATTTCAGCATTTCTTCTAATTTCTCTCCCTGTTTTATAGTAAATATCACAACGTCTATCTTTTTTTTATTATACGAGTAAAAATCATTTGATTCTCATTTTGTCACATTTCCCGTTCCCCTGTTCCTTTCAAAAACCATTTTCGGCAAGGCAGAACAATGACCGACAGCCCTAAGAACTGTCGGTCAAAAGTCGAACTGATCTATATTTGATTGACTAATGATAATTATTATTAATTTGTATTATATGATAAGCAGATGTATAATACAACCATAGAAAAAAAGGAGGCGTATCCATGAAGGAACTGGTCAATCTCCAATGTACAATCTTCCTGTTGGTAGGAATAGGTTACCTGCTTAAGAAAATAAAGCTTGTAAATCAGGAAAGCCAGAAATGCATCACAGATTTAGTTATCAATGTAATCCTGCCTTGTAATATTGTAAAGGCTTTCTGTATGGAATTTACGGACCAGATGGGAGAAGAACTGGCGGCAGTGGTGCTTCTGTCCATTGCAGTGCAGGCTGTCTCCGTGGTATATGGTAAAATAATGTTCCGGAAAGAAGAGGAAGGGCGTAAAAAATGCCTTCAATATGGAACCATTTGTTCCAATGCCGGGTTTTTAGGCACCCCAATTGCAGAAGGAATTTATGGGGCGTATGGGCTGCTTTTGGCGTCTGTCTTCCTGATTCCGCTGCGGATTATGATGTGGACTGAGGGCATTTCTATTTTTTCCGGCAGCAAGGACCCGAAATCTGCCCTGAAAAAAGCGGTATTCCATCCCTGTATCCTGGCCTGTGCCATAGGTCTTTTCCTTATGCTAACCGGGCTGCGTTTTCCGGCGCCAATCGCCGGTATGATTTCCTATCTTGGGGCATGCAACACGGCATTTTCCATGCTTGTCATCGGTATGATACTAAACAGTATGGAGCTGAAAACTTTCCTTGATAAAACGGCATGGGTCTATTGCATTCACCGACTGATCATCATGCCGCTTCTCATATATGTCCTGGTTGGTTTTCTACCTGT
Organism: Faecalicatena sp.; assembly: GCA_009774255.1. Classification (GTDB taxonomy): domain Bacteria; phylum Bacillota; class Clostridia; order Lachnospirales; family Lachnospiraceae; genus Schaedlerella. Next base: position 15,478 of record VSNK01000039.1, read on the forward strand.
GTCTTCTACCGTGCGGGGTTTGGTTGTCATTCTGACCGCCATGCCTGCCGGGGCCACCACAAGTATTCTGGCTGCAAAATATAATATGGAACCGGAATTCGGCACAAAACTTGTAATTTGCTCCACACTTCTGTCCCTGCCGAGCCTGGCAGTGTGGAGTATGATTCTAAATTAAAAGGAGGATTTCCCTATGAAACTGATGGAAAAGAAACTTGGAAAATATGCGGTATTAAGAGGCTATCTGCATGAATATGACCCGGAAACACCGAACATCAAAGAATATCCGGCAATTTTGGTCCTTCCCGGCGGCGGTTTCCGCACATGCAGCTCCCGCGAGGGGGAACCTGTTGCCATGGCGTATTATGCCGAAGGCTATCAGGCCTTTGTCCTCAAATATACAGTTGTCACAGACGACCCGGATGCTGTGATTGAGGATTCCATGAACGATGTTTGCGAAGCTATCAATTTTATCCGTACAGAGCGTACATCCCTTCTCTGCAAAGAAGGCAGGCTGGCCCTCATTGGTTTTTCAGGCGGCGGGCATCTGGCCGCTGCAGTGTCAACCCATTGCAGGCAGAGGCCTGACGCCTTGCTGCTCGGTTACCCCGGTATTGTACATAGTAACCTGCGTGCAATGGACTGCCCGGATATCCCGGAAAGCGTGGATGGGAACACACCGGCCTGTTTCCTGTTTGGAATGCATGGCGACACTGTCACTCCGCCAATCCATTTACTTACTTTTGCCTGTGCACTGGAAAAAGCCAGAGTCCCTTTTGAATTGCATATGTTTCGTGGAAAAGGACATGGCCTTTCCCTGGGGACTTCTCTTACCTGCGCCGGTTTTACTTCTGACCGCAACGTTTATTATGCACAGTGGCTGCCTATGAGTGTAAGATGGCTCCGCGATGTATTTGGAGATTTCCCGCTTTATGGATATAACGATGGCAGAAATGGAAAATTTCATATCGACCGGACTGTGGAGGAATTATTTTCCGATGAATCTTCTAAAAAAATCTGTATGAATTATATGCCTGTATTGAAAAAATTTGTAGATGGGGAAACGGCAGCCGAGATGACCCCGAGGAAAATTAACAGTTTCATGACCGTTCTTTCTGAAAATAAGCTGGAACAGTTTGATTCTGATTTACTCTCGATTCGTTAATCATAAACTTCAGGCACACATATTTTTATGCATGCCTTGACACATGCCGCTGCGCCGTATGTGGCCATTCCAGTGTTCAAGAGCAAGGGGTTGAGGGGGGGGCGTGACCTAGCAGAAATAATCTTCTTCCTGTACCTGCATAGTTTCGCTGATAAATGTACCATTTCTGTCATCGGTTTAAGCCTGCGCTGGCACAATCTCATAGAGGTCTGCCCCAAGTCCGTCCGCCAGCTTCTGTGTCACGTCCTCTGTGTTATTCGTTGCAGAAAAACAACTGACACATCCCAAGCAATATCCTGCCCAATCTGTATCAGTTATTTTCCTGCAACTCCTTAGAATTATTTTTTTACAGAAATCAATTATCCTTTCACCGCGCCGGAGGTCATACCTCTGATCATGAACTTGCTTAAGAATATATAGATCACAAGCGTCGGTATGATCGTGATCGACATTGCCGCGAACAGCGGGCCCCAGTTCACTTCACCGTGGGAACCGTTAAACATGATCAACGGAGTCTGCAGCGTCCGCTTCTCCGCAAGGGAGATAAATGTCTGGGAATAGATCAAGTCATTCCAGGAAGACATAAACTGAAGAGTCAGTACCGTCATGATCGAGTTCATCATCAGCGGAAAGATGACCTTCACCAGCATCTGATAGATCGTGCATCCGTCAATCACCGCCGCCTCCATCATTTCATTCGGAATCGCGGTGAAGAACCCGGTAAACAGCATGACTGACAGCGGCAGGGACTGTGCCGTGTACAGCAGTGGTGTGGGTCTGCATACCAAATTCCAAGCCACATCCCAATCTTTTTTTATCCCGTAATCGACATGGTCGGTGAAACAGATTTCATCCATTCCCATGGCTATGGCATCCTCTACTGCCTGTTCCATTCGATAGTCCGAATCATCACTAAATTCCGTATGTGTATGATAATCTGCAAACATACTTATTCGTTCTCCTCATCCTCAAATTCCATCCGCCCCAGAATATCCTGCCATGCCTCTTCGTCTATCTCCTCATCCCGGAACAATTTCCGCCTGTCTTCTTCCGTAATCTTTCGGATGACCCTGCACGGATTCCCCGCCGCAATACACCAGTCCGGAATATCCCTGGTCACCACACTGCCCGCGCCAATTACCACATTATTGCCTATATGGCCGCCGGGACATACTACCGTATTTCCCCCAATCCACACGTTATCTCCCACTGTCACTTCCTTGCCATATTCATATGCCGAATTACGGCTGACCGGATGAACCGGATGCCCGGCCGTATAAATCGCCACATTGGGAGCCATCTGACAGTTATCGCCAATCTTGATTTTGGCCACATCCAAAAGCGTACAGTTATAATTTGCAAAGAAATTCTTACCGACCTCGATATGCTTCCCATAATCACAGAAAAAGGGCGGATTGACAAAAGCATCTTCGGATTTCCCGAAAAGCTCCTTTACCGTTTCCTTAATCCCTGCGAAATCAGAACGATCCATGAAATTCAATTTCTGCAGGATTTTCCTGCATACAAACTGTTCCTCAAAAATAGTGTCATCTGAAATATATGCCATGCCTGCATCTCTGCGCTGTCTGTTTGTCATATCCATTTTCACTAATCCTCCATACATTATTTTTCAGGCTGGTCGTCGAACCGCCTGTCTTTAAAATAATATTCCTCGTCATGCTCATTGATTTCCCGGTATACCTTACAGGGACTACCGAATGCTATCACATTTGTCGGTATATCCTTTGTCACGACTGATCCCGCCCCGATTACAGAATTTTCCCCGATTGTAACCCCCGGCAGGACAACCACGTTTGCACCGATCCACACATTATCGCCAATCGTAACAGGGAAGGAATACATACCATCTGCCCGGTGCTTCGGATGAACCGGATGCCCTGTTGTGCACAGCGTCACATTAGGGCCGATCAGGACATTTTTCCCTATCGTAATTTTCCAGTCATCAATCAAGGTCAGGTTCATGTTTGCATAAGTGCCGTCTCCAATCGAAACATATTTACCAACCGCAGCCGTAAGCGGTGGCACAATCCAGACATTTTTCCCGACTTCTCCGAACAGTTTAGGAAGGAGCGCAGCCCGTCCGTCCATGTCCTCCGGCGGTAATGCGTTAAACTGCCGCACAAGTTTTTTTGCCTGCGCCTGCAGTGCCATATTCTCCTCGTCATCACCCCATAAATACCCGTTCTTCATTTTTTCCTGTTCTGTCATTTTCCTTATCCTCCGTTTTCACTGTTTTATATTACCACAATTCCAGTTTGCTGACGCAAACTGCTCGCAAACGCTTCGCTTTTTGCTCGTATCGCCGCTTGAAATACAGCGGCTCAATTCCAATCTGTATCCTTTTTCTAATTTTCATTCCGCTCCCTCTTTTCCATTTTACACCGTAAGATCTTTAACCCATTTATATTTTTTATAATGCCGGTACACTGCCGGAAGCTTGACAATTTCATCCATATTCACAATAAAATATACAGCAACTACAGGGAGCCGGAGAGTGAACGCCGCAAGAAAACCAAGCGGAACAGTAATACACCACATTGTTATGGTATCACAAAGGAAACCGAACCTTGAATCCCCGCCCGCACAGAAGATGCCTGCGATTGTCGTTCCATTCACAGACTTTCCGACCATATAGCAGGAACACATGACAAGCATCCATTTCAGGTATACATGCGCCGTACCGCTTAAATCTGTCACCGCAAGAATCAGCGGGCTTAAGGAAAGCAATACAAGCCCCGACGCTATGCCGCACAACACGGACAGCCTGCACAACCTGCCTCCATATTCCCTTGCCTTCTCCAGCCTGCCGGCGCCCAATTCATTGCCCACCATGATCCCTCCTCCGCTCCCGATTCCATTACAGAAGCAGGCAACAAGGTTCTTCACGATATTGGCGAGGGAATTGGCCGCAACAGCGTCCGACCCCAAATGACCCATGATCACCGAATACATGGTGAAGCCCACGCCCCAGACAATCTCGTTGCCGAGAACAGGAGAGGAATATTTCCAAAAGTCATGTCTCAGCACCTTGTCATCGTGCATCATATGGCACAGTCTCAGTTTAACACCGTCTTTCTTTGCGGTTTCAAACATACACCACGCCACCTCTGTCACTCTGGCAATCACGGTTGCCAGCGCCGCGCCTGCGATTCCCATCCTGGGCAGCCCGAACCACCCGAAGATAAGGATGGCATTCAGTATGATATTGACCACAACGCTTACGGAACTGATCACACTGGATTTTGCCGCTTTGCCCGTGTTCTTCAAGATGCAGAGATATATCTGTGAAATGCCTGTCAGCAGGAAAGCCGAGGAGACTGTCCGCAGATAAATCCTGCCTCCTGCAATCAGGGGATGCTCATTTGTAAATATGCGCATCAAAGCACCCGGAATACACAGCCCCGCAAGGAAAAACAAAAACGAGACAGCGGCAGTCACTTTCATAACATAGGCAAAGATCCGTTCCACGGCCGCTTTGTCTTCCTTGCCCCAATACTGGGCCGCAAACATGGAAAGCCCTATAGTCATCGCAGCCAGAAATAAGTTTTCAACAAATGTCACCTGGCTTGCCAGGGATACTGCTGAAAGGGAGTCCTGTGTCAGCATGCCAAGCATAAGAGCATCTGAAGCACTGACCATCGCCAGCATAAACTGCTGAAATGCAATGGGGAATACAAGGGTCAAAAGTTTTTTGGTAAAATCGTTCGGCTGTTCATCTCTCATGTTCGATCACCATATTATCTGACATAATTTCCGGCTTATGCTTTATGCTGTCAGCTTCTGTGATTTCCCGAATCACCCGGCACGGAACACCTGCGGCAAAGCTGTTTGCAGGAATATCCCTTGTTATCACACTGCCTGCGCCTATCACACAGTTATCTCCTATTGTCACGCCGGGACAGACGGTCACCGAAGCGCCAAACCAGCAGTCATTGCCGATATGTACAGGCTTTGCATAACAAAGATGCTTTCTTTCTCCTTTGGCTGTCAGCATTTCGCGGCGCTCATCCGGCAGCATTGGATGGACAGGCGTTACAATCGTTACATTTGGGCCGAAATTGCAGTTATCCCCAATCGTGACCTCAGCATCGTCCTGAATGGTCAGATTGAAATTCCCAAAAAAGTTTTTGCCTATTTTCGTATGCTTCCCATAATGAAAAGCAATCGGCCCCTGTATAAAACCGCCTTCCCCGAACTCCCCGATGATTTCAGAAAGGATTGCAGCCCGCTTTTGGGTTTCGTCCTCATGGGTGCTGTTATAGTCCACATTCAGATTGTGGGTTTTCAGCTTAATCGCCTTCAACTCGGAATCGCCGGGACAAAATAAAACCCCCGCCTTAATTTTTTCTTCTTCCCGCATATCTGTGTCCCTCCTGTATTGACAGATTTCATCCCATTTCATATAATTAAACCGCGAATTCAACTGAATATCTATCAATATTGCACCCTATTTCATAACAATCCTGCGAGGTTTACGAACTATGCCGCTTCTAGAGCTAAAAGATGACCGTTCCGAAAAAGTGCGGTACGACTATACCGACTACCCTATTTATATCCGGAGGGCCCTGCTTTCGTCCTATCCGAATTATGCCGCTCCCACCCACTGGCATGATGATATTGAATTGATTGCCGTTTTATCGGGAGAAATGCAGTATAATGTGAACGGTGAGATTATTACAATGAAAGAAAATGAAGGGATTCTCGTCAATGCGAGACAGATTCATTTTGGCTTTTCTGCCCCAAAAAGGGAGTGTGATTTCATTTGTATCCTTCTGCATCCGCTTATGCTGTGCGCAACTTACGCCTATGAGCGGGACTTTGTATTACCGGTTCTGCACAATAGGAACACGGCTTATATAAAATTGGACTCCGGCATTCCATGGCAATGCACAATCTTACAATTTATTAAAATGATATATTCCATAAAATACAAAGAGGCCGCGGCGCTGAAAATCCAGGCTCTGTTTCTAAGCATATGGATACAGCTTTATGAAAACATACCAACGGGAAATCAGCCAAAAAGGCAATATGCCGATCTTTCCATTCTGAAAAATATGATAGGCTTTATTCAGCAAAACTACACTGTTAAAATTACACTTGCTGATATTGCTGCCGCTGGCGCCGTAGGACAGAGCAAATGCTGTAAACTATTTGCAAAATATATAGGACAGACACCCAATACCTATTTAATGCAGTATCGGCTTGATAAAAGTACAACGCTCCTCAAAAGTACAGATATGACCGTTACGGAAATTGCGAATGCCGTTGGTTTCAACGGAAGCAGTTATTATGCTGAAGCATTCCGCAAATGGTACGGAAAAAGTCCATCCGAATACAGGATAAAAGAGAACTCTGACTTTGTACGGTATAGATCAACACCACATGAATAAAGCAACTTTTGATTAACTTCTCAGAACAGAAAATGTCTTCGAGTTGTATGACATGGCTGACTCCAACCCCCGCAGTGCTGTGCGATATCACACCCTAACCTGGATAAACCAGAATTGCAAGATATGAAAGTTTTGCCATTTTGCGCAAGAAATTGTTCCTAAGCGCCTAACGATTGCAAATGGGGACTTCAACTTTGAGTGTGAGTTACTATTCACGGCCTAACCGGCCGCTCATAGTAACGACATCTGCCTTTTTAAATCGCCTTCGGCGATGGGGCAGATGTCATCGCCCCATCACTTTTCTGGCGGCTGACCGTGCAGCGAGTGTAGGGTTAGGCCGTGAACAGTAACGAGAGTGATTCAGGCTTTCGTTTTATTATTTCTATTGACATATCTCTGAAAAACAGGCACAATAACAATAGCAAAGATCTTTCAGCTGTGTGGTTGGTTGGAGGTTCCAAGGAGTCCCCGGCCTGCACATCCATGTATAAATAACCAATAATGAGGTGATAGAATGGCACTGGATACCTGGGAGAAAAGGCGGGAACTTCTGGTTCGTTTCCAGGCGGAACTGATCCGTACCTTTCCTGATGAAAGTGATTACAACGTATATATATTCGGCAGCTTTATACGCCAGGATTTTAAACCCGGAGTCAGTGATATTGACCTGATCATATATTGTAATGATTTTTTGAAGCGCTGCGATATTTATGATTTCTGCAGTCATTTTTTTGAACAGGAGCAACTGCCTTGTGATATTCTGGAATATTCCTACATGCCGGAAGGTTATATCTTCGCAACAGGTATTCTGAATGCTTTCCCCATGACAGATTATTATCCCAAAGTGTTGCGGGACGAACTATATATCATCGCCAAAAATTATCAGCGGTATCTTGAACGCATGGAAATCAAAAAAAAATATCTGAGATGGGACTATTTAATAAATAAAGCAAGATTAGAAAAAGAGGGTGAACACGCACATGGTAGATATTCCAAATGAAATTCGGGATCTGGGATTTCATGTTCCGAAGGAACCAGAAAGTATTGAGAAAACGGTATACAATAATCTTTTGATCATTCACCGGCAAAGTACACGGATGCTGGAAAGCTATGATCGCTATTGTACATGCGATGACGAAAGGTTAAAAGACGATCTGCTGGAATCTATAAACAGCCGGATCAATCATATTTCACGGGCATTTCGCGATATTATGGCTTTTATCGAAATAACCGAAAAGGGAACGGTGTACGAGGAATCTCTCCGGTATTATGTACGGCAATATTTTAATTTCTGAAATAGATGCTGTAGAAAAGAAACATACTTAGAAACTCAAACTTCCCATACCAATTGGTGTGGGAAGTTTAAGTAAGTTAGTTATTTTTCACATATTCTTTGATATCTATGTCATCCAAATGGAATGAATCCTTTGTGCTTATCTGAAATGAATCCCTATCAAAACAAATTACAAGTCGTTCCACAGTTCCTTCCGTATTTTCTATATCAGGATCAAAATATTTAGCATTTGTAAACAGCCTTCCTATATTATCCCACTCTGGATAACTGTTTATGGAACCTTGCCTTATAAAATTTTCATACTCATCGTTGTTCAAATAGCTCCACCAGGTTCCCGCCGGGTATATCCATGCTTTTGGCTGATACTCTGTGTCTCCGTTTATGAAGCCTGAGAATCCGTCCTGAAAGCAAAAATACTTCATACTATTCTGAATTTTTTTCAGATCATCTTCTAAAACTATTCCATCAGAAATATAAGAATAATACCTACACAAAAGCCTGACCGATATGCTCGCATGACTTGTGTCTTCATAGAGGGCGTCCTGTTCCGATATACCACACTCGCGATAATATGAAGATGGCCAATAACGCCAGTAAATCCGTTCCCCATCCAAAGTCCACTCATTTTTAAATTCAGACAGGAGTTCTTCGCATCGTATCAGATACTTATCGTTACCTGTTAAGAGATATAAATCCAACAATACTTCTGCCATCGAATTTTGCCAGTTCCATGGAACCTCCATTCCGTCATATGCCATCGGATAACCAGGCGGCAGACTATAATGCCCCTCTTTGTAATCTGTTTCGTAATATTCATAAGCTTTTACAGCTGTCCGTAGTATATCATTATATAAAGTACAATCCTCTTTTATCACTCCCTCTGTCAATGTAAAAAGCAATGCGCTAAGAATTTCACAGTTGTTTACAATACAGGATATTGGTTTTTGGTCGATGGAATATGCCTTTTCACACCATAAAAATCCTGGCAGGTATTCATTCTCTTCTACATCAATCGCATGATTTCTTGCCGCCAAGACATTTCTGGCAGTGTCTACTATTTTCTCATATAAATCTTTATCTTCTGTCTTTTTATAAAGCTCCGCTAATCCTCTGATACGATAACTTTCATTCCAGGAAATTCTTCCTCGAAAGTCATTTGCTTTTGAAAAAGGACTATTTCTCTGTTCCCCATATACAAGCCTATATGCGTTGAACAAATATGCCGCATTTTCCGTAAGTTCTATCTTATCTACAATAATAGCCTTTTCATCTGCTCTATTCATAAAGACTGACGCTTTTATATTATTCTCCTCTGTCGTAAAAAATAACTTTTGTCTTGAATCCTCAATCAATTTTTCCGGCAATTCTTCCTTCGATGTATCATAAGAGTAAAGAGAATATGATTTTTCTCCATGAACTGACATTCGACTTGTTATAAACGCAAAACGATCTAACGAATACGCTCTGGCCTCCTCAATATACTCTTCTTTATAGGAAGACACATGCGTCCATTGCTTTTCAGCAATATCAACTGAATATAACCGAGTCACATTCTCTGCTTTATCCAACATAAAAAATATAGCCTGTGTATCTGAAATTTTAAGATAGTGCAATAATGCACCCGTATCAAAAACTATATCTCCATCTACGACCACCCTATATCCTTCTCCCGACAATTCAGAAATATAGGCATAATTTCCATTGTCATTAATTACAGGATTATATTCTAATGCCATCACATCATAGGATTCCCTTTTTCCATTTACAAAAACTTCCGTACCATATTCCCTGGTCGGAATTGTCTCGATATGATGTTGTTTATTATCGGATATGTCTGCTTCCCAGGTATCATCCCCTGATAAAGAAATTTGGTTCTCTGTATTGATTGTTTTTTCCGGATTTGTACATCCCATACAAAGTAATATAAAAAAAATTACCCCCCCCCCGAATTTTTTTAATTTTTTTAATGATAAGCCCTCAGTGAACATTCAATCCTCTTTTCTCTGACATCC
>VSNK01000390.1 GCA_009774255.1 Faecalicatena sp.
AGGGGCTGGATGCCTGAAACCGCAGCTTTATCGGCCGGATGCCTTGCAGCGGGGTGCAAGGCACCGTGAATAGTAACCTTCATATTCCCATCTATTAATAAGATTAAAGTAAGCATCATGCTGGCTATGTGTTATTCCATATTCCATTGCGGTCACATTTTTAATATCCCCTAAAGCCCGTATACTCCGCAAACTTTCATTGGCAAGGTTATGATGATACGAAAGGATGAAGCCGATCCGTTTCCTCATTCTGCCTGTCTATCCACCGCAAAATAATATCTACTACATAATCCTGCTCCTGTATGGTCAGTTTCCTGCCTCTTGGGATATTGTGCCATTTCTCCAAGCATCCTCTGCAGCAGGTGGCTGTCGCATGCTGGGCAACGAACACCGGATGGCCCCTCATCGGCGTCTGCTTCCCGTCATTCTGCGGTTCTGCCGGAGCAAGCCGTTTTTCTACAAAGCCATGTGCATGACTGCGTATCGTATCCATTCCCTTGTCAGCAATATAGGCCCTGTCATTTGCTTTTAAGGAAAAACTGCTCCGAAACTTTGAATGAGCCAGCCGTTCAAATATATCTCCTCCATAACTGACCGGCTCCTCCGCGGCCTTCATCGGCTGCACGCCATTCTTATAAGTAATCATCCTTGGTTTCTTTTTCTGCTGTCCTGCATTTTCGTCAGTTAACCGCTGTTTCAGGATATCCGCCTTCACGGCCTTAGACTCCATACTGCCATCCGCCAGACGTTTGGCAAGCTTCGTATTCCTTGCCGCAGTAGTCTCATTCCTTATGGCATAGCTGACCGCTTTTTTCTCCCCAATCAGCACCAGGATCTTCTTTGCCCTGGTAACTCCTGTATACAGCAGGTTTCTCTGCAGCATCACAAAATGGCTCATGGTAAATGGCATCACCACAATCGGATATTCGCTTCCCTGTGCCTTATGAATCGTGATGGCATAGGCCAGCACCAGCTCGTCCAACTCACTGACATCATAGAGAATCTCCCGGCCTTCATAATCTACCGTCAGCTCCCGCTCCTCCATATCAACCTTACAGATAGTTCCGATATCACCGTTGAATACTTCCTTATCATAATTGTTGCGGATCTGCATGACCTTATCATGCAGCCGGTACTGTGTTCCGCTCCTGCGGAGAAATATTTTGGACGGATTCATGGCCTCCTGCAGCACCTGATTCAAGTTTGCCGCCCCGCAGGTTCCCCTCTGCATCGGCGTCAGCACCTGAATATCCTGAAAAGCATCCACATGATAATAGCAGGGCAGATTCTTTGTACAGAACTTTACCAATGTGTCCACCACTTCCTCATTAGTCTCTTTTGCTGCAATAAAGAAATCGGAATTCTTCCCGCCGCGCATATCAATGGGTTCGCCTCTGTTGATCCGATGTGCATTCATGATGATCCTGCTGCCCTGTGCCTGTCTGAATATTCTGGTCAGCCGCACGACTGGGACCCGGCCCGAAGCAATAATATCCTTCAGGACATTTCCCGCGCCCACACTTGGAAGCTGATCCGTATCGCCAACCATGAGCAATGTCATATGTTCCGGAACCGCCTTCAGGAGATTATACATGAGCATCACATCAATCATAGAACACTCATCCAGTATCAGGACATCTCCTTCCAGCGGATTTTCTTCATTCTTCTGATATCCCTCCGGAGGTTTATATTCCAGCATCCGGTGAATCGTTTTCGCTTCCATCCCGGTCGTTTCAGACATCCGCTTTGCCGCTCTTCCGGTAGGTGCCGCCAGCGTGATCCGGCATCCTGCCCTGCGATAAGCGGAAATGATTCCCATAGTTGTTGTCGTCTTCCCGGTTCCCGGCCCGCCGGTCAGGATCATCACTTTTGAGGAAATCGCCATGCGGATCGCCTCCAGCTGGATCTCATCATATGTAATTCCGGATTGCTGCAGCACCTGAGACATAACTGCCTGTACGTCCATCTTCACCTTGCGCCCGGAAAGCATTAGTTTGATCAGCCTTCTGGCGCACCCGGTCTCCGAAAAGAAAAAAGGCGGCAGATAAATCGCCTCTTCATCCTTGATCACATCCTCTGTGCGGAGCATTTCATCCAATGTCATCTCCAACTCCGGTGCGTCCACTTCCAAAAGCTCCACCGCTTTATTGATCAACTGCTCCCTGTCGCCATAGCAATGCCCGTTTTCCGACAGTTTGTTCAATGTATAGAACAGCCCGCTCCGCAAACGGATAAAACGTCCTTTTTCTATTCCCAGCTTTTGAGCGATCATATCCGCAGTCTTAAATCCGATTCCCCAGACATCCTCCGCCAGGCGGTAAGGGTTCTCCTGCACCACACTGATACTGTCGCTTCCATAGGTTTTAAAAATCTTTGTGGCATGGGTGGTGTTGACTTCATGGCTCTGCAGAAAAAGCATGATATTTTTAATCTCTTTCTGCTCCTGCCAGCTCTTCTTGATCCGTTCCACACGGATTTTCCCAATTCCCTCTACTTTGATGAGTTCATCCGGCGTATCCTCGATCACGTCCAGCGTATCCTTTCCGAATTTTTGGACGATCCGCTTTGCGAACTTCGGCCCGACACCTTTCACCAGACCGGAGCCCAGATATTTCTCAATTCCATAGACCGTCGCAGGGAGTGTCTCCTCGAATCTCTCCACGGAAAACTGCCTGCCGTATTTGGCATCCATCTTCCAGAAACCCTCCAGAGATAATACGGAGCCGACATGTGTATCCGGCATGATTCCGACAACCGTGACCAGGTCATTATAATTCCTGGCCGCTACCTTTAATACGGTGTAACCATTTTCCGGATTCGTGTAAGTAATTCTTTCAATTACGCAGCGCAGGTGTTCCATATCGTTCTCCTTCTAAAGCACCATAATACCTTTTGGTACTTCCATCATATGATTGAATTTCCCCATGTCCTTCTCCAGAGTACTCCATTCAATCATACAACCACTTCTAAAATCCTTTTCCTTCCCGGCAGGAATACCGGACATCAATTCTTCCTCAATGAGCAAAAGGCGACTGCGTTAGCAGACGCAAGAGTACGACAGCACAGTTTTGCGAATCTCCCGGACTGTTCCATACTTAACCAGAAACATTATACTACAAATATCAAATATTTAGTATAAATTTATATTAAAGATCTGCGACTTTGGGCGGTTTTGGTTACTGTTCACGGCCTAACCGTGCACTTGCTGCACGGTTAGCCGCCAGAAAAGTGATGGGGCGATGACATCTGCCCATCGCCGAAAGCGATTTTAAATGGCAGATGTCGTTACTATGAGCGGTCGGTTAGGCCGTGAATAGTAACCGGTTTTGGTTACTGTTCACTCCCCAGCCAATCACCACGCTGATTGGCTGAGAAGATGCACGCTGCGCCTTGAATAGAATTCAGCCCGTCTACACTCCGTTCCGGTCCGTCCTAAACATGCATCGCTGGCGCTTAGGACAGAGGACTTCATCTATTTTTCCGGTTCTTGTCCAATAACTCTGACAGTTTTCAAATTTTATATATATTTTAAAATTGCCTATTGACCGGACAGTTACTGTCTGGTTTATGATAGAAATGAACAAAAAATAAAGGAGAAGGTGTTATGGGAAAGATGAAATTTATTTGTACTGTTATTGTAGGGAGTTAAGGTGATTCTTGTAAAGGTCAGCACAGACCCGAATTTTATGGAGAAGGGATATGAGCTTAAGCATGTGGAATTTTTCAGGGCAGTGGCTGGGGGACTTTGTATGTCATTCCTTATGGGGACTGTCCCCTGGATGATGACAGGGTAGGGGAGCGGGTGTATATGGATATGCTGAACCGCTCTGTAAAATGTGTACATATTATGACGCCTTATCTGATTTTGGATGGGGAGATGGAGACAGCCCTGAAATTTGCTGCCGAAAGAGGCGTGGAGGTTGTCCTGGTTCTGCCAGGGATTCCTGATAAAAGGATTCCTTATGCTCTGGCGAAGACCCATTATGCCTCCCTCATGGAGTCAGGAGTAAAAATATATGAATATACACCGGGGGTTGTCCATGCGAAAGTATTTGTCAGTGATGC
>VSNK01000391.1 GCA_009774255.1 Faecalicatena sp.
TAATAAAGGAGAATCTTTTCATGAAACTGGAAATCATATTTGAAGACAGGCATATTCTTGTCTGTGTGAAGCCCGCAGGAATCCCTGTCCAGAGCAGACAGCTTTGCACTCCTGACATGGTCAGCATTCTGAAAAATCATCTCCACAGTTCTCATTCAGGAAAGGGGGAGCCTTATCTCGCCCTCATCCACCGCCTGGATCAGCCCGTGGAGGGCCTGCTTGTATTCGCAAAGACACCGGCTGCCGCCAAAGCACTCAGTCATCAGCTTCAATCCTCTAGTTTCGGCAAGCACTATCTTGCCCTCTTAAGTGCCGTTCCGCCGCAGACGGAAGCAACTCTGGAGGACTATCTGGTAAAAGACGGGCGTACCAACACTTCCCGCATCTGTACGCCTGACACACCCGGAGCCAGACTGGCGAGGCTGCATTATAAAGTACTGCGCACGCAAGACGACTGTGCCCTTGCCGAGATTACTCTGGACACCGGCCGTCACCATCAGATTCGGGTCCAGATGGCACATATCGGCTGCTCCGTCGTCGGAGATAAAAAATATGGCCGTATCTCCCCTGAATCCCCTCATCCTTTGTCAGGACAACTCCGGCTCTATGCGTCAGGCCTCTCCTTCCTCCATCCGGTGACCGGAGCACCTCTGTCCTTTGAGCACATGCCCGAGCTTCCCCAAGGATCCGTAGGAACGGCCGAAAAATAATCTTTCATATCTTCCTCAGTCCCCTTGCAGATGCACCCGCAAGCCCATGGAAATTGTCTTTGACGCAGGGCAGCCGGCTGATCTCTGATCAACCGGCTGCCGCAGTAATTATCCTATAGCATATTTTATATGTCGTCCTCCCCTCCTGCCGTTTCCTGATATTTTTTCAGAATCATATCCTGAATCATATCTCTCGTGTCAGAGTTAATCGGGTGTGCGATATCCCTGTATTCTCCGTCCATCGCTTTTTTGCTCGGCATTGCAATAAACAATCCCTTCTCTCCTTCAATCACCTTGATATCATGAACTACAAATTCACCATCCATCGTAATTGAAACAACCGCTTTTAATTTTCCTTCCTTTGCCACTTTTCGTACACGCACATCTGTGATCTGCATATCCAGTCTCCTTTCTCTGTCTGCATTCCCCGGTACAGCCCTTCGCAAGCCTGTCCATTCATCCCATCATCCGTACCGAAAAGACTTTTTAACACACCTTCATCTCTTTTTATATTTGCAGGTCGGCAATTTCCAAAAGCTGCCAGCCAGACTGCCATTTTCTATACTCACGTCCGATGAAATCTGCCGTGAGTATCGCGCCAGCCGCAGCCGCAAAGCGGCATAATTCCTTGTGCGGCTGTGCGCATCATGTTATACTGCACGGCAGATTTATCTGACGCACAGTATAAAACCCCGGCCAGGAGGTCCCCGGCGTCTTATTCTGATTTTATATCAGATACCTCTCATTCCTCTCTACAACCACTTTGATCCCATCCTCTCCGACATGCCTTGTATTTGCCCGGATCGTCCCCCGGCTTTCTACAATGCAGTTTTCGATATATGTATGATCTCCAAGATATACATCATTTAATATAATCGAATTTTTGATAACGCAGTTATTTCCCACAAAAACTTTTTTAAATAACACCGAATTCTCTACCGTGCCGTTGACTATACTTCCGCTTCCGATCAGGCAGTTCTTCACCGCCGCGCCCGGATTGTATTTTGCAGGAGGCAGGTCGCTTACTTTCGAGTACACTGTGGGAAGTTCCCTGAAAAAGTAATTGCGCACCTCCGGCTTCAGGAAATCCATGTTCGTCTGATAATATGCATCGATCCTGGAAATATTATTCCAATAACCGCGGAGCTTATACCCATATATTTTTTTCAGATTCTTATAACGGATTAAAATATCCGTTACAAAGTCATAGCGCTCTTCCTCGGCACAGTGCTCTATCAGGTCTATAAGCAGTCTTCTCCGAATGATATAGATCCCGGTAGAGATCGTCTGGGAGTTTGCCACCATCGGCTTCTCTTCAAATTCCTGAATCCGAGCCGACTCATTCATCCGTATGGTGCCGAAGCGAGTCGCGTCGTCCGTATCCGCCAGTTCTTTTACCACTACCGTTACATCCGCCTTTTTCGCAATGTGATACTCCAGCACCTTATTGTAATCCAGCTTGTACACCGCATCCCCGGAGGCAATGATCACATAGGGCTCATGACATCTCTTCAGAAAATCCAGATTCTGGTAGATCGCGTCCGCGGTTCCCCGGTACCAGTATCCGTTCTCCGCCGTAATGGTCGGTGTGAAGATATACAGTCCTCCCTGCTTTCTCCCGAAATCCCACCACTTGGCAGAATTCAGATGCTCATCCAGTGACCGCGCGTTATACTGTGTCAGTACCGCAACCTTCTGAATATGTGAATTCGTCATGTTGCTCAATGCAAAATCAATGGCCCGGTAGCTGGACGCGATCGGCATCGCCGCAACCGCGCGCTTTGCGGTCAGTTCATGCATCCGCCTGTTGTTGCCTCCTGCCAGAATAATTCCTACCGCTCTCATACACGATCACCTGCCTTTATCAATGTCTCGCCGCTGTCCAGCACCCCGTTCGGATAATCCGCCGCTGCCGTCACGCCGCTGATGGCAGTGTTCTTCCCGATCTGTACGCCGAAGGGAATCCTTGAGTTCTCACCGATGACAGCCAACCCGCTGTTATAGATATCCGGCCTTACCCGGTTGGGTATGTCACTTCCGATCCCGATCACCGCGTCGCCGCCTACTTCCGTATTCTCCGCAATGATCGCTTTTTCAATCACACAATTCTCACCAATCGTAACATCCCGCATAATAATCGAATCCCGCACAACACTTCCTTTTCCGATTATCACCCCGGCACCAAGAACAGAAGAATGCACTTCCCCATAGATCTCGGAGCCGTTGCTGATGATGCATTTATCTGCCACGCCTTCCGGAGATATGTACTGCGGCGGAAGATTCATACAATTGGTATAGATCTTCCAGAACTCTTCATAAAGATTGAATTCGGGGATAATATCAATCAGTTCCATGTTGGACTCCCAATAAGAGCCAAGCGTTCCCACATCCTTCCAGTATCCGTTATATTCATAGGCAAACATGCGCTTTCCCTTCGCGCCGCAGTAGGGAATAATGTGCTTTCCAAAATCACAGCCTGGCTGGGCGGAAAGCCGGAGCAGTGCTTCCTTGAGAACCTCCCAGCTGAAAATATAAATTCCCATGGAGGCCAGATTGCTCCCGGGCTTCTCCGGCTTTTCTTCGAATCTGCTGATCTGTCCCGCCTTGTCTGTTACAAGGATTCCGAAACGGCTTGCTTCCTCCTTCGGCACCGGCATCGCCGCGATCGTCACATCCGCTTTGTTAGACTTATGGCTGGCAAGCATCACTTCATAATCCATCTTATAAATATGGTCTCCGGACAGGATCAGCACATAATCCGGATGGTAGCTCTCCATATAATCCAGATTCTGGTAAATAGCATTGGCAGTTCCAGTATACCACTCACTGTTCGCGCTCTTCTCATAAGGCGGCAAGATCGACACCCCACCGATATTCCTGTCCAGATCCCACGGAATTCCGATTCCTATATGCGTATTCAGCCGCAGCGGCTGATATTGTGTCAGTACTCCTACCGTGTCAACTCCGGAATTAATACAATTGCTGAGCGGGAAATCAATAATACGGTATTTGCCACCGAAAGATACTGCGGGCTTGGCCACCTTCGCGGTAAGCACTCCCAGTCTGCTGCCCTGTCCGCCTGCCAGCAGCATGGCGATCATTTCCTTTTTGATCATACCGTCACCCCATTTCTAGTTATTCGTGTCTGCTCAGTATCCTCACAGATACGACCACAATCCCATGAAAATTGACCTCGTCAATGGGGATTGGGATTACAGTTACAGTTATTTTACTCATTATATCATCATTTTATTGTTTAGTACACAGATTTTACAATTTTTTCAAATAAAATATTGGCTTTTTGTTGGAATTATACAAAAATAACTTCTTTCAATT
>VSNK01000392.1 GCA_009774255.1 Faecalicatena sp.
AAAATATGTTATCACATCCACAAAAATATTTCAAGACCTTTTGGGGAAAATACCATGGTTTATTCCCCACTCAAAAACCCTGAAAAACGTTGAATTTCCGGGATTTTTCGGGAATGTGCGGACAGGATGGGGAAGCAGTTTTGGGGATAAAAACAAGTGTACTTTAACTGAAAAACAAGTGAAAAATTGAGACAACTGATCAGTACAGGATAGCGCATTTACTGCGCTATCCGTACGAAAGCGTATAAGCTACAAGTTCAATCCCCATTGACGAAGTCAATTTACATGGGATTGCAGGCGTATCTGTGAGGGTACTGAGCAGATACAAATGCGAAAAATAAAGGAGCTGGTGGAAATGTGGTATGTGATACAGACGAAAACAGGCCAGGAAGAGCCCATGCGGCAGCGGGTGGAGAAGATGCTGCCGGACCATTCCTACGAGGATTGCAAGATCCTGTATTACGTAAAAAAGAAAAAATACCTGGGCCAGTGGCATGAGGAAAAAGAAAGGCTCCTGCCAGGATATATGTTCCTGGTGACGGACGACCCAAAACCCGTTTCGGAAGTTCTCGGCCGCATGACAGAATTCTCAAGACTTCTCGGAACCGGCAGCAGTTTCTGTCCGGTCAGGCCGGAGGAGGAAGAGCTTCTTAGGAAGCTGACGGATGGGAAAGATGAAATCGGTATGTCTTACGGCGTGATCGAAAAAGGCGTTCTGAAGGTCAGGTCCGGAGTACTCAGAGGCATGGAATCCAGAATTAAGAAAATCGACCGCCATAAGCGTAAAGGATTTCTCAGTATGAGGCTGGACGACCAGGAAAAGCTGGTAGGCGTAGGCCTGGAAATCACGGAGAAGACTTGATATGTGGTATGTCATACAGGTCTATACCGGCCGGGAATTAGAGATCGCCAGGCAGTGCCGGGAGCGGGTTGTGGCTGAGGGCGAGGACGTGTTTGTCCCGCAGGCGGAGAGATGGACGAAGGTTCATGGAGAAAGAACGCTGATCACATCCAGGCTTTTTCCGGGGTATGTGTTTATCGAGACGGATCAGATTGAAGATTTCTATAACCGCCTGAACCGGATCTATACTATGACGAAAGTGCTGAGGACCGGGGAAGAAATGACGCCGATTCAGCCGGAGGAGGAAGCATATCTGAGGCAGCTCGGCGGAGAGGGTCATGTCGTGAAATACTCGGAAGGGTATCTCGAAGGAGAACAGCTTGTAGTCACATCCGGGCCATTGAAAGATTTTAAAGGGAAAGTGAAAAAGATTCTGCGGCATAAGCGGCTGGTAGTGATGGAAGTGCAGCTGCTGGGGCATGAGGTGGAAGTGACACTGGGAATGGGGATTACGGAGAGAAGATAGTAACAAGATAATAACAAGATAGGAACGAAAAACTGTCTTTTTTGTAGATATTTTTGAAATGTTTTACAAGAAGTTGCCGAAAGCATTTGACGCTTCGCGCGCAGTGCCAGAGGTGATGGATACAGTGAGAGGCATAAGATCCGGGATTGCAGAAGCGATTGCGGAATGGCGAAGCATGCCTGAAAATATACTCACGGCTGATGAAATCTGACGTGAGTATGGCGACAGCCACGGCCACAAAGCGTCATAATTCCTCATGTGGCTGTGCGCATCAAATGATACTGTGCGGCAGATTTATCAGACGCTCAGTATAAATGCTTCCAGTGCAGATTATCCGTCTTCATTGCTGGGATATGTTGCGCCGGAACCATACAACTTTTAAACCAGCCTTCACGTTTTTAAAGGGGTTTAGAAGAGATTTAAAGAGATTTAGAAGAGGCTTTGGAGAGGATTTGGCTGGAAAGGGATTAGTATGGAAGAAAAAAAAATGAATATTTCATTCTCGCCTCCGGATATTTCGGAGGATGAGATCAATGAAGTGACAGACACTCTGCGCTCCGGCTGGATCACAACCGGCCCAAAGGTAAAGAAGCTGGAAAACCTGCTGGCAGGTTATGTAGGCGAGGAGAAGTGTATCTGTTTAAACAGTCAGACAGCGGCAGCGGAAATGAGCCTGAGGCTGCTGGGAATCGGCAGGGATTCCTGCGGAATGGATGGAAGCTATGGCAGCGAGGAGGATGAAGTGATCACCTGTGCTTATACTTATACGGCCTCTGCTTCCGTGATCTGCCATGTGGGCGCAAAGCCAGTCTTAATCGACTGCCAGGAAGGAAGTCCGGAGATGGATTATGACGCCTTGGAGCGGGCAGTCAATGAGCACACCAAGGCGATTATTCCTGTGGATCTCGGGGGAATTCCCTGCGATTATGACCGACTGTTTGAGATTGTTAATCGAAAGAAAGGGATTTTCCGCCCGTCCAACAGGCTGCAGGAGTCCATAGGGCGCGCAGCTATTGTGGAGGATGCGGCCCATGCCCTGGGAGCTGCCTATAAAGGGAGAATGATTGGTTCCATTGGGGACTTTACGAATTTCAGTTTCCATGCGGTGAAGAACTTCACCACAGCAGAGGGAGGGGCGATGTTCTGGCGGATAGAAGGAGCAGATGATGAAGAAATCTACCATCATTTACAGTTACTTTCCCTCCATGGGCAGAGTAAGGATGCCCTGTCAAAGACGGGACCAGGAGCCTGGGAGTACGACATTGTGGGACCCTGGTATAAGTGCAATATGACGGATATTATGGGAGCAATCGGGTTAGCCCAGTTCGGCAGATACCCCGGAATGCTCAAGCGGCGCAGGGAGCTCATAGAGAGGTATGACAGTGTGCTTAAGCCGTTGGGAGTGGAGACCCTGCCCCATTTTACGGAAGAACATACATCTTCCGGACATCTGTACATCACGCGTATTCCGGGAATCGGACTGGCGGAAAGGCAGGAAATTATAGAGAAGCTGGGAGTGCAGGGAATTTCGGCAAATGTACATTATAAGCCCTTGCCCATGCATACGGCATATAAAAGAATGGGATTTCGGATAGAAGATTACCCCAACAGCTACGGAATGTTTGAAAATGAAGTGACATTGCCGCTGCACACAAAGCTGACAGATGAAGAGGTTGGGTATATTTTGGAGAAGTATAGAATGCTTGTGAAAAAATCTATCCCGATTTATAATCAGCCACATATTCCCGAAGCTGGCGATTTCTCCGGAATCAGCCAATAAAGTTTGCAGATATGTTATATACGGCTGGCTATTGATTCATAATTGGTTATTGAGTCATAACTCCATACTTTTGAGAGAGGCATACATAAAAAATGGTTTTAAGAAAATGGGAGGCTCTCCCTGAGTTTATGCAGACTGACGAGGTCAGGAAATATTACCGAATCCTCCAGCGAAAAAAGAATAGCCTTATGCTAAAGCGTATTTTTGATGTCGCGGCATCGCTGATACTGCTTTTTTTGCTTTCTCCATTATTTCTGATTCTTGCCGTAGCCATCAAGGCAGACTCGAAAGGCCCTGTATTCTACCGCCAGGTGCGGGTAACCCAATATGGGAAGAAATTTAGGATTCATAAGTTCCGTTCCATGGTCAACAGGGCGGACCAAAAAGGGGCTCTGGTAACGGCAGAGGGCGACGGCAGGATCACAAGGGTGGGGAATCTGATCCGTGATAAGCGGCTTGACGAAATCCCGCAGCTGATCGATGTACTTTTGGGCAATATGTCCTTTGTCGGAGTCCGGCCAGAAGTACCGAAGTATGTGAAAGCATATACACCGGAGATGATGGCTACCTTGCTTTTGCCGGCGGGAATTACGAGTCTTACATCCATTCATTACAGAGATGAGGCCAGACTGCTGGAGGGAGCAAAAGATCCGGATCAGGTATATATCGAAAAAATACTTCCGGAGAAAATGAAGTGGAATTTGAAAGGGATGAAAGAGTTTGGGTCCTGGAAGGATATCGCAATTATGTTCATGACCTTTTTTTCCATGTTTGTGAAAAACAATACGGATGAGGGATAGGAAAGATATGAACATACTACTAATGAATCATTATGCGGGTTCTACAAAAATGGGGATGGAGTTCCGTCCCTATTATTTTGCCCGGGAATGGATC
>VSNK01000393.1 GCA_009774255.1 Faecalicatena sp.
GAATAAAAATCAACCATATGGTCCAATATCCAAACAAAAGTTGACTTATCATATGACCGTCATTAAGACCAAATACGAAAGATATTGCCGCCCCCACTGCAAAAATATAACTTGTCTGCTTCTGAAATCTATCAATAAGCTTAAGGAGTAAAGCAAATAAAAGAAATTCAATCAAAATCCCTGCAAATCCAAAGCGCAAAAATCCCTCTCCGATAAAACCTGTGTTACAATTCATTTCCGGCGCACCATAATAGATATCCCCAATTTGAAATGTATATCCATCCGGGTAACCTTGTCCATAATTACTTTCAATAGGAATAATCCTTATTGGGAAGATTCCGGCCAATCCCTCTTTCGGGTGAGAAGAAAAAAAGTCATAATAAAAAAATTTATTGTTCGCAGATAATAAAAAAATCCTTCTGACAATCAGTCTAAATACGGACAAAACCAAATCAAAATGAATAAAAAAACAAATTCCTGATAACCCTCCGTAAAACAGATACCAAAACTTGTCCGCAAGTTTCTTTTGTGAAAGCCACCATGTGGCACCTATGACCAATACTCCCGTAAACAAAAAAGATTTTTGCCCCGCATACAAATATATCAGAACTTCCATAAAAAAAACGATTATAACCCCTATATAATGATGGCTTGTCAAAGCTATTAAAAGAAGTATCGGGATGATAACCTTAATCAGTGCTGCCTGTAAGTATCCGCCGTATTTACTGATCTGGTACAATCCACTGCTCCGTAATTTATAAACATCGTAGATATTCAGCGCTGTTAAAGTTGGTAAACCATTATTCCGATATGTCTGTATCATAAATAATACCAACAATCCGATAAACACTGCAATTATAAATTTATTGCATGAAACAGCATAGTTGAATTTTTTTATTTTAACTGGCACAAACCGGACTATCACTTCACAAATCAGTACTGATATACAGATCACTGTATAAAATAAGGTATTTTCATCTTTTAATGCATAAATAACAGTGATCGGTATCATCTGCAATGAAAAAAAGAAATGGAGCAAAAAAGCAGATGCTTTTTCCTCACCATGTTCAATCAAGCAAAACAATCCGGTAAGCCACATCCACCCATAAATCAATTTTACCGGATTCGTTCTGACCGGGTAAATGTCCTCCTGCACAATGGAAAGATGGTTGACATAACCATATATTAACCCTGCCGCAAATAAAAGCATTAAAAAATACGTAAGAAAAATTTTCTTAAACTCTTTTTTTCCCATATCTACTGTCCTCATCTGTCATGCGGACTCTAAGCTCCTTATCATATTAATTACTTTATTTCTTTCATTTTCCCAGCAAAGATCTGATTTTGCTTTTACCAGATTTTCTTTAAAGGTTTCATACAGTACTTTGTCCTCAGCCATACGATGGATTGCGCCTTCAATCTCTTCCGGTTTATCACCATCAACCAAAAGTCCAATATTGTATTTTTTTACAAGCTTCCCCATTTCCGGGAAGTCACTTACTATCATAGGAACCCCGGATTGTATATTTTCAAAAAATTTATTGGGCAATGAATAATAAAGATTACGTAGTTCTTTTTGAAAAATAATAATACTAAAATCCACTGCCGCAATGTAATTGCACAACTCACCTAATTCTACTGCCGGATGGAAATATACCCTGTTCTCTAATTCCATATTTTTGATTTTTCTTTTCAGGTACTGTAAGTATTCGGCATCCTTTGCCTCCCCTAAAATAACCATTCCAACGTTATCCCATGATCTAAGCGGCTCAAAAGACCGTTCTATTCTACGGATTTTTGCTATATTTCCATGGTACATCATGATTTTTCCGTCTTCCTTTATATTCAGGTGTGAAAGGTATTTCTCTCTGATATTATCAATTTTATTTTCATCCAGTTTCCAATGATATGGAATATTTCTAATGACAACCGGCTTCTTTTTCAGCTTATATATCTGTTGTACTTCATTTGCAATGCTATCGGAAACCATCATGTTTACATCCGTTTTCCTGATTAAAAATCCTTCAATCATCTTCACTAGCATAAAGCGGAAAAAAGGACGTTCCATTCGATAGAGTTCAAATTCATGTGAATCATAAATCAATTTTGCCCGTTTGTTTTTACTCTGGAAGCAATTTGCCAGGTAGCCAACGTATAGACCCATATAGTCGTGTCCGCTAATGATATCCGCGTGTTCTTTCCGCGCCAGTTTTATATACTGAACCATTGCATCAATCCGTCCGAACAGAATTCCCAATACCCCATGTCCATATTTTCTGGTCGGAATACGTAATACTTCAAATCCGGCGATATTTTCCGAAAAAACCTGCTTTCCTCTCTTCGTAATTGCAAGAACCCGAACCGTATACCCAAGCTCCCTGGCAATAGACAGTTCTCTTTTATCTCTGCTGGCATTCATCCATTCGTTAAATACAATCTTTAAATATTTTTTCATTCACTATACCTTTCTGATCAAATTGATATTCGGTTCCTTCCTGCAAATACTTCTCTATACAATCCTGTTTAAAAATACAAATCGTATCTCTTTTTACAATGCGCCATATAGCGATATCAGCTTTTCTTCCTCTCTGTCCCAGTTATAATACTTTTCCACTGCCCGTCTTCCGCATTTTCCCATTTCTTCTGCTTTTTCACGGTGTTCCAATAGTTCATTGATCATTTTACCGAGAGATTTCGTATCATACGGATCTATGCAGATTCCGGCCTTCGTATTTTCCGCGACTTTTTTCCATAACGGATAGTCAGAACAGATAAACGGCAGCCCAGCAGCCATATATTCATACATTTTGATAGGCTGTGAATTCACGTAATTTCCTGTTGGCATCAGCATACATAAACCAACAACCGACCTTCCGTACAATTCGTTCACTTCTCTCCTGTTCTGCCTTCCTATGTATTTTATAACCGACGAGTTCCCTGCCTTCAATTCCTGAATCGGATGTTCCCCTGCCAGGATCAGAGTTCCGTCCACACTTTTCATTGCCTCTGCCATAATCTTTTCCCCGCGGATATCACTGATGCTGCCTGCATAGCAGATTACAGCTTCCCTTTCCTGAAACGGTGTATCATGGAATCGGATATCATTTAGTTTTGGGTAATTGTTAATTACTACAATTTTTTTTACCCGTTTCTTAAATTGTTTTCCAATATAGGGCGTCGCTGCCACCACGGCATCAAAATGCCGCACTGCATAAGTTTCATAGAGCCGGTACAGTGCTGAGACGATTTTTCTCAATAGTTTTGGGATCCAGTCTTTGTCCATAATCTGGGCAGGGACATCCTCATGGCTGTCAAATATGACTTTTTTCCCCTGCTTTTTCAGCTTCATTCCATACGGAAGCAATTCCGGGTCATGGAAATGATAGATATCTGCGTCAAGCTTTTTTGCCGTCTCATAGACTTTCCTGGCAGCCCTTGTCATCCGCAAAAACCGATTTCCGGATATCTCGCCAATCCCGACCATATGAACCCCTTTTGATTCATAGACCCGGCCTCTTGAAACCTGGTATACATCATATCCATTTTCCGCAAGGGATGTACTTTCCTTGTGAAAAATCCGGATGTCCTCCTGCTGATGGGTATCTGTCATATGGCACACCTTTGTCATTTTTCTGTTCCCTTTCCGTTACTCAATCCGATTTCCTCTCCCGGCTTCTCATTTCTCTCTTCTCTCCTGGCTGCTCATTTCCTCTCCTGAGTCCTCAATCCGGTTTCCTCTCTCATCTACCCTGCCGATCATCTGCGCAGGGACACCGGCAACAAGGCTGTAGTCAGGGACATCCTTTGTCACCACCGCACCGGCGGCAACCATCGCATACCGGCCTACCGTATGTCCGCAGACAATGGTCGCATTTGCCCCGATGCTTGCGCCTTCTTTAACCAACGTCCGCTTATAATTTTCATGTCCCTTCGGATATCTTGCCCTTGGGGTCAGATCGTTTGTAAATACACAGGAGGGTCCGCAGAATACTCCGTCTTCCAGCTCCAC
>VSNK01000394.1 GCA_009774255.1 Faecalicatena sp.
ATGACATCCGTTCCCCGGCCTCCGGATTCCTGCATCATGACTGCCAGGATCAATTCCACATACTGGCTCATGCCATATTTAGCGGCAATCCGTTCCACCGTCGCCCGATAAGCCAGCACCTCCTCGGATACATTGGCTGTCGCAATCCCAGAAGCAGATGAACCGAAAAAAAGTTCCAGATTCTCCGCATAAGCTTCAGCCAGATCTTTCTGTTTGTCCGTCAGATGGAATACATTGTCTGCAAAATAGGTATCACCGGCATATTTCACAACATAATTGTGACGCGTAAATGTAACCGTTTTGGTCTGCGGTGCGGTGGAAGTGCCTTCGGTATTTCCATTCCCAGACTCGCCTTCCGCACCTGTGTCAACCTCAACTTCCATGGTGACAGTCTCCGTTGAGACATCATAAGAAAAAAGACCATCCTTATTTTCTCGGATGACCTTCTGAAGCTCCTTTATATTAATTTCCTTATAGCTTTCCCTGCTGGCACAGAACTGCGCGATCAGCAGGTTGGAGTTGACGGAAATGGAAGCGGCATAGGGATCGGTAATGGATACGGTATCCCCTTCCGGAACCCTGGACGCTTCCTGCTGGATTTCCGCCAGCATCTCATCGTGACACTCCATTAAAACCTCCACGATTGCCTGGTTTGCTTTCTGCAGGTTCTCATTGATCAGGGTGCCGCTGTT
Source organism: Faecalicatena sp. (assembly GCA_009774255.1). GTDB lineage: Bacteria > Bacillota > Clostridia > Lachnospirales > Lachnospiraceae > Schaedlerella. Next base: position 693 of record VSNK01000394.1, read on the forward strand.
TAATACGCCGGAGTTTTCCGATAAGTCCCCAAAGGTAAGTCCGGGAAGCATGGTCAGGAACAATACCGGCAGCATCAGCGCCGCGGTAATGGCGACGGCGGACTTCTTAATTTCGTCTTTATGTCCAAGAGCCATGCCGATTGCAGCGCCTGCCGCACCGCCAATTCCGCCTTTTACAGCTTTTGCAAATGGAGCCGCCCGTTTCAATTTAAACAGGTCAGAGACAGCCGAGCCTACACCGGCTGCTTCAGACAAGCTGTTTTGCTGTTCTGCCAACTAGATCCGCTCCTTTCTCTGGGGAGCCTGCGGAAGCTTCTGGACAATGGATTCATGGTAGGCAACTTTTCCATCCTCCGTTTCGTAAGGCGTTTTATTGACAGTGGGCTGGGCATACTGCTTGTACCAGGTAGCACCGTCAACTGACTGCACGGTATCGTAAGTCCCCGGTGTGGGCGCTACATACTGGTCTGCATGGTACAGGGCGAACTCCCGGCTTCCGAAGTCTTCCGTAGTCTCTGTCCCGGTCATGCGCCCGCCGCCGATCTCCATGTTGGTATATACCGGAAGCGGCGTATCCTTGTCCTCCTTCATGCCCATATAAGAAATGAAAGCTTTTTCCGCCTCTTCGCCCTTAATAGAGCCGACCTGGCTGTAATTTCCCTGGGCGATGTTGCTGATGACGTTATTAGCGAAGTCCCCGCCCTTGTTTAAGGATGAGTGATACATAGTGCTCCCGATACTGGAGTGTTCTGTATACCCGGTCACATGGTTGATCGCACTCCGTTCGGTCTGCCTTCCCACGGATCCGGCGAGCCCGCCAGACAGGAAATTTCCCCCTACGGCTGCATCGCCCGGAGAACCGGATTTCCGGTATCCACTGCCTCCGCTGCCGCTACCTCCCTTTAAGTGCATAGCCCCGGCCAGGCTTCGGCCGGCGATCAGAAGCTCTGACATCATGTTTCCGCCTGTATTCCCCACGTTGATACCGAGGCTTGCCATGAAGGAATCAATCTTCTGGCTGACCTTTAGAAAGGCAATGGCACACAGGAACCAGATGAAGACATTCCCGGTTACGGCTTCCTTTCCCTGCTCTGCCACAGCCTGCTCGACCTCAGCTTCCGTCAGTTCTGAGGCAAGGACTGGCATGGAGAAAAGCAGTACCATACAGGAGACCAGCAGGATTATATACAATAGTTGTTTCTTATGTTTCATCATCTTCTCCTTTCATCAGATGGACAGTGGGTTCGCAAGGAAGGTGCCGACCATGGAGGTGAACAGCCTTAGACACCAGGCGTTCATTAATAATAGGAAGAACTGCCCTCCAAGCATCCGGCACCAGCTCTTGAAAATATTCCCGGTAGACTGGGAGGCACCAGTGGCAAAGGCGACCGGCGCTGTAAAGACCAGAACCCCCAGAAGGATATACCGTTCTGCTGCTTCAAAGAGGAGCTTGATGTAATTCCACGCCAGGATCAGCACCAGGATCAAGGCAATCAGAGCCACCGCCCCATTTGCACAGACTCCTAAGATAACGGTGATGACTGAGTTAAAATCTGCAAACTTTAAGGACGGCAGGTCATCAGTCAGGATCCAGCTGTAAGGTGTTCCGGCGATATCCAAAAGCAGGTCTACAATATCCTTTGCATAAAAAGTCAGGAACAGGAAGAGGAAGGTCCGCATGGATAATTTCAGCGGATCCTCCGCCTCGACCCCTGCCCCTGCAAAATAATTTTTTAAGAGCTGCCAGACCCAGTTCAAGAGGATGAGCCCGATGGCCAGAGCCAGAAAGATCTGATACATGCTCTCGGCTGCCGGGAAGTAGCGGAGGAAGGTATCCATGGAACAGCCCAGTGCGCCCAATACTGAAGTGGTGATGAGATCCAGGATGTTCATAACTTGCTCTGCAATCCACTTCACGATTCCGTCTAAGATCTTCATGCGGATGCCTCCCTTCTTATCCTAGCCATTCCACTGGCCGCCCGCGAAGAACGGGGTGATGTAGGCCATGATGAATCCGAGCCCGTTTAAAATGGCCCAGGTGATGATGATCCGTTTGAGCCATGCGCGGGACTCATCCACGGTCTTGCCGGATTTGGAGAAGTTCATCATCAGCAAAGCGACAGATGCAGTCACTACGGCGGCAATGGTTGAGATCAGGACAATCTGGTTGTAAACGTCTTTCATGATCTCCTTTGCCTTGTCCCACACGTTTGCCGCCATGACCGGCTGGACGCTGCAGGCTAAGAATGTAAATAACAGTGCTGCCGTATAGAGGTATTTCATGTAGTCGATATGGCGTTTTTCACCATGCGGACGATGAAAGCGTTTCATGAACGATTTTGGATTCGGCGGTGTTTCCTTGACTTTATGTTGTCTCATATCAGTGTTGTCTCCTTATTCTGAATCAGGCAGGGAGACGGTGCGTCTGCCCTGCCTATGGTTAATACCTGAAATCAGGATTCCTGCAATCTGCCGTTCGATAAGGAACGGAAAGACTGCTTCCTTTATTAAAAGGATGTTATTCCTGTTTCAGGAAGGTTTCCTGCCTCTGGCCGGATTTCCCGGCAATGCAGAGAATGCGTTACTGGCATATTCTCCTGCATACTGTTATGAAAAAAGCAGCCCGGTCAATACAGGCTGCTTCTTAGAGTTCCATATGAAGTTGTAAGTCTATTTTCACCTCCTGCAGCAAAAAACACAGCCAATATCCAGGGATGAGGCAATGTCCTGATATTGCTGCGTTGTTTCTGCACATAATTTTGACAATATCAATTTTAACATATGACTTTTACGGTGTAAATCGCATAACTGTGCCAGTTTAAGAAATTATTGTGCCAATTTTGTATCAGTTCCAAAAGCGTTGCTACACATTCTGATAGATACTGTTTGCTGGTTCCGGGAACAAATATACTGATAGAAATGGTATCCACGCTTTTAGCGTTGGTAGAAAATGGAGGTTGAACAAATGCAGGGATTAGGAAAACGGATCCAGAAATGCCGGGAGGAGGCAGGAATGATGCAGGAAGCGCTGGCAGAACGTGTGGGGATCAGCTGGAACTACCTTGGAGCGATTGAACGGGAAGTGAAAACACCAAAACTGGAAACACTTGTGCGGATCATCAATGTCCTTGGGATGTCGGCGGATGATGTGATGCTGGATGTGCTGCGTGTCGGGCGGAAGGCGCAGTGCACAAAGTTGGAGGAAAAGCTTCAGAGTCTTCCAAAAGAGAAACAGGATAAGATCCTGCGGATTCTGGATTTTCTAATAGAGGAAGAAAGAAAATAGCCTGTGCT
>VSNK01000395.1 GCA_009774255.1 Faecalicatena sp.
GCGTTTTTTGACCTGCACATCCGAAGAAATATCCTGCGCAATCTGTATCACTTATTTTTCTACAACTCCTTATCATACGGAAATGAAATCGTAAAGCAAGTGCCCGCCCCTTCCTCAGACTCCACTTTGATCGCTGCCTCTTCCCCGTAAAAATATTTCAGCCGTTTCATAGAATTATACAGGCCTACGTGGCTGTTTTTATCCTCCATGTCAATTTCTCCCTTGAATATCTTTTGATTCTGTTCTAATTTTTCACGGCTCATCCCCTTTCCGTCATCCATGATCCGAAATGTTACGGTCCCCTCCCTGCGAAATGCCTGAATCCCGATATGAAGCGTCTCATTCTTCCTGAGGCCGTATTTCACGGCATTTTCTACAAAATTGTGGATCAAAAGCGGCGGCATGCGCACCACGTTCATCTCATCCGGGAAATCAAACTCTGCTTTGACCCTGCCCGAAAAGCGGACTGACGCCATATTCACATATCCCCGGATCAACGCCGCCTCTTTCGCAAACAGCTCCAGCTCCTTTCCGCTCCGGAAAATATAGCGGAAATAATCTGAAAGATAGATCACGATTTCCTGAATTGCTTCATACTCTTTTCTCTGGGAAAGGGTGAAGATCAGGTTAAAGGTATTCAAAAGAAAATGGGGACGGATCTGAAGCTGCAGGTTTTGAAGTTCCATCTTCCGTTTTGCCAGTTCTTTTTCATATCCTTCAATCTTTAATCGGTGCAGGCTGTCCGCCATCCGGTTGAACGACCCATACAGCTTCCTGAAATCCGACGTCCCCGCCTTTTTCTCAATGCGGTATTCCCCATTCCCGCCCTCAATCTGCCGGTGCGCTTCATTGACCCTTGACAGCGGCCTGATAAACAGTCTTTTGAAGATACAGTACAACACAGGTATCAGCGTCAGGTACAAGATAGAAAGCCCGATCAGAACTCTCTGTGCCAGGGTAAAATCTCTGAGTACCTGATGCCTGCTGACTTTGAAATAAAGGTATATTTTTCCTGCCCCGGCCTGTGACACGATCAGATCCTTCTGCTCCGTTTTTTCCACGTTTTCCGATAAACCGATCTCCGTAACCGGGTATTCGATCCCCGTCCTGACCAGTTCAAAAAATCCATCCAGACGGATGGCAGCACCGTATAAGAGCGTTTTATCAGACATGACGAACACCAGGTATTCTTTATGGTTCCATTCGCGGATATGCCATCCCTTTTTTTCATTCGCGGAATCACACTGCTCTAAAAACAGCCGGAGCTGCGTACCCAGCTCGCCTGCCCCATCTGCATTCGCGTAGATGATCTGCCGCTCTTTTTCTCCATAATCATAAAAATAGGCATCCGCCCCATTGGTCATTGACGCCATATTTCTTATTTTATAATAGAGCTGCTGCTTCGCAGAATCCCTTTCATAATCAGTGATGCTTTTGTCCAGAAGACGTATGCAGTCCTCATCCTCCGTTGTAAAATGCCACAGCAGAGCCGCTGCATTTTCCATGGTATTGGAAAGGGACTGCATAAAATACTCGGCCCGCTTCTGGTTGCCGGAACCGGCGCGTTCTATCATATTTTTCTGCATATTGTATGTGTAGATCAGAACAATGATATTCAAAGGCAAAATCAGCAGCAGCATTGTCAAGATGATCCTCATGGAAACGGAATTCCATATCTCATACAATTTCCCCTTCATCTCTGGTTTCCCTCCGCTGTGTTCCCCCGACGCGTTCTTCCTTTGTGTACCGTATTTACGCCGTCAGATATGCCGACAGCGCCTGATAATCCTCGTCTTCCTTACATACCACCTGCGCATTCTCCAGCAGATCCCTCTGCCCCGCCATGACCACCACAACATACTGGGATAATACGGACTTTAAATTCAGCTTATCCTCGTCTTCTGTCTCCAGATATACCTCTGATTTACAGTTCCTGGTCTGCCTTAAAAATTCCACCAGATTTACATTTTCCTTTAATTTCATGTTATTTCCCCGTCCTTTCCTGTTTTTTCCCGATATGAAGCCGGCGTCATGCCGACGATTTCATGAAATACCTTGCAGAAATAATTGCGCGTGCCGAACTGCAGGGAATCGCTGATCTCCTGAATACTTTTTTTCGTGGTGAGAAGGGCGATCTTCGCATGTTCGATTCTCGCCTGCTTGATATAGTCCGTTACCTTGATCCCCATTTCTTTGGAAAATTTCTTCGTGAAATAATAGGTTGTATATCCCATCTCCCGGGCGATACTTTCCACGGTAAGGGGCTTTTGTACATTCGCGCGGATGTAGTCACAGCACTCCTGCGTTACTTTTGAAATAAGCGGATTCTCTTTACTCTCCCGGACTTTCCGCACAAATTCCTCCGTCATCCTTTCCATGACATTCTTCAGTTTTGTGATCGTCTGGCTGGCCTCTGCTTCGGCGAGGTAGCGAATCTCAATTTCTTTTGCTGTTTTTACGCTCAGCCCTCCCTCCACAGCCGCGCGGCTGCACAAAGCGGTGAAGATCAATACGGAATTTTTTCCGTCCCGCAGGGTGCTGCCCGTATTGCATACGAATTCCGTGTTAAAGACCATCTCCTTTTCCATAATCTCTTTATAATTCAGATTTCCGTCCTTCACGGCCTGAAGCATGATCTTCTCCCCTTTTGCCGTTCGGTCCGAATCATGATAAAAGAGAGGGATCTCCGTCTCTTCCTCCCGGACAAGTTCCTTTGTCCTGTCATTCTGATACACAAAATCCGACGATTGAATACGCCGAGATGTCAGGGTAAAATGCAGCATTTTCCCATATTGATACATGGAAGCCGTGGAAATCACCGGTACGTTTGCCAGAGTACGCATCATCTGCCGCTGCGCATGAACGGATGATACCTTGTCCCGCAGAGCAGTTTCAATGTGTTTCACGGAAGTCTTACTTAAAAACATGGGGCCGATCACGATCAGCATTCCCGCTTCCTCATTTTCATAGGCATGTTCTGCCAGCCAGACCAGCCCGATCGAATCGCTCAGGATTACCGGACGGTCCCAGCCGTCACTCTTCTGATTCATAAATTCCGTACAGTCCCCCAGTTGAAAAAAAGCAAGAAACTCCTTTTCACGTATGCTTGTAGAATAGAACAGTTTGCTCTTTGACACAAAACACCATGTGGTCAGGTCCGCCGCCGCATTGACCTGCGCGGCCAGAATCCGAATGCGGACTCCGACAGGGTATTCCTCCAGATCGTCCATCCCTTTCTGATATCCCATTTGACCGCCCCCTTTCTTTTTTCTAAGATAATACTTGTCACCAATTTTCGCTAGAAAATTGATGACCTTCAATTTTTGTTAGAAAATTGTATCGAAGCTTTTCCGACAAATATAGTATAAGGTATCATTTCAGTTTCTGGTAACTTTATTTTGGCGAAAATGTATAATTTTTCGCTTTCATGAAGGCCGGTACCTGGAATACTGACAAATAGCCCTCCCTTAGGAAGCATAGGAAAATAACTTTTACAGATTGCGCAGAATATTTCTTCGGATATACAGATCAAAAAACGCAGTTCTACACTCCGTTTCGGTCCTTGCTGAACAAGCGTCACTGGCGCTTATCATGTTGACTGGAAAACAGGAAATGTTATTGTTGAAATTAACACATGGTTATAATGCAATTTTTAGGGTAAAACTGAAGCTGCGGGAGAGCTGTGTGCCCTCGGAAGAGACCCCGGGGCGGGGGATGCCGCATGTGGAGAGACTGCTGCAGTTCACGGCCTGACCGGCCGCGGACTGCAGAGATTCAGACATCAACCTTCTTTTCTATCTTCAAAAAAGACTTTACACTTTGATTATGATTATTTCTTCCTCAGTTAACTTGATGATGATATTTGTCGCTTCAGTTGTCGTCATACAATCGCCTCCCTTCTACTCTTTTATCCTGTCAAGCTCTGTCAGGCTCACCCCCAAAGAAGTAAGCAGTACTTTTAATTCCACATACTCTTCCTTAAGG
>VSNK01000396.1 GCA_009774255.1 Faecalicatena sp.
CTTGCGAAACTCGCGCCTGCGGCGGTCGCATAGCGACATCTACCTTGTACGCCGCAGTGCGCATCCCCCGGAGGGTCTTGTTCTATAGGAAAATTCGAAGAAATTTCCTATGGAACAAGATATGGTATCACCATGGTGGCTACCATTGCCACAATCAAAACCAAGATCACGACAGATGCGATCCTGCGAAATTTTTTACTATAGAAATTCATGCTGTCCAACTCCTTTTTATATACCGGCAGAAGATGATGTATTCTCCTCCGTCGACAAATAATTATAATAGATTTTAGCATTTTGCAGACTCTTTTTCAACTATTTATCTCTGAATCCATTGACATTTCTTTCAAAACCATGTAAAATTAAGACTCGTGCAGCCGGGGTGTTAGCGGTACCTTGTACCTGCAATCCGCTATAGCAGGGGTGATATTACGCTGAGGGTGCTGATTTGCGAAGCTGCCCTTGGAAAGTGGCGATGAAGACTCGGGTCTCATGCGACGGGAATCTGTGAACCGTGTCAGGTCGGGAACGAAGCAGCACTAAGCAGAACCTTCCGGGTGTTGTGAGGGTGCCTGGGTTCAGTTAACTGCCAAGGTAACGTTTGTGGAGATGCATTCGAAGCGTAATGCACGAAAAATATATCTCGCTGATAAAAAAATTACCTCGCTCATGAAAAAAACTGCTTTCAGCAGTTTTTCTTTTTTGCTTTCTGCTTTTCCCGCAGTTCCCGGAAAAACTGCTTCATCATCTCACTGCATTCCTCCCCCAGCACTCCGATCGTCAGATCCACCTGATGATTGAATTCTTTCATATCCAGCAGGTTCAAGATTGATCCGGCACATCCGGCTTTCGGATTCATGCATCCGACTACCACCCGCGGAATCCGCGCCTGTACGATCGCCCCGGAGCACATCTGACATGGCTCAAGGGTCACATACATGGTACACTCCTCTAGTCTCCAATCACCTGTTTTTCTGCATGCCTTTCGGATTGCGGTAAGTTCCGCGTGAGCAAGTGTATTTTTATCCACAGTACGGCGGTTATATCCTCTTCCGATAATCTTATCCTGGCTAACAATCACACAGCCGATCGGTACTTCTTCCAATGCATAAGCTTTTTTCGCCTGACGGATCGCCTCCCTCATGTACTTCTCATCTCGTTTTGCGTCCGCCTCCCGGCTGATTTCCGCATTTCGCTTTGCATCGCCGCATTTCGGTTCTTTCTTCCGCTCCATACCGTTCCCCCTTCTTCTTTCTGCCTGCCCCGGACAGTTCTTTTTCTTTTCCATGCTGAATACACTAGTGATAGACAAGATAAGACTGGAGGCAAATATGAACCCTGGCATTTTCTATCTTTATGAATATAACAATACGCAAAAGCTGCGCAACACAGGCTTCCTCAAGATCACCCGGAATTATCGCTCCTGCACATTGCAGCTCAACGCACGAGGCATCCCGGTGTCCTTCGCAGATACGGTAACTCTTTCTGTCTTTTATATGAAAAATAATCTGGCGGAGGCGGTATCTCTTGCCGAAATCACCTGTGCCAACCGGGCACTGTCCGCAAGGCTGACTTCCGTAGAAGCCCATTTTCCGGACGGAATGCCTCTGGAGAGGATGGACGGATTTTTCCTGCGCCTTCCCAATGGACATATTCTCGCGGCCGCCGCACCCGGTATAACAATTGACGCGCAAAAACTTCTTTCTCCTTCCGGGGGCTCTCTTTCCATGGAAAGTACACCTGACAGTACGCAAGCCACGCCGGAGGCTCCCGCATCTGACTTGCGCATCCCGACCGAAACCGTAAACGAAGCTTCGGACGAACCCGTTCCTGCACACGAGACTCCGAATGAATTTGATCGGACAAACGAAGCCCGGAATGAAACCGCGCAGACAGACGATACCCAAAATGAAACAACACCGGAAACCGAATCATCCTCCGATTCGGAAATGAAACCACAGCCGCACAATCGTCCTGCCGCCCCTGTAACGCAGGAATTTGTAACTGAACAGGAATGCTCTGCACAGCAGGGGGATGCAGTCAGGCAGGATTGTCCTGACAAGCAGGAACACGCAACCGGACAGGATTGCCCTGAGGAGCAGAAACATACAGCCGGGCAGGATTGCCCTGAGGAACAGGAACATACAGCCGGGCAGGATTGCCCTGAGGAGCAGGAACATGCAGCCGGGCAGGATTGCTCCGAGGAACAGGAACATACAGCCGGACAGGAGCGTCCCGAGGAACAGGATTCTGTAGCCGAGCAGGATTCCACGGCCGAATCGGATTCCTCCTGCCAGGACTCCCACCAGCAGAACATAAAAAAGATTCAGCGCTCCGAGATGTCAGCGCTTCCCCGCAGGTACTGGCATTTGGCCAACAACAGCTTCCTCCTGCACGGGTATCACAATTACAATCATCTGCTCTTGATTGAAAAAGACGGACACTACTGGCTTGGTGTGCCGGGCATCTATGATCCACACGAAGCCAGAGCCGCCAGATTATTCGGTTTTCCCCAGTTCACGGATTCCTATAATCATGTGCTCATGCTCTCTGATGACGAATGCGCTCCTAATGAAAAGTTCGGCTACTGGTGCTGCTATCTAAAATGAAATACCCGCGGCCAATCTCAGGGACCGTGCCTCACACGATCCCCCTCATTTCCTGATACAGACGCTTTGCATAACTGTCTGTCATACCGCACACATAATCTGTCACAAGAAGCAGGCGGAGATAAAGCTTCTCCGCTTCGCTTTTTCCTTTTGCCTGAAAGTGGTAGGCATTCATATAATTATCCGATATAAAAGAAACGATTCTCGTGTCCATAGATGTAGGCTTTTTATCCGTATCAAAATAAAGCACGGCCGATACCAGCTTATCCATCAGGAAATCCAGAATCACTCCCTCCGCGATCTCCATTTTGTAAATATCATTGGAACAAAATACCTTTCTATATGCCAGTTCTCCCAGCATTTTGATCAGCCTTTCCCCAAATGTCCCCTGGAAAAGATTCCGTTCATATTCCCCGCTCATAATTTTGTCATAGTTGAAAATAAAGCCATCCGTAGCACAGCTGATCAGGACACCCTGTATCCTCACCACCCAGTTCTTGACCGCATAGCTTTCCGGATTCCATACTCCCCTTTCCACTCCTCTCTGGTAATAGACCTGCAGCTTTTCCAGAGCGTCGAAGCCAGGACACACACAGCCCTCACCCAGATTTTTCAGTTCCTCCGCCAGCATATTGTAAGTGATGTATCCCTTGACAAATGCATCTTCAATATCCGCCGTAGCGTATGCCAGGTCGTCCGCTGCTTCCAGAATATAGGTCAGAGGATGCCGGTTGGAAAATGTCCCCGTTTCCTGAGAAATCTCTTTATAAATCTCCTGCTCCGCAAAATAGTATCCCATCTTCGCGTCTTTGATATTCGCTGTGGTCTTATCAATTCCCGTGGATGGAACAGGATATTTTACAATCGTGTCCAGCAGGGCATATGTCAGGTTCATACCGTTTTCATCCACCAGATAATGAAGCTTTGTCACCAGCCGGAGCGCCTGTGCATTTCCTTCAAAATGATAAAAATCCTCCTTCATCTGCGGTTCCAGAATGTCTTCCACAGGCTTCCCGTGAAATTTCAGCAGCTTCAGGTTCTTCTCGAACCACTCCCGGATCGCCAGCTCTCCGAAGTGCCCGAAAGGCGGATTTCCGATATCATGTATCAATCCGGCACACTGCAGGATATGACAGATGTCCTCTTTCATCTGAATTGAAAATCCGGGAGCCATCTTTTCTGTCAGAAGCTTCTGTCCGATATTCTGCCCCAAAGACTTCGCAAACGATGATACTTCCAGGGAATGGGTCAGACGGGTCCGGATAAAATCACTTTTGTCCAGAGGAAATACCTGAGTCTTATCCTGCAGCCTCCGAAACGATGCGCTCCCGATGATCCGGTGATAGTC
>VSNK01000397.1 GCA_009774255.1 Faecalicatena sp.
ATAGGGATATCGGGGTTTAGGGTCCTGAATTCGCGCAAGGCGACGATGGCGCTGACGCTGTCATTTCTCCTGGCATTAAGGAAGCGGATATGCAGGGGAAGGTCCACGCCGGTCTGGGCATTATGGGAGCAGAGCATGTAGATGTAACGCGGCACTCTATCGTAGACGCAAAAAGCATTTTGTTTTCGCAACTCCATCCCTACTCCGGACGAAAGAAAGGAGGGTGATAGGATGAATGTTACATACTCGGATTTATTCCAGTTCTGTATATTTGTCGTTGCCCTTGTCAATCTGTGTTATCAGATTTTCAGGGATAAAAAGAAGTAGCCGCCACTACTCGCAATAGTGACGGCTTGCCTATGTGTTAAAGCATAGGTATATGTTTCACGGAAGGGGTAGAGCCGCTTGCATGGCTTTCCCTCTGTCTATAATATAGCACACCTATAAGAATGATTCAAGAATCTTTTTTATTTTCCCCCACAAGTGGACGAAAACTATATAACAGTTCCGTCTGGACATGGACGTAAGACAACAAAATGCCCTTATCAGACCGCAATTCTGACAAGGGCAGATAATCCGAAACATATCAAAAAGTCGGATATGGGCATATTGTACCATATCCGGCTTGAAAAAGAATAGATAGATACAGAATTGGCAGGGCATTAAAACCCTGCCTTTTTTGCGTTAGCAATCTTTCTTATCGGGCAGATTCTTTTCTTTTTCGGTGTAGCGTGGGATTTCGGTTAGTTCATTCACTCGCTTTCTGGCTTCTTCTTTCCCTGTATTATTTAATTTTCGATAATCAGATGTTAGAATCTGTTCATCCTTAGAAAGTATTTGCATTGATTTAGGAATGTCAATAATCGTTTCACCGATATTTTCAGCCGCGCCTATCATGGCAGATGATGAAAACTTTGCAATGTCTTCAACCGTATTTGTCAACTCAACTAAAGGTACTTCTAATGCAACAGCTATTTTTTGGATTGTATCTAATTTGGGGGTTACTTTTCCATTTTCCCAACGTCCTATTTGTTGCTGAGGTATGCCACCAATTTTTTTCCCTAATTCTTTTTGTGTCATTTTCTTCTGTATGCGTATATTTTTTATGGCTTCACCTATGCTCACTCTAATCAATTAGACACAAAGAAAATCTACCTTGCCATGGCTGAAAAAGGCTTGACAGCTACAGAAATAGCCAGACAAGGCGGCGTAAGCCAGCAGGCGGTATCTAATGCGCTGAATGGCAACATGATAGGCAAAGTAAAAGTCGTTCCGGCAATCTGTAAAGCGTTGGACTTATCCCCAAAGGATATTGTGATCATTGAGGATTAAACCGTTCACAAATGATTCTCAACGCAAAATTTATATCATTGTGATTTATTCAAAGTCAGGAGAGAGCTATATGAACGGCTTAGTGGTAAAGACGATCAATTTCATGGGCGATGGACTGTTGGCCGCGAAGGACAACGAAGGCATTATCTGGATTGGCGTGAAAAGTTTATGCGTTGGAATAGGATTGACAAGGGGGCAATCAAACGGGGAGGTAGCGAAAATTCAAGAGGATATGGTACTTTCCCGGGGGTGCACGAAATTTCGTGCAGGGGTATTTGAGCCAAATAATGAAACGCTTGCACTACAGCTTGACTATGTACCCCTATGGCTTGCCAAAATCTCAATCACGCCGAACATGAGGAAGAATCATCCGGAACTTGTGGAAAGGCTGGTGAATTATCAGCTAAGGGCAAAAGACGTATTAGCGGCGGCATTTCTGCTGGACAGAAAATATTGGAAAGAAACACGGCAGGAAGCGAAAAAGAATCGTCTGTTAGAAACGAATGCGATCAAAGAATTTGTTGCCTACGCAGAGCGGCAGGGAAGCCAACACGCCAACATGTATTATTATCATCTGACCGACTTAGCCAACAAGGCGGCAGGAACTACGGAGGGGAGGGATTCGGCAGACATAAAACAATTAAACAATCTTACCCTGATAGAGCATATTATTTCAGAGGTATTGCGGGACAGCATGGCGCAGGAGAAGCCATATAAGGAGATTTATCTGGATTGCAAAGAACGGATAGAGCAATTTAGAAAAATAGCTTATTTGAGCTGTCCGGCAAAGAAAAAGCCCTTACCAGAGCGGCAACCCTGACAAGGGCAAGTTGAAGAAAAAAACGTATTTAATCAAGCGTCCCTGCTCGATACAGGTGCATTATATCATATCCGGCAGGGAAAAGAAAGGATGGTATAAAAATTTATGCTTTTTTAAAGAAATTGCCACATGAGGCAACGTCTACGGAACTCTCAGAAGTTCACGCAAGGAATCATGGAAGCTACAATAAAGAAGCTGTGTGAGGAGGCCTGCATTAATGACCGCTTAGAGTGGGTTCTAATCGGATTAATAGACCAGATCAAGAAGGTCAGGAAAGCGGCAGGAGCTATTGACGAAGTAATGAGCGCAAGGGAGGATTGCACGGCATGAAAAGAGAGGATATAGCAAGGCAGATAGCAGAGGATTTATATAATTTTGACACATTGGACACAAACAATTTTGGTAATGATGAAGGCGCCGCATTAAGATTCGTTCAGAACGTCATATTAGAGCGTTTAAAGGATTTTGCGCTTGTACAGGAAATAAATAAGCGGAAAAGGGCTTAAATGCCCTTATTTCGCATTGTAGAAAGAGATTAGGAGTGTTTTATATGGCAAGATTGGGAGCGGGCACAAGGAAACGTGCGGATGGTACACTGGAAAAGCGATTTACCATAGATGGCAAGCGGTACAGCATTTATGGGAAGAATACAAAAGAAATTTCACAGAAAGAGCAGGAAGTACGGAAAAAGATTGAAGCCGGGATCTACACAGATAACCGCAATATTACGTTGGATGGATATTTTGATGAATGGCTGGTAGGAAAGAGGGGGAGCATAAAGGGGAATACTGTTAAATGGTACTCGACTTATTACAAGGGACATATTTCCCCATGTCTGGGGAATGTGAAGATTCAGAAGATTGAGCGCCGACAAGTATTGTCTTTTCAGAAAGAGTTGTCGGAGGGTGGATTGTCTATCAGGACGTGCAACAATATTATGAAAATCCTTAAGATTGTCCTGAAAGATGCGGTAACAGATGAAATCATCATGAAGAACCCGGCAGAGGGCATAAAAGCCCTAAAGGAAGTCAATGCAAAGGCGGCAGAAACTTACCACCGGGCATTGACGGAGCAGGAACAGAAAGATTTCATGCAGGAGATGGCAAATGATTATTATTATGAGTTCGTAGCGTTTCTTCTCTGTACTGGAATGAGGTTCGGAGAAGCCGCCGCCCTGACGTGGAGCGATATTGACTATAAGCAGAATGTGATCCATGTTACAAAAACAGCCACATTCAACGAGGATAACACACGGACTATAGGGACGCCGAAAAGTGAATCCGGCAAAAGGGATATCCCATTGAATGACACTATCAGGGGTATACTGGCAAGGCAGAGGAAAAAGCGGAGCATTGTTATTCCGATAGACAAGGAAGAAAACAGGGTGTTTGTATAGGTGTATGGAAAGATGGTTGACAACTGCACCGTGAACCGGGCAATCACCAGCGCACTTTCCAGACTGGAAGAACAGGGCAAGGCAATGGACACAATAGGCAATGGAGGGCTGAGAGCTGCTGCGGCAATGGCTGACAAACCTGCGCAGAGGACATCGTTAAAAGAGAAGTTGGCAGCATACAAAGCGAAAGTGTCCGGAGCAGAGCGGGCAGATACTGATAAAGCGAAGAGAAAGGAGGAAACGCTGTAACAATCATAAAACTAATCAAATTTCAATTATTGTCCGGGCTGGCAATTATAAAGTTCCGATTGAATTAGCCGGGATTTCGGGGTATAATGGCATTGAGGTCATATACCTTTTGGGAATGGCTTTTGCGTTTCCACCATACAA
>VSNK01000398.1 GCA_009774255.1 Faecalicatena sp.
TTGTTGAACACATCGCTGTCGTTCTGCTTGCGGATATGGTGGACGACCACCACCGAAAGGGAATGCCTGTCGGCAAAATCTTTCAACAGCGATATATCCCCATAATCGTTTGCATAGGCGTTGTCTTTGGATGCGGTACGGATTTTTTGCAGCGTGTCAATGACAATCAGCCTGCTTTGGGGATATGCTTTGAGGTAATCTTCAAGCTGCATGATAAGACCGTCTGGCAGCTTGCAGCTTGCCACGGCAAAGTGGAGCCGCCCGCTCGCTTCGTCCGTCAGACGGAACAGCCTGTCCTGTATGCGGCAGAACGTATCTTCCAGACACAGGTAAAGCACATCGCCCTCCAATGTCCGCATATCCCATAAAGGGATTCCCTGCGACACGCAAAGGCAGAGCTTCAGCATGAGCCAGCTCTTGCCGATTTTCTGTGAGCCGCAGAACAGTGACAAGCCCGTGGGGATAAGACCATCCACCACAAAGGACGGCTTTTCAAGCGGCTCATAAAGGAGAGTGTCAGCATCCACCGTCTGTAACTGCTGCATGGTATCCCTCCCTCCGTGTTGAATTTTGTTTGTTGCACATAGGCGTTGTCCTCCTTGGATTTATTTACCCCTGCCAGAAAGCAAGGGTATGTAAAACAGCCATTCCATACAGTTCCACGCTTCCCTAAAGCGGCATTCTCTCCGTCCTTTGCTTTGCACGGATTAAGCAGTGGGCAGGCTCATATCGTGGCTCTGCTGTCCCCTGCGGCGAATATCCCTCTGGCGGCTACTGTAAAGTTTTCAAGGGGCAGTAATCTACGGAATCGTTTCGTGGCAATAAAAAGGGCGGGAGGATTTAACCTTTCACCCAGTAGCCGATAAGGAAGCATGATTTTAGACATGGTATTCTGATTTTTTGAAAATATATAAGCACCCGACACGAAACTTTTTCTTTCGGTTAGTGATAAGTACACCACTTTACAACTTTACAAGTGAATTCCCTGCCGCCTAACCAACTGCTTTAAGGCTTTCATAACAGCATTTGATTTTATATTGTTTTCGATGTTTTTTATGAAAGTGGCATAAAAGATCTGTTTCCTGATCTGTTCGCTAAGTGCAAAACGGAATTCCTGTACGCTTTTTGTGCGGTACCCTGAAAATTTTTCATCCTTGTACGGGAGCAGTTTCATGGCACAGTATGCCATATTGACCAGATTCACCAGCATCTCGATCCCTTCACGGCGGCGTACCATGTAGTGGCATAATGACCAGAACGTCTTCTGCTCATAATAACTTACTTCGATATTCCACCTGTACGCATAAAGGAACAGCGGGATATACTTCATCCAGCTGCTTCCGGTCTGGCTCAGTGGTGCTTTTTCCTGCCATGCACAGAATACCTGCAGCTGCCATGGGAAGACCGTGCTGAAAAACAGACGTCTGGATCCGTCTGTTTTTCCCGCTGATGTTACATATGCCAGGACTTCTCTTTCACCGAAAATATTTGTGAACACACGGCGGACACCTGTATGATAGCCCCCGGCTTTCTGGCCGGACAGGTCAAAATCATCTTTCGCAGAAAGACGGCGGCCACGTTTTGCCGGCCGGCCTCTCTTTCCAGTTGGTTCCGGGGGCAGGTCATACATGACGGAATCCAGTCTGGCATTGCAGACCACATCCAGGTTGGAATATTCGTCCACGATACGGACAAGGTTCTTTTTGGCATACCAGCTGTCACAGAGGATGATTACGTTTTTCTCGGAACTTAGTTCAGGCATGACCTGACGTACCATGGAAGCGGCAAGATCCAGTTTGGATTCTTTTTTCTGCCACATGCGGTACCCTAGGGGAACAGACTGGTAAACGATCTTCCGGTTCAGCCATACGGGAACACAGAGCATGAGGCTTACGAAACAGTGCCCGTTCAGATAGTTTGAGCCATGATGGGCCGCATGGTCGAAAAGATTTGATACATCTTCAAATTTTGTGCCAAACTTAGAGATCATGGTATCATCAATGCACAGGAGAACCGGCTGTGACCTCAGCTGGGCGGGAACCAGTTTCAATGCCAGGGAAGCGGTTACATTCATAAACCTCGAGTAATCCACTTTGGCATAGGAACAGGCATAGTAAAAAGCATTCAGGGATTTCCCTGTGATGCCGGACAAAAAATGCCTGTACAGGGAGCGGATGGAATCAGCGGACTCCATTACCAGCATGGATAAAACGAGCAGGAACAGCGTTTCTGCTGTAGGCGCGGAGCAGGTTTCAAAGTAAATATAAAAATATTGAAAAAGTCTACCAATCAGGTTGTTTTTGTTGTATAATAAGCTTGACGTATGGGATCACTTTCCTTTGTTATGTATTTTTGGCAAACTTATTATAACACGAAAATTATCCTGTACGTTATTTTTTTTGAAAAAGTTGTAAAGTGGTGATGATGTAAGACAATTGATCTTTGATAGCGTTTCTTGTGACCTTGAGGAAGTGTTATGGGCAAAATTGCCGAGCTATTGTGTTGGTAAATCGTTCGTGCGGTTAATACCATTTAAAGATCATATTAACATTGAGGCACAGACCGCTATCTCTCACAAAGAAGAACTAACGGATTACAAATTCACTCCAAAAGGGATGTTACAAATCTATGTGAAACAAGATATACCGTCCGAAATTTTGAAACAGATATTTGCGGAGACGTTACAGTAAGCCTATGCAGAAATGACATGAGGAACTATGAAAAGAATAACATTATCAGAAACTGGTATTAAAAACCTAGCCGAATTTAACTGGATCAAATATTTCAAGTATAATAATGCCAATCTGTTTAAGTTAGTTTTTAATCTAACCGGCGAATTGACCCGAGAAGAACTAGCCATTATTTCTCCATCGATCCGGGCATTCCAGATCGGGGAAGGTTCCGAAGGAAAACATTTAAGGATGGCTGTAAAAAAATTTGCTGACCGGACTCATGATCTGGAATATGATGAAGTAATGAAGTGGTTTATTTTAGAAGAAAACAGGCATTCTCAAACGTTAAAAAAATACATGGACATATACGGTATAAAAACGGCGAATAGGATATGGATCGATACGATTTTCAGGACATTAAGAAAGTTAATGGGACTAGAATGCGAAGTTACGGTATTAGTCACAGCAGAGATGATCGCTTTATCCTATTATACGGCACTGTCAAATGCCACTCACTCAAAGCTATTGAAAACAATCTGCGCGCAAATGCTAAATGATGAATTGAAACATGTTGTGCTACAATCACATACGTTACATAAAATTTCAAAACACAGAAAAAGTATGTTGAATCGTATAGCAAGAACGCTTCGAAACGTAATCATGAAAATAACCTGTTTTGTTGTTTGGCACAAATACAAAACTTTATTTATAACTGGTCAATTTCCCTATCAAAGGTTTCGAACAGATTGTCTGGCATATCTGAATGAATCGATTTATATAGAAAGAAACGGCACGATATTAGAAGAAAAGATATTAGAAGAAAAAAGGAAGATTTGATGAAACATAAAAGACTGAATCGGGATAGCTGGGGATTTCAATATTATCCATATTATCAGATGCGGATTGACGATGAAGCATTTCACGGATTGGCTTGCCTGATCCGATTAACGGATGGTGAGGCTAATTACTGGGAAACGCCTAACGCAGGAAGAATACAAGTAACCGGTACAGGAATGACCTGGTTGGAACTGATACCCGATCACACAAATAGAGTGATCACGATAAAATATTTTCCTGATGGAACACATGATGAGAAACGGCTGCATTATCCTGTCCCGATGAACGAAACATACCAGCCTTCCATATGGTATGTAGATATCACGGATGGAATGGTATATGATGAGGATGGAATCGCTGTCTATATAGATAAATATTTAGACGTGATCTTTACTCCCGAGAGAGATGTGAAAATAGATGAT
>VSNK01000399.1 GCA_009774255.1 Faecalicatena sp.
CCGGAATCTGTCCGGTCAGTGTATACATCCCGGCGGTATTTCCGTGGTATATGCCATTCCAGGTAACGGGAGCGACAGCCTTCTTTCCATCGCTCAAAGTCACTTCCACCTCCGCAGGCAGCCCAAGACTTTCCAGCGGTGTTCCATACGCTGCCTGAATCTTTTCCAATTCCGCAACTCTTCTAATTACCGGCAAAAACTCACCCGGCTCTGCCACCTTGATTATCGCAGTAATTGTTAAATTTTTTGGATTCTCATAGTTCGGATTTTCCGCTATTTTTCCGGTCAGGGTATAGGTTCCGGCGGTATTGCCATCATACTCTCCTTCCCAGATGATATCCACAGTTACTTCGCTTCCATTATCCAAAGCAGCTTTGGCCTGTGCCGGCAGAACCAGTTCTTCCCTCGGCGTTCCATACGCCACTTCTAGCTTTTCCAAATCCTCCAGCTTTTCTATACTTTCTATGTTCGGCAGATCCGCACCCTGCTCCGCCACTTCTACTATTATAGATGCCGTCAGATTCTCCGGATTTGTGTAGTCCCCGCTCTCCGCAAGCTTTCCGGTCAGGGTATAGGTTCCGGCTTGGCTGCTGTCATACCCGTCTTCTTCCCAGGTCACGGCCACGGTCAGCTTCTTTCCATTATCCAGGGTGATTTCTACTTCTCCGGGCAGCTTCAGGCTTTCCAGAGAAGCTCCATATGCTGCCTGTATCTTTTTCAGCTCCGCCACGCTTCTAATTGCCGGTAAAGACTCACCTGGCTCTGCTACCTTGATCATTGCTGTAATTGTCAAATCTTTTGGATTCTTATAGTTCGGGTTTTCCGCAATTTTTCCGGTCAGGGTATAGGTTCCGGCGGTATTGCCGTCATACTCTCCTTCCCAGATGATATCCACAGTCACTTCACTTCCATTATCCAAAGTAGCTTTGGCTTGTGCCGGCAGAACCAGTTCTTCCCTCGGCGTTCCATGCGCCACCTCTAGCTTTTCCAGTTCCTCCAGCTTTTCTATACTTTCTATCTTCGGCAGATCCGACGAGATACTTGTTTCTACCAAATAGGCAATCTGATTTCCCGTAGCTAATTCCGTAAATGTTGCGCTTTCACTATTTCCGTTTCTTGTGCCGAAGCCGCCGCTTTCTGACATTCCTTCCACAACTTCGCAGATATCTATCAGTTCCTCATTCAGCCAGGTATAAATCTTTCCCTCGACGGTTGCAATACGGAAACTGTTTTCTCCCTCTTTCAGGCTGATCGGAGTCTGCCCCAGAACATTACTGTCCTTGTCATGCTTTTTCAGGCTGCCGTCAGTACGGAACTGCCAGAAATAACGGTTATTGTTGTCCTGCGCATTAAACGCCACATTTGCCGCCACATTTTCCACGATAAATTTGCCGCTTACAACAGTTCCTTTTTTCTCTTCGTCTGTATTTACAACTTTCAAGCCCTTTGGCACATACAGATTCCCATCTTTAATGGATGCGCCGTTCAGCGGATTGTTTTGGCCGTCAAAACGGTACACTTCTTGCACCTGAATGACCGTATCCTTCATCCGGGAATTCACTTCATTGAATTTCGCCGTAGTCACAGCCTGCACAAGGATATCCCCTTCCTTTATCCTGGTCACCTTGCCGTTCGGTTCTACGGTTACCGTATCATTATCATTTCCTGCCTGAAAGGTTACCTGGGCCGGATCAATCTCTTCCTCTTTTCCGTCCGCATAGATCGCAAACAGACGAGCCTGAGCGGTCTCTCCCACTGCCAGTTCTGCAGTATTTCCATCCAGGCGCACTTCAAATCCTTTCAGTACCGAAGACACAGAGAATTTGATCTCCGTGCTCGCCTCCGCCGGATTCTCTCCTGTATACTTCACTTTTACGATTATGGAAGCATCACCCACCTGGGATGCCGTTACCTTTCCGTCCTTGTCTACTTTCAGAATATTCTCATCCGTACTTTCATAAGAAAATTCCAGGTCGTCCTTGACCTCCTTGAAAAACTGATCTGTCACCTTCGTCTGGATCTGCACGGTATCTCCGGCTATGATGGCCGTCTCCGGTGCGGAAGCCTTCACGGTTAAAACCGGCTTGTATCCTGCCTCTGTTGGGTCTATGGCAAGCTGATAGGTTCCGGAACCAAGCTCTACGGTTAAAAACTTCCCGTCATTCACAGCCTCCGTCTTTATACCGTTAACCAGCAAGTATCCAAGCTTTACATTGTCAATCGGAATGGAAACCTTTGCCCTCGTATTCGCCGGGATGGTTACCGCAGCAGTAATTTGGCCATTTTTAATTCCTTCCTGATTCCCATTACTATAAGAAACCGAGACAGGTCCCTTTACCGTAGGCGCCTTGATCTCCGCCGACGCCACCTGGCCTGGACGGAGTTTGATTTCAAAGTTCCGGAAACCCGCGGATGTAGGCATAATACCGAACATCCCCTGTACAATCGCACATCCTGGCGCTGCGCCCCATGGATGGGACAGGGTCATATTCCCTTTCCATTTGTGTCCCCATGCCTCCGGCGTAATCGTACAATTCAGGCTGTCCAACAATGCGGCAAAGGTTTTGACATCCGTGCCGGTCTTTGGATTTGTCATGATTTCCTCCGCCATCTCGCCATGGTTGCCCCTATATAATCCTTCCAAGATAAAGTAGGTAACATATACACTGCCCTTGAATTCATCCTTACATTTATTATAGACAAATTCACACATCCGGTCAGCCATTTCCTGATTCTCATATACCCCATAGTTCAGCGCATATGCGGTAGCATGTGTCGAAGAATGCTTCGTAGGATTATAATTTTGATCCAAAGAGTCATAGAAACATCCGTTTGTCTGGTCAAACGCATATTTCAAAAGCGCGGCTTTCAGCTTGTCCGCTTTTTCCTGGTAGACCTGCGCATCCGCCGTCTGCCCCAACGCTTCGCTGATCACTGCCATATCATGGTAGATTCCCACATATTCTGCGTTTAACACCACGTCATAATAGCTTCCCTGGTAGCCGTCCCGCTCAGAAGTCGGCCAGTCAATCAGGGCGGTATTGCCTGCTTGACTGCCTGTGGGGCGGATCAATCCGGTTGCCCCATCCTCATGTTCTACCTCCGCAGTAAGCTTTCTCTTTAGCCCGTTGTAGCACTCACGAATGGAATCTGTATTTCCGGTATAAATATAATCCCAGTAGGCCATCTCCACGGAAAAGATCCGGTAGTCATTGGGCCATGTCTGGTTATCCATCAGCCACTCATTGGAATGGCGGGCAAGCGAATAGTTTCCGGAGACCGCATAGCTGGTATTGGAATTCACAAGCAGGTCTCCCTCGTATGGCGCCCGCTCCCGAGCCTGTGAGTCCACAAATACATCCTGGTTCGTCGCCTTAATCGTATATTTGGACAGTTCATACAGCCGGTTCAGCATGGCTGCCGTAGCGCTTCCATCTGTGGCCGAAAAGGAGGAATCCGTTTCATCAAAAGGCTGCTGCATGGCCCATCCCATGATGCTGTCCGGGTTGCCTACAACCTTTTGTTTTGTCGTGTCATCCAGCCCGATCAGCTCCACATAACGGAAATTCCGCATAGTGGCAGTCTCAAACATGTTGGTGCCCGAAACCAGTGTCCAGGTGTCCTCATAGTGTGGAACTGCGCTTAGCTGCCATTTCACGGTGCCATCCGCATTCATTTCCTCACCCATATGCACGGTGATTTTCTGCTTCTGCGCGCTCTCCAGATTGACCCGCATCCCACCGATAATTTCCTTTCCGAGATCTACCACCACATTCCCGGAACCATTCACATATACGTTCTTCGTTGGGGGATTATGCCGATATCGGCATTTTAATGCATATGCCGATATTTTAGAAATGCCGATACTTTTTATCAAACATAGTTGATTTTACATCATTTGTTCCTGCTTTCTT
>VSNK01000004.1:0-8597 GCA_009774255.1 Faecalicatena sp.
GTGTAAAGATCAGTATGCCGATATTCATTTCCTGCTTTGTTTTATACTGGCTGATCTTAGCGAGATCCTTCCTTCGGACTGCCAACTTCCACTCCTCCGATTTTCCGTTTTTATGTTTGCTGACGTAGTATCGTTAACAAGTATATCACTTTTGCATGTATATTTCTACTTCAAATTGTCAATACTGAAAGCAAGCTCAGAGAAAAGGAGGAAATAGCATGAAGTGGTTCGACAATACTGCCCTGACTCTTGTCATCATCGGTGCAGCAAACTGGCTCCTGGTCGGAATCTTTCGCTTTGACCTGGTTGCTTTTCTTTTTGGGAACCTGAGCTGGTTTGCCAGAATTATCTATACAATTGTAGGACTGTGCGGACTTTACCTGATCAGTCTTTATGGACGAGTGGACACCATGTCTGACAGTACATCATCCTGACGCGGTGTCAGGTACGGATGCCTGCCGACAGCCAGTTTTTCCGCATACCGTCACAAAGCACACACCATCTGCACATGGTGTGTGTTCTGCTGTCTGGCGCGCCTCCTTTTCGCCTCCTCACTTTCAGCCCCCGTTTGCTGCCGAAAGAAGCCTTGTCGTATCATTGTACAGCAGTTCCTTCTCGCTTGCTCCCATAACGACCGAGATCAAAGGATTCCCCGCACTGTTCAGGTTATACAATATCACACAGGAGCCTGCCTGGTCCGTCGTACCTGTCTTTCCGCCGATGACCTTAACTCCCTCAGGCGGCTCCGCCAGTCCGGCCGAATAGTAATTGCTGGCGGTCCATTCATCCCTCCGTGTACTTCCGTCCGCAGAGGTTATGGACGCTGTGTAAGTCTTCATGGCGATGATATCCAAAAACCTCTGATCCTTGATACAGGCATTGAACATCAGATACAGATCATAGGCAGTCGTATAATGATTGTCATCATGAAGCCCGTGGGGATTGACAAAATGTGTACGGGTCGCCCCCATGGCCAGTGCTTCGCTGTTCATCATATCCACAAATCCCTCAATACTTCCTCCAAGATGTTCTGCGATCACCGCGGCGTTGTCATTTCCTGACTGCAGAATCAATCCGCACAGCAGATCATATAAGGTGAGCTGGTCTCCCGCCTGAAGGCCGCATACGGACGCCTCGGGATCCACAAAGGATACGGCTGTCCCGCTGACTGTCACGACATCCTCTGGATTGCCGTACTTCAGGGCCAGGTATGCCGTCATCAGCTTGGTCGTGCTTGCGGGATAGAGCTGATCATGAACCCGGTCCGCATATAGAACCTGCTTTTGATTCACGTCAAATAAGCCCGCTGCGTGAAGCGTCGGGTCTCCCTCAAATCCATTCAATACCACGTCTCCTGCCGTCACGCATAGCTCCGGCGCAAACAGTTCTCCCTGATACATGCTCTGATTATAATGTTCGGTTTCATATAAGCTGGCATACATGATCTGTGCCGCTGCTTTCTTCCGGTAAATCAGAAAGCCGCCGATACCGCAGGCCGCAATGGCACACAGGAGGGCAGCCGACAATAACAGCCTCTTTGCCTGATTCCTTCTCCGCCGCTTTCTTCTTCTGGCGGCACTTTGTCCTCCTCGGCTCTTCCGTGTCCTGTCTGCCGGTCTCTTTCCCCGGTTGTTCTGACTTCTGCCGTTCTCTCTTCCTGGTTCCTGCCGTTTTGTATTTCTTCTGGTCTGTCCTGGTCTCTGCCGGAAATCATGTCCATTCCTACTCATGCATATCCGCCTTTCATCTGTACAGTTCTCTCCAATCCAGATCTCCTCTGTCCAGTGCCATGATCAGTGCCTCCGCTGTGGCGATGTTCGTGGCAATGGGTATATTATATTCGTCACATAACCGGACAATATCATTGACATCCGGTTCATGGGACCTGGGACTTAAGGGATCCCGAAAAAAAATCATCAAATCCATATCATTCTGTTCGATCTGCGCCCCCAGCATCTGCTTTCCGCCGAGGTGTCCGGCCAGATACTTATGGATGTTGAGATTTGTTACACTTTCCACAAGAATCCCCGTTGTCTCCGTCGCATACAGATCATGCTTGTTCAAAATTCCTCTGTAGGCAATACAAAAATTCTGCATCAATTTTTTCTTTGCGTCATGTGCAACCAGTCCAATATTCATGATATGCCCTCTCCTCTACTGATATTTGTTCGGCTGAAGTCCGACGTTCAGCACAAATCCGATTCCCATATAAAAGCATACGACCGAAGTCAGGCCGTAGCTGATAAACGGCAGGGAAATCCCGGTATTCGGAAACAACATGGTAGCCACACTGATATTAATAAAGCTTTGGATGCCGATCAGCGCGGCAACACCGGCACAGATAATGCGCCCTCCTGTATCCTTTGCCTTCATCCCAATCAAAATACAATCTATTACTATTAATAATAACAAAATAATCACCACACAACAACCCACAAATCCTAATTCTTCCCCAATAATTGCAAAAATAAAGTCTGTCTGTGGTTCGGAGATAAAATTTCCGTTCTTTACGGATGTCGTCGCATCGCTGTTATACCCTTTTCCGGTCAATTGTCCGGAACCGATGGCCATGATTGAATTCAACTGCTGATATGCTTCGTCGGATTCATATTTCTCAGGTTCCAGCCAGGCAAGGATACGATTCTGCTGATAATCGTGGATCAAGGGCTGATTCGGCTGAATCACGATGATAAACAGGATAATCCCCAGCGGCACGAATATGGCAAGTACCTTCGCGATAAACTTATAGCTCAGTCCTCCCACATACATCAGCACACAGAACAG
Source organism: Faecalicatena sp. (assembly GCA_009774255.1). Classification (GTDB taxonomy): domain Bacteria; phylum Bacillota; class Clostridia; order Lachnospirales; family Lachnospiraceae; genus Schaedlerella. Next base: position 2,785 of record VSNK01000004.1, read on the forward strand.
CATTGCCAGACAAAGCGTATTGGACAGATTCGGCTGCTTATAGATCAATATCAGGGAAGGCAGCATCAGGACCACACATGCAATAATAAAACGTATATTATCGATTTCCTGTTCATGCTTCATCAATATCTTCGCATAGAACAGGATCGTAATGATCTTCGTCAGGTCAGAAGGCTGGAACTGGACAAACCCGAGATTGAGCCATCGGGTCGCGCCGTTCGTGTTCACCCCGACCAGGAGGACGGCAGCCAGCAGTACGATATTTACGATATACATGAGCCAGTAAAAATTATTCAGCACCCACTCATAATCAATCAGGGAGATCACTGCCATGGCAATGATTCCCAGCACTACCCCGACTGCCTGCTTTCCCTGTGAGGAAGCCTGCGCGCTTCCGACAATGAACACTCCGATAACGGAAATCGTGATCACCAGAGCAACAAGGCTGAATTTATAATCTTTTAAATGATACCTCTGTCTGATATGTTGGATAAAAGTCTTCAATCATTCTCTCCTGTATATTTGATATGTATATCTGAACGTGTGATCCTGAGGTCAAAGTTTTCCCGTCTGACCTCAATATATTTTGAAATCGTGTAATAGATGTCAGAGGACAGCTTTTCTGCCATATCCGGCGTACATTTCAATCGATCCGCATTGAGAAGGTCATGAAGCCGGTCTTTCGCGATCTGAACGGAAGGTACACTCATCATACGCCCCTCCTACTTTTTTCCCAGCATCCTGCGGATGCGTGAGAAAAGCCCGTCCGGGCGGCTGAAATCCGGTATGGGGATCTCTTCGCCGAGAATCCGTCTGCAGATGTGGTCATATGCATGTCCCGCCAGACAGTCCGTACCGATGATCGGTTCTCCCTGATTTGTGGCAATGACGATCTGCTCATCGTCCGGAATCACTCCGATCAAAGGGATCGCCAGAATTTCCGTCACATCGTCTACGGACATCATATCTCCCTTCTGCACCATATCGATCCGCAGCCGGTTGATGATCAGGGAATTTTTTTTGATTCCTCTGGTCTCAAGCAGGCCGATGATACGGTCCGCGTCCCGAATTGCGGAAACCTCCGGAGTGGTCACAATGACAGCACGGTCCGCCCCGGCAATTGCATTCTGAAATCCCTGCTCGATCCCGGCCGGACAGTCCAGCAGTATGTAATCAAATTCCGGACTCAGCTCCGAGACCAGTTTCTGCATCTGTTCCGGGGAAACTGCGGATTTGTCCCTGGTCTGAGCGGAAGGAAGCAGATAAAGCTCCGGAAAACGCTTATCCCTGATCAATGCCTGTTTGATACGGCAGTTTCCTTCAATGACATCGACCAGATTATATACGATCTTATTTTCCAGCCCCATGACCACATCCAGATTCCGAAGTCCCAGGTCCGTATCAATGACGATCACTTTTTTTCCTGCCTGTGCCAGCCCGACGCCTATATTTGCCGTTGTAGTTGTCTTACCGACTCCGCCTTTTCCTGATGTAATGACAATTACTTCTCCCATTCTTGCTATCCTCCTGCAATTTCTGATTCATGGATGTCTCTCCTTTGACTACTCTACAAGTGGGTCGAGATAAATTCGGGTACCATCGACCGCCGCGATTTTCGGGCCGTGCAAATACAGACGGTTCTGGCCAAATACCTGCTGCCTGACTTCCACATCACCGATCCGAAGATACCTTGGCTGCATGGAAAGTGCCGCAATATATGCCTCTTGGTTTCCGGCTGCTCCGGCATGCACCTTTCCATACAGAGCGCCGATCACAACAATACTGCCTTTTGCGATGACAGACGCCCCTGGCTCTACATTTCCCAGGATTACAATACTGGTATCCGACTCGATCACCTGTCTTTTTCCCAAGGTACCTCGATAGAACTGTCCGTCCCTTACCGGAAAATCGGACAATGTCTTCTCAACTATGCGTTTATATGCCAGCTCATGCTCACGGTCCTGATCAATCACACACACGATATCCATCTCCGTTGTTTTTGATATCAGGCCCAAGACAGCCTGTTCTTCCGTATAAGTAAGCCTGCGGCCCAGAAAAGAGACCGCTACCTGGGCTCCTTCGAAAAATCTGGCGGAGCTGCGGAATTTCTCCTCCACATGTTCCAGAAGGACTTCGAAAGGGGCGTCCGGATCCAGGTAGATCTCCATACCGTATCTGCAGCTCTTAATTGTAACAAGCCTGTCCATGTTTTATTCACTTCCTAGTCAGAAATTGATGCTCCCAGTTCCGCAGCATGCCCTGTAATCAGGTCGCTCTCCTCCGCGAGACCAAAATGAGCCCTGACGACATCCCTGCCGATCTCCGCCGCGTAAGCCGAGGTATATCCATTGGCAATACGCACGGCAACGGCGATCTCAGGAGACTCTGCCGGAGCAAAGCCGACAAAGACCGCATGATCCGGATGGATCGCGCTCTGCTGCGCCGTACCGGTTTTCCCTGCCATCTGGATCCCGATTCCGCTGAAGCTGGCCGTATTGTTGATCATAGCGACCATTCCGTCGTGGATCAGCTCCCAGGTCTTGCCAGACACCTCATCCATCTCATTTACCACGGAGGGTTCATACTTTTTGATGATCTTTCCGTTCGCGTCCGTTGTCTTGTCCAAAAGCGTCAGCTTATAGACCGTGCCTTTGTTGGCAACGGTAGAGACATAGCGGTTGAGCTGGCAGACCGTGTAGTTATTGGTCCCCTGCCCAATTGCGGACAATACGGAATCCGTATCGGATATATTCGGCTCTGTCTCCGGGATCTCAAGGCCGGAGGTCTCTCCCAGGCCGAATCCCTCCGCATATTTCCGAAGGATTTCGGTTCCGCGTTTGCTGTCATACTCTCCTTCTTTATCCAGTCCGAACTGAAATCCAATATTATAAAAAAATACGTTACAGGATTGATTCAGCGCCTCGACCACGTTGAGCCCTCCATGCCCATAAGGATAGGACCAACACTGGGGGCTTGGGGTGACCGCCTGAAAATCACCGCCGCAGTAGAGGTAGGTATCTCCGGTGATCGCCCCTTCCGTCAGTGCGGCGACAGATGTCACCATCTTGTAGGTGGAGCCAGGAGCTGTAGTCTCCTGTGTCGCATTATTGTAAAACGGGCGGGACAGACCGGTCACAAGCTGAGTATAGTAATCCGAATCCATGGTATTGGCCAGCCGGTTATTGTCGTATCCCGGGTAAGATACGCAGGCCAGGACCTCTCCCGTATTCGGGTCGCTCACGACCGTAGAGCCCGTACAGGGTTCCAGCGCAAGCTGGCCCGGTGTGACAGAGAGTGTCTGGATCTGCGTATGCAGCCAGCCGAAAGACCCCAGACTGCCGTCCCGAAGGCCGTTGTATGCTCCTTCATCCATAGGCAGCGCACCCTGTTCATATACAATGGCGCAGATCTGCGCACCGGTGATACTACCTGATTTTATAAGATATTTGTATAGAAGTTTGTCGAAATTCATATCTGAACTCAAATAATCTTGCAGATATAGCAAAATCGCCTGATAAACTTCTGCCGCATTCGAATATTCGGAAGAAATATATTCATTCAGCCGGGAAGTGTCGATCCAGTTCTTGGAGATCGCATAATTCAGATATTGATTCATGCTGATGCTCTCTTCCTTTGCCCATGCCTGATAGGTGGGATCAGAAGCGTCAACCGCTTCCGGGAGCAGGATTCCGGCCTGCAGGACCCCTTCCATATAGTCCATGTATCCCTTCATCTCCTCTGACAGGCTCTGATAAGGGGTGGTTCCGTTCAGTTCCCCCAGAATCTCACTCATCACGTTTTTCTTTCTTGCTTCATATACGGCATAGACTTCTCTCTCCGTTGTTCCGGCATCCTCCTTGCCGAAATGCTGCTCATCAATGATCTCATTCGCGATAAAAGCATAATACGCGTCATCCACCGGAATGATAAGGTATTTCGTATCCTGCACCAGGCTGGGGTCATAGTTCATGACATTGCTCAGCTTGGACAGTACGATACCGGCTATCTTCTCTTCTATGATCTTGTAAGTTTTCTTCTGCAGATCCGTATCAATGGTCAGATAGACATCATTCCCTGCACCCGGTTTTACATAGCTTACTTCCTCCGTCACCTTTCCCACACTGTCAACATAGAATACCTTCTGCCCCCGGTCCCCCTGCAGGACATTGTCCATCACCTGTTCGATCCCTGATTTGCCGACAATATCGGATAAGGAGTACCGTTCCTTCTGTTCCTCATCCAGAGCGTCATATTCTTCCTGGGAGATTTTCCCCGTGTAGCCGATAATGGAAGCCAAATACTGGCTGTCCGTATATCTCCGCAGAGATTCCTCCTCAATCCCTACCCCTTCCAGCTTGTCCAGATTCTCCATGATCGCGGCACGGGTCTCGTCGCTGACATCGGAAGCCAGCACGGTCGGGATAAATTTCTGATAGCCGTTCAGATTGATAGCATACCGGAGATTGACCATTTTCAGGATATACTGCCGGTCCAGCTTTTCCTCGTCCAGTTCGTATCCATAAAGTTCATCCGTGCAGAGGTAATGGATCAGTTCTTCCGCCGACGCGTTTTTCTGCTCATCCGACAGCTCATCTATGGTCCTCTTACCATAGACATCGGCAATGAAACGCAGCTTTAAGGTCTCATTGGTCTGGGAATACTGGTAGCTCCCCGCAGAATCCAGCACCACCCCAAAACTGTGAATGACACTGTCCCCGTGGGACTCCACAATCTGGATCACCTGGTCCATGATATGGTTCAGTGTCTTGTTGCGGTCCGCACTGCCCGAAAGATCATCCTCAAAAATCACGGAATAGGCCAGATCATTGTAGGCCAGCAGATTTCCGTTCCTGTCATAGATATCTCCGCGGGTACCCTGCAGGTCTCTTACCTTTCTGATCTGGAGCTTGTAGTTGTCCATATAATATTCGCCCTTCACGATCTGCAGACTGAAAAGCTTGTTGATCAGGATCGCATACAGGCCACAGAATATCAGGATCAAGAACAACAAACGGGAATCTAAGATCTGCTTCACTGTTTTTTTCATCTTTTTCCGGATTGTGTTAAACAAATTTACCTGCACTCCTTTTTTCTTCTGCGTCTAATCTGTGATTGATGAAAAGTATCAGGGGATAGAGTCCCAGTGTCACTACTATAGTATATATGAGCTCCGGTATGATAATATGCCTCAGATAATGCAAAAAATCAAATTCACTCCGCAGCATGAACATCAGCAGATAAATCACGAGCCCATAAATAAACTCCGTTGCCCCCACCAGGGCCAGGGACAGTTTGATATCCTCATCATAATACAATTGTTCAAATAATCCGTTTACATAGCCTGCGGCCATATAAATCAGAGCATAAAATCCCAGAATATTCCCGAACTGGATATCCATCATAAGTCCTGAGAAAAATCCTACCAGCATCCCTTCCCTCGGCCCCCGCATAAATCCGTAGGAAGCCGTCAGGATGATCATGATGTTTGGCTTTACGGATGCGAGCGCCAGCCTGGGGAACAAGGTACACTGCAGTATATAGCAGACAAATAATACCACTATTGTTATAAATAAGCGTTTTATCTTTATCCCTTTCATAGGTTGCTCCTTTCATCCAGTGCCTGCTTCCGCTTACGGTCATAGCATCAGCCTTCCGGCGGAGCATTCCCGCCAGGCTCTGGTTCTCCGCCATCCGCCGTACCCGCACCGTCCGTGGCATTTTCGCCCGGATTCGCCCCGGAATCTGCCGCCGTATCATTTCCTACCGGAGTCACCCCCGCCTCCGCCGCAGCAGCAGGAACGTCCCCCTGCGGG
>VSNK01000004.1:8607-60349 GCA_009774255.1 Faecalicatena sp.
ATGCCCGGCCGGCTCTGGTGCACCCGGATGCGCCCCGCCAGCCGCGGCCGTATCATTTCCGCCCGGATTCGCCCCGGGATCCGCTGCGGCCGGATCATTTTCACCCTGATTTGCCGCGGCCGGGTCATTTGCTGCAGGGTCAGCCGCAGGATCGGCTGCGGGCGTTTCATCTTCCGCCGTGTCGGTTCCGGTCATCTGCGCCTTTGTCTTTGTAATAACAAGCACTTCCTGAAGCTTCTTAAAATCTACGACAGGAGTAATATAGCCTGACCGTGTCAGATTGTTGGAATCCACCTGTACTTCACTGACATAACCGATCAGAATTCCCTGCAGATACTTATCACTGATATGAGAAGTCACGATCTGTTCGCCTACTTCCACCTTATTATCGTTATTTTCCATCTGCTCAAAGCGCATCTTTCCCTCGTTGATCAGAGAAAGGTCCCCGCGCACGATACACTTATCGGAAGTAGACAATACCATACCGCTGACATTGCTGGAATCGTCTATGATGGAGCGTACCGTTGCCCAGGTCGGCCCGGTCTTGGTTACAATACCCACCAGCCCGCTTCCCGCGATGACATTCATATCCTCGCGTATGCCGTGCATGCTCCCCTTGTCAATGGTAAACGTACTGAACCAGTTGCCGGAATCCATGCCGATCACTCGCGCGCCGACCTTCTCATATTCCGCGTAGTTCTGGTCTAATCTGTACAGCTCCCTGAGCCGTTCCAGCTCATACTTTTCTTCCTGCAGGTTGTTATTCTCCATGATCAGCTCATCGATCCTGGTCTGCAGATTTTTATTCTCCCGGCGCGCTTCCTCCAGGGTTCCGAAATTCTCACTGACATCTGCAAGAAGAGTGCCGACCTGGTTGAGTCCCTGCTGCATCGGAATGACAGTAAGATTGGCAAGAAGCCTGAATGGGCCGGAGATCCTTCCGTAAAATACGGACAGAACCATCAGCAGGATGCACACAAAAGTGAGTCCGGCAAGCAGGTATTTATTTGTGTTGGATGTCTGATTCTTCTTTTTCATAATTTATGATCAATCCCCCTGCGATTATCTTAGCCATCTGTGTTCTTCGTTCAGCAAGGAACAGGTCAGTTCTTTATAAACTCTCCTGTCCTGAATGATCTTCCTAAGGCCCTCCACCACACAAAGCTCCGGACGGGAAATCGTCCTGACCTCAAGCCCTGTGCTTTCCTGAATATATGTAGAAAGCTCCTTGAGATTGGCAAGACCTCCTGTCAGGCAGATCCCGTTCTTCTGCACTCCGTCGCGCACAGTGGGTGGAATCCGTTCGATCATGGACCTGATCTCGGATATGCACTCCTTGAGCGGATCCTTCAGGGCCGCACGTACCAGCCCCACCGGAACATCCTGGTGTTCCGGAATACCCGTGCGCAGATTTCTTCCCGACACATGAATCGTCGTACAAGTGGCATCCTCGAAAATTCCGAAATCCTGCCGCAGCATCTCTGCCGTCCGCCTTCCGATCAGAAAATCCATGTTGCGGCGTACCTGATTTTGGATCGCCTGATCTAACTGCTCCCCGCCCATCTTCAGGAGCCGGTTCAAAACCATGCCGCCATGAGACAGGACGGAGAGCTCGGTAGAACCGCCGCCCATATTTACCATAAAGATTCCATCCGTACGCTTTACATTGACTCCGAAGCCAATCGCGTCTACGATGCACCGCTCCGCGATCCGCACGGTCTTCGCGCGCGCGGAAGAATGATATACCAGGTCATAAAACGCTTTCTTCTCCACCTCGGTAACATCCGTCGGCACCGCCACAAGATATTCCGCGCCCCCGGAAAATGGCCGTTCTTTTTTTAAGAGTTCCTCCAAAAGACACTGCATGTCGTTAAACTGCGCGATCGCGCCGCCCTGCATGGGAAATTGTATCTCAATATTCTCGGGCGCCTTCTCGAACATAACCCAGGCCTCATCGCCTGCGGCATACAGAAATTCCTTATCCTTTCTGGCGATTATATTCTTTTCCTTCCAGATATAATCTCTTTTCTTATCAAAAACTTTTATCTCATAAGTTCCCAAATCCATTCCATAAATATTCCGGAACATAGACTGTCCTTCCTTTTTTCTGGTTCCTTAGGAGTTGTAGAAAAATAAGTGCTACAGATTGCACAGGATGTGTCAGTTATTTTTCTACAACTCCTTACTTAAGGATTCTGTCTTCTCTCATACTGCTATAGCAATTATTGCCGATAATAATATGGTCCAGCAATTCGATACCGATCATCATGCCTGCCTCGTAGATTCTCCTGGTAATCAGGATGTCCTCCTTGCTCGGAGCCGGATCACCGCTTGGATGGTTGTGGAGCAAAATAATCGAAACAGCATCCTTCTGCAGCGCTTCTACAAATAACTCTCTTGGAGAAATGACAGCAGAATTGACGGTTCCCCTGGAAATATCTGTCTCCCCTATGAGGCGGGATTTTGTGTTCAGCATCAGAAGCTTCATGGATTCCTGCTTCTGATGCCGCAGATCCTCCATATAATAGCGCGCAATAGTGTCCGGTGCATTAAAATTCAGTTCCGGCCCTGCGCTCGCCTTGGAAAGCCTTTTCGCCAGCTCACAGAGACAAAGGATCTGGATGGCTTTCACCTTGCCGATCCCTTTGATGCGAATAAGCTGCTCCATGGACCAGCGGTGGATGCTGAGAAGCCCTCCGTTAAAATAATCCGAATAAAGGATCCGTTTGGCCAGCTCCAGGGAATTCTCCCCCCGAGTGCCGGTACGCAGCAGAATCGCCAACAATTCACTGTCCGTCAGGTTCTCCGGCCCGAATCGCTCGCATTTCTCATAAGGACGTTCTTCCGTATTCAGTTCTTTCATTGTTTTCATATCATTTACCTTTGGAAGATGGCATAACGCGTGAATCCTATTTTACCATAATTTGAAAATCGTGTACAGCTTTGGAAACTGAAATTTTTGTGAACCATTTGTTATGGTGTTACAGTTCACGGCCTAACCGGCCGCGAACTGTAACGCATCCAGCCCATTGAAAAGTCGCCTGACGGCGAGGGGCTGGATGCCTGAAACCGCAGCTTTATAGGCCGGATGCCTTGCAGCGAGGTGCAAGGCGCCATGAACAGTAACGTTATGGTTACAGTTTACTCGTCAGCCGCTGTCATGATAAGTTTGTGCTTGCACAAGGACTTATCATGACAGCGGCTGACGAAGGGAGCGCCGGTTTATGAGCAAAAATAGCCGCAAAGCGGCGGAGAAGCATCGAAGATGCGTTTTGCGAATGGCGCGGAGTGAACTGTAACTTATTACGGCGAAAACCGCCGGATCAAAGCCTCTCCTACCTTCAGCCCGTCCATGCCCGCCGACATGATTCCGCCTGCATAGCCCGCTCCTTCACCGCAGGGATAGATCCCTTCAATCGCGCTCTCCATCCATTCTCCCCGGTTCATCCGCACCGGGGAAGAGGTTCGGCTCTCCACTCCGGAGAGCACCGCGTCTTCCCTGGCGAATCCCGGAAGCTTCCGTCCCATGGCATGGATTCCTTTCTGCAGAGAATCGGATAATTCCTCCGGAAAAACAGCCCGCACATTGGCTGGCTGCCAGCCCCCTTTGATCTGCGGAACCACACTTCCGAACACGGTTGTCTTCTGATTTCTGCAGAAATCCCCAAAGCACTGCACCGGAATCTTTCCCTGCCCTTCCCGGTACGCAAGTGCCTCCAGCCGGCGCTGGAATTCCACGCCCGCAAGAGGATGCTCATCCCCAAAATCTCTGGGAGCTACGGTGACGATCACCGCACTGTTCGCGTTGCACCCTGCCCGGTCGTGATAACTCATGCCATTGACCGCAAGCCGCCCTTCCTCGGAAGAGGCATTGACCACATATCCGCCCGGGCACATGCAGAAGGTATACACGCCTCTCCCATTTTCCAGATTTTCCGCCAGCTTGTAGGAGGCGGCCGGAAGACGGTCTGCCCAGAGCCTCCCGTACTGCGCTTCCTGAATCATCTGCTGCGGATGCTCTACGCGCACTCCCACGGCAAAAGCTTTGGACTGCATAGGAAGGCCAAGCTCATAAAGCATCCAAAACGTATCTCTCGCGCTGTGCCCGACGGCAAGCACGAGCACATCTGCCGGAATCTCCTCCCGTCCGTTCACCGTGATCTGCCGCAGTTTTTTCCCTGTCGGCCCCTCCTGGCAGTCCAGTCCGGTGAGACGGCTGTGAAACCGGATCTCTCCTCCCAGCCGCAGGATTTCCTGCCGCATGTTCCGGATGACCTGAGAAAGGATATCCGTGCCGATATGGGGCTTCTGTTCGTACAGGATCCGCTCGGGCGCGCCGAAACGTACAAACGTCTCCAGCACAAAACGGTTTCTGCCATGGGCATCTTTCACCAGGGTATTGAGTTTCCCGTCAGAAAACGTACCTGCCCCGCCCTCCCCGAACTGCACGTTAGATTCCAGGTTCAGCTTTCCGCCCTTCCAGAAAGCTTCTACATCTTTGATCCTCTCTTCCACCCTAGCCCCCCGCTCCAGCAGCAGAGGGCCGTAGCCCTCCCTTGCCAGAAGCCAGGTACAGAACAGACCGGCAGGACCGGCGCCTGTGATCACCGGCCGATGGGAAAGACGCTCCTTTCCATGTGAAGGAACCTGATAGACTCGTTCCTCCAGCTTCTCCAGTTTTCCGAACTTCTGTTTTTTCCGGCCTGCCCGCTTCAGAAGTGCGGATTCCTGCTTCACTTTTACATCCACGGTATAGCTGTAAAAAATGTCCGGCTTTTTTCGGGCATCGATGGACCGCTTAAAGATCCGATACTCCGGAAGCTCCGATTTTTTCAAATCCAGACACCTTCTGATCTTATCTTCCAGCTCCTGCTCACTGTGTCCGGGCCGAAGCCGGATCTGACTAAGCCTAATCATGGGCGGCCTCCCTTCCTGCCACGTATCCGCTGGACCATGCCCACTGCAGGTTATATCCCCCGCACTGCCCGTCCACATCCAACAGTTCTCCGGCAAAGTAAAGCCCGGGTACCAGCCGGGATTCCAGCGTCCTTGGATGCACATCCCGGGTATCCACACCGCCCCGGCAGACCTGTGCCTGGGCAAACGGATTTGCCGCAGTCACAGACGTCTCGAACTGCCGGATCAAAAGCCCCAGTTCCCTGAGCTGCCCGGTTTCCAGAGAACCAACCGGCAGGTTCCTCGATATGCGGCTCAGCCGAATCCAGAGGTCGGATAATTTCTTTGGAAACAGTCCTATGAAGAATTCTTCCAGCGTTTTCTCCGGGCGCGACCGTACCCGTTCCCGCAAAAAAGTGAAAAACGGATCCCAGCCCATATCCGGCATGAAGTCCAGAACTGCTTTTACCGGCTTACCCTGATGCAGCGCCGCCGACGCGGCTCCGCTCACCTGAAAGACCGGAATTCCGGAAATGCCGTAATTGGTCATCTGGATCTCGCCTTTGTCCCTGGCAATACAGGAATTGTCCGCAAAGACGGCGACCTCTCCCTGCACCCGTACACCGGAGATGCTTTTATAAAAGTCTTCCCTGCACCGAAGCTGCACCAGCGCCGGAACAACAGGCACCAGCCGGTGTCCAAGCTGCCTGGCAAGTGTATAGCCAAAATCCCCGCTTCCGGCTATGGCTGATGCACGGGAACCTGCTGCCAGGATCAGCCTCCCGGCAGGAATCGTTCCTGATTTTGTTTTGACCTGAAATCCGGCTTTCCCCGGCCGGATCTCCATGCATCTGCAGTCCGTCCGCGTTTCCACTCTCAGACGTCTGCATTCCATCCGCAGGACATCAAGGACCGAGGAAGCCTGATCGGAATTTGGATAGAGATAACCGTCCCGGCTTTTTGGAAAAATACCGAGCTGTTTAAAAAACTCAATTGTTTTTCTTTCGTTAAACTGCCGGATGATCCCCCAGGGAAAGGAAGGATTGTCCGAATGATAGCAGGAAGGCTCCTGGCGCAGATTGGTATAGTTGCATCTTCCGTTGCCGGTGGATAAGATTTTTTTCCCGACACGGTCGTTCTGCTCGATCAGCGTTACCTCCGCTCCTGCAGATGCCGCGGTGATGGCCGCCATCAGCCCGGAAGCGCCGCCTCCCACAATGATCACATTTCCCATGATTCCTGCATTCCTTTCTGGTACGGTAACTACTCAGTACCTTCGTAGTTACGCCGCAATCCCATGAAAATTGCCTGCGGCAATGGGGATTGCTCTTGCGATTTATACGTTTTCGTACGGATAGCGCAGTAAATGCGCTATCCTGTGCTGAGTAGTTACCTGGTAAGGTACTAAATGTTTTCGATCCGGCTTTTTTGTACAAGCCCTGCGTCAGCCAGATATTGGAGTGATTTCAGAATTCCAAGTTTTGCGCTGGGCCAGGTAAGCCCACCTTGAAAATAGACGGCGTAGGGCGGCTTGATGGGGCCGTCCGCGCTCAGCTCAATGGATGAGCCCTGCACAAATGCTCCCGCGGCCATGATCACATCACTGTCATATCCCGGCATGGCCCACGGTTCCGGCGTCACATAGCTGTCCACCGGCGCAGCCGCCTGTACGCCTTTGCAGAAGGCGACGACTCCTTCCGGCGTTCCCAGCTCAACGGCCTGGATGATATCATGTCTGGACTCCGAGCTGTCCGGAATCACCTTAAATTTCAGTCTTTCATAGATATTTGCCGCAAATACGGCGCCTTTCAGGGCACTGGCAACCACCACCGGCGCCAGGAAAAATCCCTGATAAAAGGACTGCATGACGTTCAGGGAAGCTCCCACTTCCCGGCCAAGCCCCGGAGATGTCAGACGGCAGCCGCAATTCTCGATCAGTTCTTCCCGTCCGGCCACATAGCCGCCGATGGGCGCCAGACCTCCGCCCGGATTCTTGATCAGGGAGCCTACTACCATGTCCGCGCCCACGTCGCTGGGTTCCTTTGTCTCCACAAATTCTCCATAGCAGTTATCTACCATACAGATCACATCCGGCCTAAGACCTTTTATAAAAGCGATCAGCTCCCCGATCTTCTCCACCGAATAGCTTGGCCGGGTCTGATAGCCTTTGGAACGCTGGATCGTGACCAGCTTTGTCCGTTCATTCAGACTCCTCTCAATGGCAGGATAATCAAAATAACCGTCTTCTTTCAATTCCACCTGGCGGTAGGTAATTCCATATTCTGCCAGGGAACCTCTCGAAGGACGGATCCCGATCACTTCCTCCAGGGTATCATAGGGTTTCCCTACAGGAGAAAGCAGCTCATCTCCCGGTCTCAGGTTTGCGGAAAGTGCCAGGGCCAGGGCATGGGTTCCGCATGTGATCTGCGGGCGTACCAGCGCCGCTTGCGTGTGAAAGACATCCGCGTAGATCCGCTCCAGAGTATCCCGTCCATTGTCATTGTATCCATATCCGCTGGCATACTGAAAGCACTCGGCGCTGACCCGGTTCTTCTGCATGGCCCCCAGCACTTTTAACTGATTGAATTCCGCTGTCCGGTCAAATTCCAAAAAACGGGGCATCAGCTCCTGTTCCAGACGCTCCCCGGCCTCAAACACCTCTTTGGAAATCCCCAACTCCTGATAGATTTTATACCGCTCCATTTCATCTGCTCCTTTTATACCCTTATTATAAAATAATCTGTTTTCTCTTCAACTCATCTAACATCTGTTTCAACAGCACTTCCTCATCGTAATGTGCCTCCGCTTTATCGAGCCAGATCACATCCCTCTCTCTCTTGAACCAGGTGATCTGCCGTTTCGCGAAATGCCGGGTGTCCCGTTTGATGACGCGGACCGCCTCCTCCAGAGAGCAGTTTCCGTCCAGATAATCCAGTATTTCCTTATAGCCAAGCCCCTGCATGGAGACCATGTCCCGCGTAAAGCCCCTGGATTTTAACCGGGCCACCTCTTCCACCAGCCCTTCCTCCATCATCTGATCCACGCGCCGGTCGATACGCTCATACAAATGCTGCCGTTCGTCATTTAACACAAAATAGGCAAACCGAAAGGGAGATTTCTTTTCACGCTGCCGCTTATTATGTTCGGAAATCCGCTCCCCTGTCTGATGAAAATATTCCAGCGCCCGGATCACCCGTTTACTGTTGTGGGCGTGAATCTCCTCCGCAGACCTGGGGTCCGCCTGCAAAAGCATATCATGCAGGAACTGTGCGCCCTTTTCCTTTGCCAGCATTTCCAGTTCCTTCCGGTATGCTGTGTCGCCTCCATTTTCCGTAAAATCAATATCATACAGGACGGCCTGTATATAAAATCCGGTTCCACCTGCCAGGATCGGAAGCTTATTTCTTCCGTAGATCTCGGACATTGCCGCCCTGGCCATCTCCTGAAAACGAACCACGTGGAACTCCTCATCCGGTTCCAGCACATCGATCAGATAATGCCGTACTCCGTCCATCTCCTCCGGCCGGATCTTCGCGGATCCGATGTCCATCTGCCGATACACCTGCATGGAATCCGCAGAAATAATCTCTCCGCCCACCGCTTTGGCAAGGCTGATTGACATTTTCGTCTTCCCGACTGCCGTAGGGCCGGTCAATATGATCAATGGTTTTTTCATCTCTGTCAAACCTCTCAAATGATTTACTGTTCCGCCGTATCTTATACAATACGCTTGAACTTCTTTTCCAGCTCCCTTTTCGACATAGCAATGATCGTAGGCCGCCCATGAGGGCAGTGATAGGGATTAGATAAAAGCAGCAGCTCCCCGATCAACGTGTCCATCTCCTGCGCGGACAGACGGTTGTTCCCCTTCACCGCGGCCCTGCAGGAAAGGGAGGCGACTTTTTCATCGATCAGCTCCGGTGTCATGGACGTATTCACACTGTCCGAAAGGGAGTCCAGCATCTCGATCAGAAGCTCCTTTTTGGCAATTCCGAACAGATTGGCCGGAACAGCCCGCACGGCATACTCTTTCCCGCCGAAAGGCTCGATCTCGAAGCCGATCCGCCGAAACCGATCCATATGCTCATTCAAAAGCTGCGCCTCCTGCATGGAAAGGGTCAGGATCACCGGGGGACTTAGATACTGGGACGTATATTCCCGGTTCTTCATCTCTTTTAGAGTACGCTCATACAGCACCCGCTCATGAGCCGCGTGCTGATCAATGATATACAGATTTTCCTGAAACTGAACAAGCCAGTAGGTGTCAAACACCTGGCCGATGAGCTTATATTCCGCCCGGATATCCCGCTTTAAAAGCTTCTCTTCAAAAAGATCAAGCTGCTGTGCCCGGAGCTCCTCCTGGCTGCCATCCGTGCCTTTTAGCGGGTAATACTCCTGATTCTCGCGGATCCGATCCGGCATCGTTTTTCCGCCGGAAGCCCTCTGCTTTCCCGGACCGGCGCCCTGCATTGCTTCCACATTCTCCACATGCCCCGCTTTTTCCGCTGCCGGGTGCTGCCGGGTTTGGTTGTGATATTCCAGAACCCGCTCCCGCATCTTACGGATAAAATATTCCTCATCCTGGACTTCCTTTTCTCTGGCAGCCTCCGGTGCCGTATTCCTGGGCTTGAGCAGGAACGGACTTTCCTCAGGCTTTCCGCCTGTGTCCGGCTGTTCCCTTGAAGGCCTTCCCACTGTGCCGGGCTGTTCCCCGGCAGACTTTCCGCTCATGTCCGGCTGTTCCCCTGAGGTCCTTCCGCCAGTGCCCGGGTACCTGGCAGGTTCCCTGTTCGCGTCCGACTGTTCTCCGGCCGGCAGTGGTTTCGGCTTCGGCGCCTCCACCTGGGGGATCAGTTCCGGTTCGAGCAGCCTCCTGTGGATTCCTTCAAAGACCGTATTGTAGACCTCCTGCTGCTTTTGAAAGCGCAGTTCCATCTTCGTGGGATGCACGTTCACATCCACCTGTTCACTGTCGATCTCAAAGGCCAGCACCGCAAAGGGAAATTTATGCTGCATCATAAAGTCTTTGCAGGCATCCTCCAGCGCTTTAGAGATCATTGCGCTTTTCACATATCTGCCGTTGACAAAAAAAGTCTCAAAATTCCGGTTTCCCCGCGTGATCACCGGTTTGCCGACGTATCCCCGGATGCGGATGCCGGATTTCTCATAGTCCAGATCCAGAAGATTTGCCGCCACGTCACGCCCATAGATATGGTAGATGACTTCGTCCAGTTTCCCGCTTCCGGATGTCCTCAGCTTTTCCTGCCGGTTACTCAGAAAACGAAACCCCACCTCCGGATGGGAAAGCGCCAGGCGCATCAGCAGATCCTGCACATGTCCCGCCTCGGTCAGTGCGGTCTTCAAAAACTTCCTGCGGGCCGGCACATTGTAGAACAACTGCCTCACACAAAAGGTCGTTCCGTCCGCTGCCCCGGTCTCTTCCATGGAAATCTCCCTGCCGCCCTCGATCACATATTTTACTCCGAAAGTTTCTTCCTTCGGCTTGGTCACCAGTTCCACCTTGGTCACGGCCGCGATACTGGACAGAGCCTCTCCCCGAAACCCCAGGGACGAGATCTCAGAGAGATCCTCCACGCACCGGATCTTGCTTGTGGAATGCCGCAGGAACGCATTTCGTATGTCTTCCTGAAAAATACCGCACCCGTTATCCGTGATCCGGATCATGGAAATTCCCCCGTCCTCAATCTCTATGGTGACGGAAGAAGCCCCTGCGTCAATCGCGTTTTCCACCAGTTCCTTCACAATAGACGACGGTCGTTCAATGACTTCTCCCGCGGCGATCTTATCAATTGTCATCTGATCCAAAACTTGAATCCGTGCCATAATTCGCTCCTTTTCCATCGTCAGGAACTATCCTCTTAACTTTTGACAGTTCCTGATTTCGTTCCCGACAATTACCATCTGTTCTTCAGTTTATTCTGAAGGCGGTAAATCGTATTCAGCGCATCGATGGGGGTGAGATTCCCCACATCAATATTTTTCAGCTCTTCCAGCACATCATCGTCCTGAACCGTGTCAAAGAGAGAAAATTGTGCCAGATCCACCTCGTCATATTTTCTGTGTTTCGTTTTTTTCTTCGGCTTCTGAGGGCTTCTGACGGCAATCTCGCTGACTCTTGCCGTCACGTCCCCTTCCACCAGTTCCTCTACGATCTCCTTTGCCCGATCGATGACCAGATCCGGGACTCCCGCCAGCTTGGCCACCTGGATTCCGTAGCTCTTATCCGCCCCGCCCTTGACAATCTTGCGCAGGAATACGATATCATCGCCCTTTTCCTTGACGGCAATGCAGTAATTATTGACATTATCAATCTTTCCTTCCAGCTCCGTCAGCTCATGATAGTGGGTGGCAAATAAGGTCTTGGCGCCAAGAAGCCTGGCATCGCTGATATACTCCACCACCGCCCAGGCAATGGACAGCCCGTCAAATGTGCTGGTGCCCCTTCCGATCTCATCCAGGATCAGGAGGCTTCTGGCCGTGGCATTGCGCAGTATATTGGCGACCTCCGTCATTTCCACCATAAAGGTACTCTGCCCGGAAGCCAGGTCATCGGAAGCCCCCACTCTCGTGAAGATCCGGTCCACCAGCCCGATATCCGCCTTCGATGCAGGCACAAAGGAACCGATCTGCGCCATCAGGACGATCAGAGCTGCCTGCCGCATGTAGGTGGATTTCCCGGCCATATTGGGTCCGGTGATCACGGAGATCCGCTGGTTCTTGTCATTCAAAAACGTATCGTTGCAGATGAAAGAGCCGTCCGGAATCATCTGTTCTACCACCGGATGGCGCCCGTCCTTGATATCAATGACGCCCTTTTCATTGATATTTGGCCGCACATAGTTGTTCCGCTCTGCAACCAGTGCAAGGGTGGAAAATACGTCCAGCTCCGCCACGGCTTTCGCCGTCCTCTGGATCCGTTCCACCTCCCCTGCGATGGTATCCCGGACCGTACAGTACAATTCATATTCCAGGGCATACAGCTTGTCCTCCGCTCCCAGAATTGTATCCTCCAGTTCCTTGAGTTCCGGCGTGATATACCGCTCCGCATTGGCAAGGGTCTGTTTGCGTATAAAATAATCCGGCACCATATTCTTGTAGGAATTGGTGACTTCCAGATAATAACCGAAAACTTTATTGTATTTCACTTTCAGATTCTTGATCCCGGTCTTCCCCCGCTCTTCCTCCTCCAGCTTCGCAAGCCAGCTCTTCCCCTCAGACTTGGCAAGGCGCAGCTTATCCACTTCCTCGTGGTAACCGTCACGGATAATATTGCCCTCCTTCATCGCGATGGGAGGCTCTTCCGCGATAGCTGACTTTACCAGGGTACAGAGATCTTCCAGGGGATCCAGGTTCTCCCGGATGTCACAGAGCAGACCGGAGTGCATCTCCTCCAATATGTAGCGGACGGACGGCAGCATTTCCAGGGAACCGGAGAATGCGGTCAGATCCCGCGGATTTGCCGAACCATAGGTAATCTTTGTGATCAGCCGTTCCAGATCATAGATCGGAGAGAGATATTCCCGGATCTCCTCCCGGCAGATCGCCTGGCCTTTCAGCTCCGCCACCGCGTCCAGCCGTTTTTCGATCTCTCCCCGCTCGATCAGAGGCTGTTCCAGATATTTGCGCAATGTCCGCGCCCCCATGGCTGTCCGGGTCTTATCCAGCACCCACAAAAGAGAGCCCCGCTTCTGTTTTTCCCGCAGCGTTTCGCACAGCTCCAGGTTCCGCCGCGTCGAGCTGTCGAGCATCATGTATTTTCCCGTCGTATAGGGGGTGATATGGGTCATGTGGGACAGATTGTTCTTCTGTGTCTCCAGCAGGTACATAAGAAGCGCGCCGGCGCTGATCACACCGCAGTCGTAATCGCCAAGCCCCAGCCCGTCCAGAGCTGACACATGAAAATGCTCCAGCAGCTTCTTCCTGCAGACGGCATCGTCAAAGTACCAGGCATCCAGGGAATAGACCGCGATCTTTAACCGCTCCTTGAGATCATCCAGATCCATGCCGCTCATATAAAAGGACTCGTTGCAAATGATCTCGGAGGGGGAGAACTTGAAGATCTCATCCTTAAGCTTTCCACTGTCCGGTAGCTCCGTCACAAAATAATCTCCCGTAGATACATCGGCCACGGAGATTCCATACCGGTCCGCCAGATACACGATGCACATGATATAATTATTTCTGGACTCATCCATCATCTGACTGTCCAGAATTGTCCCCGGTGTGACCACCCGCACGACCTCCCGCCGGACCAGCCCTTTGGCCTGCTTCGGGTCTTCGGTCTGTTCACAGATCGCGACCTTGTACCCTTTGGCCACCAGCCGGTTCAGATACCCGTCCACGGCATGATAAGGGACGCCGCACATGGGCGCCCGCTCTTCAAGCCCGCAGCTTTTTCCGGTCAGGGTAAGTTCCAGTTCCCGCGAGACCGTAATGGCATCCTCAAAAAACATCTCATAGAAATCTCCCAGCCTGTAGAATAAAATGCAGCCGGGATATTCCTCCTTCGTATCCATATATTTCTGCATCATTGGTGTTAACTCTGCCAAATTTTTGCCTTCCTTTCGTATCTTTGCAAAGATTCCTCTGCAGGTTATCTTTATTTTATACTCACGGCCGATGAAATCTGCCGTGAGTATCGCGCCAGCCGCAGCCGCGAAGCGGCATAATTCCGCATGCGGCTGTGCGCATCACATGATACTGTGCGGCAGATTTATCTGGCGCGCAGTATAACGCAACGTTACAACACATGGAAATGTGGTTTTTTTTCTCCGTAAATCCAGTGGAGCAGATACGCGGACATCAGGATCCCCACCGCGCACAGCCCGGAAAACAGAATCAGGAACGGAACGCAGACCTGTCCGAACAGCTGCAGCGGCTGGTTGGAATAATCCCATACGTTCCAGTGCATCCACTTATTTACGATCATCCCGGTGATGAACTCTCCCGCCCCCACGAACAATGTACACCGCAGCACCTGTATCCAGAGCGGATCCTTCCACTCCATCAAAATGCCCTGCCATCCGAAAAACAGCAGGCAGAAACCTCCAAGCACGAACATGGACCAGTGTGAAAATCCCCGGAACGCAACTTCTATGGAATAATAGATGCTTCCGCCCAAAGTCCAGATAAAAAAGTATTCACTTACCTTTTTCACAGGAAACCTGTCCTCCTTCTCCAAGATAATAAAATCCCCTGCATTCATTCAGTTTTACATTTACCAGTTTTCCTATCAGAGAGGCATCTCCTGGGAAATGCACCAGCAGGTTGTTGCTCATGCGCCCGGTCAGAAGCGATGGGTCATGATCATTTACAGATTCCACCAGTACCTCCTGAACGGAACCTGTATGTATGCTGCAGACTTCTGCGGAAATGGACTGTACCGCTAAAAGCAGCCGGTCGAACCGATCCTTCATCACTTCCGGCGTCACCTGTCCCTCCATCGCGGCGGCAGGCGTCCCGCTCCGCTTCGAATACTGAAAGGTAAATACGGCATCATAGCGCACTCTGCGGACCATGTCCAGTGTATCCCGGAAGTCTTCCTCTGTCTCCCCCGGAAATCCCACGATCATATCTGTGGTCAGGGAAATATCCGGAACCGCCCGGCGGATTTTCTCTGTCAGCTCCAGATAGTGTTCCCTGGTATACCTCCTGTTCATCTTCTCCAGAATTCTGTTACTCCCTGATTGTATGGGCAGATGGAGGTGTCTGCAGATTTTTTCGGACCGACCCATGACTTCGATCAGCTCGTCCGAAAGATCCTTTGGATGGGAGGTCATAAAGCGGATTCTTCTCAGACCGTCTATCTTTTCGACCTCTGTCAGAAGCTGTGCAAAGCTGACGGGCTTCTCCAGTGTTTTCCCATAAGAATTCACATTCTGCCCCAGAAGCATCACCTCCACGACACCGTCCGCTGCCAGAGCTTCGATTTCACGGAGGATCTCTTTCGGGTCCCGGCTTCTCTCCCGCCCTCTTACATAAGGCACGATGCAGTAGCTGCAGAAATTGTTGCATCCGAACATGATATTTACACCGGATTTGAAGGGGTATTTCCGCTCACTTGGGATATCCTCCACGATTTTATCCGTACCCTCCCAGACATCAATCAGCATCCGGTCTGATTCCAGGCAGGCTGCCAACAGTTCTGCGAACTTATATATATTATGTGTCCCGAAGACCAGATCCACGAAGGAATAGCTTTGCTTCAGCTTTTCCAGAACCCTTTCCTCCTGCATCATACAGCCGCACAGCGCGATCTTCATGTCCGGATTCTGCTTTTTGCTCCGGCTGAGCTGCCCCAAACGTCCATAGAGCCGCTGGTTCGCGTTTTCGCGCACGGTGCAGGTATTAAATATTACAAAATCCGCCTTCTTTTCGTCCGGTTCTTCCGCATAGCCGATCTCCCTCAGGATACCCGCCAGCTTTTCCGAATCCCTGGCATTCATCTGACAGCCGAACGTCGTTACGCAGGCTCCCGGCAGGCGTCCGTTTTTCCGTTCAAAGTTTTTTACCCACTGCCGGCATTTTGCCATAAAGAAGTACTGTCTGGCCGGTTCCTCTGCGGGCGGCTGTGAATTTACATTTATTTTATCTAAATGAATTTCATGATACATTTTTCTTGACTTTCTCCCTTATCTATCATATAATCAAAACAAGAAATGAGTTTTTAACCGTACAGCCTTATGGCTCAAGCGGGGTACTCGTTTCTTTTTTTATATTTATAGCGTCATATAAATACAATTTTTTATCCTCCGCATGTCTTATAACAAGCTCCGCATGAAACACATTATAACGCAAAACCTCTCCATCGTCATCAAAAATCGGCAGAGCAAACCGAGAATCCCTCTCACACGAATTGATTCTTTTCTTCCATATATTCATAGTCGATCTGCCCCAGCCTGTCTGTGAGCTCATCCTTTTTGATATCCAGATCCTGACAGAGTGCGTCAAGCGTAGGATAATAGTCCCGCAGCTTCGTATTAATCACACTCAGCAAAATCATCGGATCCTTTGGTAATTCATTCCACATGCCACAAAATTTCCTTTCTCCGTAATAACCGCTTCCGCGCGGATGTCCCATTCCTGCGCCGGGATCTCTTCCACACACTGCACCGAGTATGCCAGCCCCATCCGGCTGCACCGCGGAAACCGCTGCAGATACCGATCGTAAAATCCCTTTCCATATCCGATCCGGTTTCCCGACCTGTCAAATGCGGCCCCCGGCAGAATCACCAGTATATCACCGGCGCCCTTATTCTGCAATCCCCCATCGGCCTCCCTGTCTTCGGCTTGAGGCAGCTGCGCTTTCCAGGCTCTCTTTGCTTCAGGTTCCGGAATCCCCTGATAGCCCGGCCGCAGCTCTGTAAGGCTTTCTATGTAATAGAACTCCATCCGCATGCCTTCCGTCACACGCGGAACAGCCACCCTTTTTCCGTTTTGCCACGCCAGTTCCATCAGCCCGGCAGTGGATACCTCATCTCGAAAAGAAGCATAACAATAAATCTCCCGGGCATTTTGAAAAAGCGGATGGACTGCGGCCAGCCTGTGGATCTCCCGGTCATAAAGGGCTCTCGTCTCCGGTGGCAGTGCCCCGCGCTCTTTCAATGCACGGGCTCTAATTACCTTTTTTGTTTCCATATTTTTCCCCAAGGTTGATGATCGTACCATCCTTTTCTTTGATGTCGATATTGTCAAGCTGACTTCTTAAGTTTCCCCGGATGGCTTCCAGATATTCCGCCCGGAGGAGCTTTTGCTCCTTCTTTTCTTCCCCGGTAAGTCCTTCTGCTTTTGACTTCCTGTACAATTCATTGATCCTGCTTATCTTTTGTTCATCCATTGCCTGTCCCTTTCTTCTCCATATATCACCTGTATTCAGCTTGAATAATTCTCCAGGAATCCATACAATTCTTTTGCCGTTTCGATGAATTTTCCGGCCTCGATCTCTGCCCGGACATTGTCCGGAAGGGTTGAGAGGGGGATTTCCGTCATTTCGTAAATCGTCTCATGGTCGCCGAGATACACGACCACATAGCCCTGCAGGGCACAGAGATAATACCCTTCATTCTTTTGTGCCGTCCCCTTTGTGGTGACGAGCTCCTCCTTCGGCTGTTCCGGAACCACCGGCATGCTCTCTGCCCGTGCGGTCTGCCTGTCCACCACGTACTGATAGCTCATCTGATATCCGATCCCGAGAAGGGATGCCACGAGAAATACTGCCATAAAAAAACCAATATAATATTTCTGCTTCATAAGGATCCACTCCTTTTTTACACAGTATTGGTTTTTTTCCTGCATTTTATACGCAAAAAACTGTCAACGGCAGTATTTCCGCATTTTTTTGATATTTATCTGATTTTGATATTCATCTTATACAGCACGGCAGATTTATCTGACGCGCTGTATAACAACCGAATCCAACTATCTTGGCAGTAAATGATATTTTCTGCAGATCCGGTAGATCTTCTTGCCCTGAGGCAGATCTCTCAAATCCTGGCCTGTAAATACCCCCAGCTTCAGGGTGGCAAATGCGTATACGATCACCGCCACCAGGATAGATACTGTTGTCGGAAGGAAACGCCCGCCCACCGCCAGATCCAGAAGCAGGTGTACCAGATAGGCAAACATTCCCATGATCAGGGCTGCTGTCAGCGGCTTGATAAAGCACCTGTCTATCTCCTGCCGGTAGCCGCAGGCTCTGCGGATAGCTCTGGCGTTCAGGATGCACATGCAGAGTGAAAAGACGATATTGCTCCCTACCAGTGCATAGATATTCCATTTGCATACCACAAGCATAATAAACAGCGCGATCAGATGTACAATCAGAGAGATTCCCGCATTTTTTGCCGGTGTCCCCATTTCATCCAATCCCTGCAAGATGGAATTGGAGATGGTGGAGTAACTGTACAGCACCACCGTGATGGCCCCAAGCGCCAGCATCACCGCCGGGGTCATACTGTCATCATTAAACAGAAGCACCATCAGCGGGGAAGCCAGTACGATAAATCCGATAAAACACGGAATCGCGATCACCATGGTAAAGCGGATCGTCTGCCCGATCTTCGCATAGACCTGCTTCCGGTCCCTTTTCGTCACTGCTGCCGTCAGGCTCGGGATAACCGAAGCAGCAAGTCCGTTTGCCATGGCAAGCGGAACATTGATCAGGGGATTGTATTTTCCCGTGAAGATCCCCTGCATTGCCATATATTGCTTTTCCGTATATCCCTGGGCGGACATAATATTATTGAAAATCGTCAGATCCATGATCTGATTGATATTATAGATCGCCGTGCTGAAAACCACCGGCATAATCGTCAGCAGTAAGATCCGCAGGATTCTCCGATAGCTCTCCCTCTTGCGGATATGGTCCATCCGGATCTGCCGGTATATGACCGGGCGGTATATTAAAAACGCAAATCCCAGGAACAGCAGGGCGGACACAGCCCCTGCCACGGTCCCCAGGGTACCTCCCGCTGCTCCGTACGCGGGACCCAGAAGTTCTTCTCCGCTCTTCTGCCCTGCCTCTGCCCCGATGTTGAACAAAATACTGGCGCCCGCGATACTGACCACCACATTGACGATCTGTTCAATGATCTGGGATACGGCCGTGGGCAGCATGGTCCCCAGCCCCTGAAAATATCCCCGCAGTGCACCCAGCACGGCCACGATGAAAAGGCCGGTGGCCAGAACCCGCAGCGCATAGGCACTCAAAGGGGATTTCATCATATTCGTGGAAATCACATCCGCGCCAAAAAAAATCAGGACAGCCACCAGAACCCCGATAACCGCAGAAAATACAAACGCGCACGTAAATACCCGGAACGCGTTGCGTCTCTGCCGCATCGCAACCCTTGCGGCCACCAGCTTGGACACGGCCGTGGGAATGCTTAAGGACGACAGCATCAGAGTCATGGCGTACACCTCATAGGCGTAACCATAAAAGCCATTCCCCTCGTCTCCCAGGATGTTGGTCAGCGGAATCCGGTAGACAACGCCGATCACCTTTGTCAAAACCATTGCAACAGCGAGAATCATGCCCTGCATCAGAAAATCATCTTTTTTTACTTTTCGTCGTCTTCCCTGTATCTCAGACATAAATATCCTCCGTAACCCCTGCTCAGTATATTACCGCAATATCCCCACACGCTCCAGAATCTCACGCTGTTTCTGTTCCATCACCAGCCGCTGTGCGTCTTCCATGTGGTCATAGCCAAATAAGTGTAACATACTATGAGCGATCAGAAAAGCAAATTCTCTTCTCGGAGAATGTCCATACTCCTCTGCCTGCTTCAAGACCTTGTCCTTGGAGATAACGATATCTCCAAGCATCAGTTCTCCCGACTCCGGATCAAAGGCATCTATTTTTTCTTCAAAGCCTGAAAAGTCCCCCGGGGCTTCATATTCCAGCAATGGAAATGAAAGTACATCCGTGGGGGCGTCGATCCGGCGGAATTCCCTGTTCATGGCATGGATCTCCTCGTCCGTCGTCAGAAGCAGATTTACCTCCGCCTCATAAGGGCAGCCCTCAAAGGCAAGGGCTTCTTCTATGACTGCCCGGGCAGTCTCTTCCGTATCAAAGGGCAGACTGACGCTGCCTTCCTCTTCCAAATAAAAATTCACATTCTTCTCCTTACTATGAACACTCAGTGCCTGTCTTTGGTTACAGTTCACTCCTGGGCCGTGCACCACGCTGCACGGCCACAGGCCAGTATGTACTGGGGCTGGAATCCGGCCTCTTGCCGTAAGGCAACTTTAAACAGGCCGGATTCGTTACAGTTCGCTGGCTGGCCAGTGAACTGTAACTGTCTTTCAGGCACCTATCTTCTTTTATTCCTGCTGCCATGACTTCCGGAACGAAATTCTTTTTTTTCGTAATCTTCATATGCCTTCACAATCTTCTGGACAAGCGGATGGCGCACAACATCCTTGCTGGAGAGCATACAGATACTCACGCCCTCAATATTTTTCACGACCTTTACCGCCACCTCCAGTCCGGACACCGCTCCAAAGGGCAGATCCTTCTGGGTAGAATCGCCTGTGATCACGACCTTGGAGCCAAAGCCGATCCGGGTTAAGAACATCTTCATCTGGGCCGGCGTCGTATTCTGTGCCTCATCCAGTATGATAAATGCGTTGTCCAATGTACGGCCTCTCATATAGGCAAGAGGTGCCACCTCGATGAGCCCTTTTTCAGAATTTTTCAGGAAGCTTTCCGCCCCCATGATCTGGTACAGCGCGTCATACAGAGGACGGAGGTACGGGTCGATCTTGCTCTGCAGGTCGCCGGGAAGGAAGCCAAGCTTCTCTCCCGCTTCGATGGCAGGACGTGTCAGGATGATCCGCCCCACCTCGTTCTTCTTAAAGGCAGTCACTGCCATGGCCATGGCCAGATAGGTCTTGCCTGTTCCCGCAGGCCCCAGGCCGAAAGTGACCATCCCGTCCTTAATGGCATCCACATACTTTTTCTGTCCCAGGGTCTTTGGCTTGACCGGCTTTCCCAGAAGCGTATAACAGATCAGATCCTTATCGATCTCCACTAGCTCTTCTTCCTGATCCTCATAGACCAGAGATATGGCATAGTCCACATTCTGCTCCGTAATGGTATTACCCCGCCTGGACAGCTCCGTAAGCTGGGCGAGAACCCGCCTTGCTTTTTCCGCTGCCGCCTCTTCGCCCAAGATCTTCACCGTGCCGTCCCGAGGGATCAGGGTCACATGGAAGGTACGCTCCATCTTCTTTGCATAGATATCGAACTGCCCGAATACATTATTCTCATGTTCTGCTGGTATGTCAATCTTCAGTTCCGATAAACTCATCCTGTTCGTTCCTTTCAATCGTCAGAATTTCCGTATCTGCCGTCTCTGTGATCTGCTGATTCAGATACAGTATGCCGCTGGCAATGGCAGAATTTTCATACACATGTATTTTAACACTATTTTCACGAATGTGAATACCCTTTTCTTCCATTTCTTTTGAAAAATGTTCGAATTTTTGTGTCAATATCTCCTGAAGCTTCTTCTCGGAGTATTTTTTCTCTTCCGTTTGATAAGATTTTATGGAAACCATGCCGTAATCAACGGGCAAATAAAAATTTTCTCCCAGCCGAAGCCGGTGTTCTTCCGTATAAGTTTCCCATTTTTGGAAATGATGGGAAAGCATTCCAACAGAAATCTGGTATGGACCCAGCTTTATGTACCAGAGGCGCCGCTGCTCATAGGGCTCATATGTTTTTTTCTGATAGGTAAGGGGGGTCTGGTCCCTGTATTGCATCTGCGTGTCCGCGTAAATATCCGCATCGGACTGCTGATACTGATACCCGGTCACCTCCGCGGCATCATTGAGTACCTCCACCCGGCCTGAGACGAGGATATCTCCCTTTTTAACCATATCCCCCACATGAACCTGGGGAACGCCGCTGCGGGTAATGATATTGGTGATCACCCCGTCCTGGGAGGCGATCAGATCCGTCGGCGGCAGATTTTCCTTATTTTCCGTATTATTGTCCGCAGATACCGCAGATTGCTCCCCGTCTTTTTCATCCGAAGGTTCCTCACGGAAGGTATCTTCATTTTCTTTGATCTGAATACGAAGGCGGCTTCCGTCCATGGACGCGGAAACCCATACGATATCATCGTACTGTGCCCGGATATCCTTGACGATCTGGCTGCAGTCCACTCTATGTTTCGGCATTCCCGGAGAGATCTCCTTTGTATCCAGAAATTCCAGCAGCGACTGGTCCGTCCATTTTTCGTTCCCCTCAAAATGAATATCCCAGATATAGCTGGAATAAAAAAACAAAAGACCGATACAGATCAGCACCCCTGCGAGAAATGTTTTCCGCTTTCTATGCCGCCGGATAAAAAAAGGAAGACCATATCGTTCCAGTAAAACGACCTTTGTATGAGTCTTCCGTATGATCGGCCGCAGCTTCCTGAAGCTGTCCAGGGCCAGATACATCTCATAGGCATTTCCCCTGGGCATCAGCCCCCAGATCAGGATATGATGGTATCTGCACAGATTCAGGAAACGCTCCGGAGAATAACCCTGTATCCGGATCTTTACATATCCGCGTATATATCGAAAAATTGCCTGTATCACAGCCGTTACCTCCCTTGCATGTTAGAGCACTCTCGGAAACTCCCTTGCACCCATCTGTCGAGCAGATGTGGGGAGTTATCCTTAGCGGCTAATTTTCCGAGAATGCTTATGTTACTTGCAGAATTCCAGGGAACAAATCGTTCCTGTGATCTTCATCTCATCATTGGTATAATATTCAATCTGCAGATGCCTCCCGTGCAGGCGGATCTGTTTTCCCTTTGTCTGTACCCGGATCAGACATTCGGTGTATTCGATGATTCCACGGTAATTCTCGATACAGACCTCGGAATCGCCAAGAAGTGTGACGACAGCCGCGCCAAGTACAACATCCTTCGGCATACCGGCTGCGGATGCAAGCCGGCTCTTCAGTCCTTCATTTTCACGTTCATATTCCATAAAAGAATAGCCACACATACACCTTTTATAAAAGTATATGTGTGGCTTTGCCGTCCTATACCTGAATCTCAGACCGTATCTGCCCGGTACTCTCGCAGATACAACCGCAATGCTGTGAGCATTGACTTCGTCCATGGGGATTGCTCCTGCGCAGCTGATAAAATCTTACTTTCCTGCTTCATCGCTGTGGTTTTCCGATATTTTGGCGCCTAAAAAGCCGGATAATACGGACTGCACGTCAACACCTGTGGACTCCTTCAGTCCGTCGGACACCTGGGTAAGGGTTCCTACGATATCCTTCACCAGCCTGGAAGTATTGCCGTCCCCATACATGGTAATCTTATCCACTTTGGCAAGCGGCTCCGCAATGTTTCTGGCGATCTCCGGCA
This sequence comes from Faecalicatena sp., assembly GCA_009774255.1. Taxonomy (GTDB): domain Bacteria; phylum Bacillota; class Clostridia; order Lachnospirales; family Lachnospiraceae; genus Schaedlerella. The sequence continues at coordinate 31,404 of VSNK01000004.1, forward strand.
TGGCTTTGAAATACATCTCCAGGATCGCGGCTTCACCCATCTGCTTCATGGCCTCCGCCTTTTTCTCGATACCTTCCGCCTCGGCAAGAGCTTTTGCTTTGATGGCCTCTGCTTCCGCAAGACCTTTGCTGCGGATTCCTTCGGCCTCCTGTTCCATGGCGTATTTCTGCGCTTCTGCAGTTGCTTTCAGTGCTTCGGCCTCTTTCTCCTTTTCAAACTTTTCGGCTTCCGCCTGTCTTTGGCGTTCAAAGAGCTGTGCCTCAGAATTGCGCTGTACTTCATACAGTTTGGCATCAGATTCTTGCTGCTTTGCATAGCGCTCTGCCTCTGCCTGTTTTTTTACGGCTGCTTCCAGATTGCGTTCTGTCAGCTCGACTTCCTTCTCCTGGATGGCGATCGCTTTTTCTTGGCGCGCCAGGTTTGCATCCGCGGTCGCGATCTCCACGGTCTTTCTCTCGGTCTCCTTCTGAATCTGATATGCGGAATCGGCAATTGCCTTTTTTGTGTCCGCATCCTTTTGCAGCTCCGCCTTTCTGATCTCGAGATCATTTTCCTTCTGTGCGATCAGTGTCGCCGCATTGATCTCTGCTTCCTTCGCTTCCTGGTTGGCTATCGCCTGTACGACCGCTTTTTCCTTCTGCGCCCTTGCCCGTGCATTGGCAATCTCTAACTCGGAAGTCACCTGCGCGTCATTGGCTTCCTTCTTCGCCTTTGCCTGTGCCTTGGCAATCTCCTTTTCACTGTCCGCCCTGGAAATCGCCGCATTTTTCTGAATCTTTACGATGTTGTCCACGCCAAGGTTTTCAATAACGCCGTTGCCGTCCACAAAATTCTGGACATTGAAGCTGACAATATCCAGACCCATTGCCGCAAGATCGGGCTCCGCGTTTTCCTTCACCAGCGTGGCGAACTTCTGACGGTCGGACACCATCTCTTCCAGGTTCATCTTTCCTACGATCTCACGCATATTTCCTTCCAGCACTTCCCTGGATACCTGAGCAATATAATCCGTAGGACGGTTCAGAAAATTCTGCGCGGCGAGGGAAAGCCGCTCCGGCTGGTCGCTGATCTTCACATTGACTGCGGCGTCCACGCGGATATTGATGTAATCTGCCGTGGGAACCGCGCTGGAAGTCTTAACATCGATCGGGATCAGCTGCAGGTTCAGCTCATCCTTCTTCTCCAGGAACGGAATCTTGATGCCTGCTTTTCCGATCAGAACCTTGGGCTGCTTCCTTAAGCCCGAGATTATGTAGGCTGTGTCCGGGGACGCCTTTACATAGCCCGAAGCCAGTATAATGAGGATGATCACCACAATCAAAATGACCGGAATAGCTGCCAGTACGCTGTTTAATAACATGCTGCCCATATTTTCATCTCCTTTGTTCTTTCTGAAAATTCATGTCTCTTTTATCTTGTTGTAAGAATGAATTTTCTAAGTATTGTTATTATTTTATCACTTACCGGTTTTAAATGCAATATATTTGATAATTAGAGATACAGGGCACAGTTCTTGGTTATAGTTTACTCCTGGCTTGTTCCTATTCTATAGCTGTGCTGATTTTTTGATTTTCTCAAAATCCCCGTGAAATACTTCTCCGCTGATTCCGGCTTTTTCGGCGCCCTCTACATTTTCGGCTACGTCATCAATAAAAAAACTTTCCTCCGGCAGCAGTTCAAACCGGTCGAGGAGATACCGGTAAATACGGATATCCGGTTTTATGATATGGATGTCGCAGGACACGACGACCCCGTCAAAATAATCAAGCGGCGCGAATCGAGGAAAATACTGATAAAAAGAATTGCTGGCATTGGACAGCACATAAATACGGTATCCCTTTTCCTTCACATACCTGCAAAATTCCCTCGCTCCCGGAACCGGCTGCATACACATATGCCATTGATCCACACATTCCCTCAATTCCCGGTGAAGCCGCCCGGGTATCCTGCGGCTCACTCCTTCAAATCGCTTTGCATCCGTGATGTGCCCCAGGTCTCCCTCGATCCACTCCGGCCCCTGAAAGAGCTCCCGGCGGATCAATGCCCGATCCGCCTCCTGCTCCACAAAGTGACGCAGGCAGATTTCCGGGTCGTAGCTCAAGAGTACATTTCCCATATCAAATATGATATTCCTTATCATAAGCTCCTCCTTATTTTCCGAACAGGATCATGGAAAGCATTCCCGGGCCGGTATGTGCACCGATGATCGGCGAGAGCATGGTACGGCGTATCTCGGCTTTTGGCGCGGCTTCTTTCACTTTTTCCGCAAGGCTCTGTGCAAGCTCCGGTGTATCCGCGTCGCAGATATAGATCTTTTTGTCCAGCTCCGGATTATAATTTTCCTGAAAAAATGTAAAAAGGGAAGACATGGCTGCCTTGTTCCCGCGCTTCTTGTCTACGGTTACCAGCTTTCCGTTCTCATCGATCTTCAGTATGGGCTTAATGTTGAGCGCGGAACCCACCAGGGCCGTGGCCGCGCCGACACGTCCGCCGCGCTTCAGATACATCAGATCCTGCACCATAAAATAATGGCGGAGCTTCGGGATCACCGCCCGGATCGACTCCAGATTTTCATGGATCGTCATGCCATTCTTCCTGTTTGCGATGGCTTTTTCCGCTAAAAGTCCAATTCCCCCCGTAGCCGCCAGGGTATCCACCGGAAGAACCTCCGACTCCGGGTAATCCTCCTTCAGACTCTCCGCCGCCAGCATGGCACTTTGATAAGTGGAGGAAAGTCCGCTTGACAGGCAAAAATACAGGATCGACTTTCCAATCTCCAGAAATTTTTTGAAATATTCCTCATACATGTAAGGAGAGATCTGGGAAGTCTTTGTCAGATCGCCGTTTCGCTGGCCGTCATAAAACTTTTTCAGCATGTCCTCGCTTTCGCATCCGTGGGATGTACGCATCTCCTCGCCGAGAGAATATTCCATCGGCACAAACTCAATTCCATTTTCAAGCGCGGCATCCCTGATGATATCTCCGGAAGCATCCATACAGATCATATAGTCGTTCATCATAACCTCCTGTGCTGTTTGTATGGGACTATCCCGAAATAAGATTGTTTCGGAGCAGTTCCTCAGTCTTCATATACTTATTTTGTTTCAAAATATTTGTTTCATATGATGCATTTTCCCAACAAGTATAACATTTTATCACAAGATACACAATCTTGTTTTTTGTCTTTTTATTTTATCGTTACAGTTCGCGGCCGGTTAGGCCGTGAACTGTAACGATTCGAAGAGTCCGGGGAGTGAAACAGGTGTTCCGCATTGTCTTTTCACATAAATAATGCTAAAATCATCCTATACCGCCGTTCCCGCCGTTTAAAAACGGTGATAGAGTGATATTAGACGTTGTTGTTTGAGAACATATCTATGATTCGCCCGTCAAAAGTTCTCATTTCCCTTGCTGGCTAATTTTCCGAATCTCCATGCCACAATATATGTCAACAATGCACCACATTGCCTCCATATATTGTGGCACGAATCTTCGAAAAATTATCTCAGCAATGAAAATGGACTTTTGACGGTCGAATCATAGATATAAAATTGAGATATTAAGGAAAAAATGGAAAAGGAGCAGGAATCCATGGGCACTTATGTCAATCCAGGAAATGCAGCATTTCGTGAAGCCGTCAATTCCAAAATATATATTGATAAAACGAAGCTGATCTTGTACACGAACAGCATTTTAAATACCACCCAAAAAAACATATGCGTCAGCCGTCCCCGTCGTTTTGGAAAGTCCATGGCGGCGGACATGCTCGTGTCCTATTACAGCAGGGGCTGTGATTCCGCCGGATTATTTGCAGGTCAAAAAGCAGAATCAGAGACTTCCTTTACAGCGCATTTGAATCGACACAACGTACTTCGTCTGGATATCCAACAGTTCCTGGAATCCAGACGTGATCTGGATACATTTATTACCCAGATAGAGCATGCGGTTATGGAAGAATTGATAGAAGAATTTCCGGATTGCACAGGATTCAATCCGGATTCCCGGCTTAAATTCGCTCTGAATAAAATTTATAACCAGACCGGAAAAGGCTTCATTTTCATTATTGATGAATGGGATTGCGTACTTCGATTAGTAAAAGAGCGCAAGGATATCCAAAAGGACTATCTGGATTTTCTGCGAGGACTTTTTAAAGGGCAGACATATGTTGATCTGGCCTATATGACCGGTGTCCTGCCGATAAAAAAATACGGCGATCATTCCGCGATCAATATCTTTGACGAATATTCTATGATCTTACCGAAGAACCTCGGGGAATATTTTGGTTTTACGAAAGAAGAGATACAGGAACAATGCATACGGTACGATGTGGATTACAACGAAATCGAAAAATGGTACGATGGATACCGTCTAGGTAATCTTCATATTTATAATCCAAAATCCGTGGTGGATGTGTTGACGTGGAAGGAATTTCAGAGCTATTGGACCGGGACAGAAACCTATGAGGCATTGAAGATTTATATTGATATGAATTTTGACGGCCTGAGGGAAGCAGTTATTAAAATGCTGGGCGGCGGGCACTGCAAGATTGATCCGTCCACATTCCAGAATGATATGACAACCTTTCAGATTAAAGATGATGTACTCACTCTCCTTGTTCATCTTGGATATCTGACTTATGATAAAAAAAATGGAAGCGTGTTGATCCCAAATCAGGAGATTACCCAGGAATTTATGCGTGCGGTAAAGGTTGGCGGCTGGGACGGCCTGATCCAATCACTGGACCATTCGGAGGAACTGCTTCAGGCCACCTGGAATTGCGATGAAAATGCAGTCGCAAATGGAATTGCCGCCATCCACCGCGAAACATCCTCCATGCTGAAATATAATGACGAGAATTCCCTCACCTGTGTCATCCTGATGGCCTATTACAGCGCAAAAGCACACTACCTGAACCCAATCATGGAGATGCCGTCCGGAAAAGGTTTTGCGGATGTGGTCTATCTGCCAAAGCGGGAGAAGAGCGTGCCGGCACTGGTGGTGGAGCTAAAATGGGATCGGTCCGCAGAAGGCGCGATTGCACAGATCAAGGAAAAGGGATATGCGGATTGGGTGAAAGGGTATACCGGAGAGATTCTGTTAGTCGGAGTGAATTATTCGAAAGAAACGAAGGAGCATAAGTGCAGGATTGAAATTCTGAAGAATCCCTGAAAGGCCGGGGCTGTCGGAAAACAAATGTATATCTACCATAAATGAATGCGGTTCATAGAAACCCGCAGCAATATATTGTGGAAAAGCAGCATGATCCGACAGCCCCCGACTCTATATACGCAAAGAACCAGAATTTCAAACATTCACATTTTAGGGCCAAATACTCTTGAAGAGGTGTTGATTCATATGTATGATCTTATGAACAAAGATATCATTGCCGCGTCTTTCCGTAAGAAAAACGGCAAATGGCATCTTCTGAAACAAAATACTGTGCTTCCTCTTGGAAAGTTTGAGATAAATGAATGGCTGGAAGACAGAAAAGCATATAAACACAATCATCATTTAAAGCAGCTTATGATAGATTGCGGATGTGAGACTACGGAGGGATTCATTAGAGTCACACATGCGGCATCCATCAATGACTCATTTTGGGTAAAGAAAGAAGAGGAAGATGTCACATGGAGCGATATATCCTTTTATAGAAATGACTTTGATGAAGTAATATCCAAACTGGCCTTTGAGGGACTCGGGTTATATGGAGTGCAGATGAGCACCACTTCTCCGGAACTCACAACAGACGGCTCTTTTAGAAAATGCTGGAAGAAAGAAGATGGTAAAATCTATCTGTACAAAAGGGGAATTTCGGGTGCTTTTAATGCTGGACTGGAACCTTATTGCGAAGCACTTGCTTCTGAAATCATTCATAAAGCTGATCCGACCAGCGTCCAATATTCTGTTCTGAGATTTCATGGGGAGATTGCAACGAAATGTAAATCTTTCACAAACGAGGATGTCGGGTTTGTTTCATTACGAAAAATGGCAGACCGCAGCATTACTTTAGATGAACTGTCCGTTTTCTTTGACCGCCTTGGGTGCCAGGAACAGTTCCGGAGAATGCTTGTTTTGGATGCCATTACGTTTAACGTAGACAGGCATCTTGGGAATATGGGTGTCCTGATAGATAATGACACACAAAAACCGATTGGAATTGCCCCAAACTTTGATTTCAATTTGTCCATGCTGCCTTATGTAACAAAAGATGAGTTTGAACATATAGGTACAAAACTTTTGGACTATGGTCCCGCAATTGGAAGTGACTTTACAAGAATCGGACAGGAAATGCTGACATCAGAAATCAGAAGGGAATTAATCAATTTACAGGGATTTCAATTTTCATTCAGGGGAAATCAGGACTTTGAACCTTCAAGAGTGCATATTCTGGAAACAATGGTAAATCAGCAGATTGAAGCGATACTCAAAAATGAAATTCTCTATACCAGGGATGTATTCGTTCCAAAGGAAATGACATTAAATTCTGAGATTTTTGATAATACCGATGAATTAAGGACTGCTTCCGCTTTCGTTTCCAAATTAAAGGGAACTAAATATTTTTCCTCTGTCATGGAAGAAATTGAAGAAAACAATCATGTGTGTGTAATTGCGACAATACATGAGGGCAGGGATTTTGTTGATCTTATTATTAAGATCGACAGCATGGAAATCTCTTGTGACAAAAACGGCATTGAGACGAGTATAGATGAAATTACTGCAGAATTTGATTCTTTTTCCGAAATTTATGACTCTGTCTGCAGAATTGCAGATGAGCTATCATTTTTTGTTCTATAGGAAACTTCTCTGAATTTTCCTATAGAACAAAAACCCTCCGGGGGATGCGCACTATGCGCATATGGAAAATGGCTGCTGTCGCAGCCGCGCTTCGGCTCGAGTGTGCTCGCGACGTACACTTTTCTTGTGGATGAATGTTTAGAATTCTGTCTCTGCAGTTACGGGTCACCCCCTGATCAGGTGTGACCCGTAAGCCGCTATGTCCCATATAGACGGCTTTCTCCTTCCATATTCCATGTTCACTTATGATATGGCTCTCCCTGTATGATCCGGAAACTCCTGTAGAGCTGCTCAAGTAGGATTACCCGCATTAGCTGATGCGGAAAGGTCATCTTCGAAAAGCTAAGTGCCAGATCCGATCTGCCGAGTACCTCTTTCCCCAGCCCGATCGAGCCGCCGATCACAAAAATCAGATGCCCCTCTCCCTGCACTCCAAGATGTTCGATCTTTGCCGCCATTTCCTCCGAAGAAAGCTGCTTTCCCCGAATCTCGAGCGTGATGATATATGCATCCTCTTTGATGTGTTTCAGGATGCGCTCCGCCTCTTTACCTCGGATCTGTTCCTCCAAAGCCTCACTTGCATGCTCCACTGTCTTCTCATCCGCGACCTCCACGATCTCCAGCCTGCAGTATCTGCTCAGCCGCTTGCCGTACTCTGCAACTGCATCCCTCAGATATTTTTCTTTGATCTTCCCTACGGTAATCACTGTAATTTTCATTAGGATCGATATCTATACTCTTTATTTTGCTTTCAGATATTCATCAATTCCGCGTGCACCCGCTTTTCCGGCACCCATTGCCAGGATCACGGTCGCAGCGCCCGTCACGGCATCACCGCCGGCATAAACGCCCTCTTTGGAGGTCTTGCCGAACTCTTCGTCGGCAACGATACATTTCCATCTGTTGGTCTCCAGACCCTTTGTGGTGGAGGAGATCAGCGGATTGGGAGAAGTACCCAGTGACATGATCACGGTATCCAGTTCGATGTCATACTCGGATCCCGGAACCTCCACCGGACGTCTTCTTCCGGACGCATCCGGTTCGCCCAGTTCCATCTTGATGACTCTCATGCCCTTTACATTGCCCTTGTCATCTACATAGATTTCCTTCGGGTTCGTCAGCAGGTCGAAAATAACCCCTTCTTCTTTTGCGTGATGTACCTCTTCTACTCTGGCCGGAAGCTCTGCTTCACTTCTTCTGTAGACGATATGTACCTCAGCTCCCAGACGCAGCGCCGTTCTTGCCGCATCCATCGCCACGTTTCCGCCGCCTACGACCGCGACCTTCCTGCCGCCTACAATGGGAGTATCATAGGACTCATCAAAAGCCTTCATCAGATTGCTTCTGGTCAGGTACTCATTGGCGGAGAATACGCCGTTCGCATTTTCTCCCGGGATACCCATGAACATCGGAAGTCCGGCTCCCGAACCGATAAATACGGCCTCAAAGCCTTCTTCCTCAATGAGTTGATCAATGGTAGTAGACTTTCCGATGACCACGTTCGTCTCGAACTTCACACCCAGCTCTTTTACTTTTTCGATTTCCTTTGCCACAACCTTCTGCTTCGGAAGACGGAATTCCGGAATACCATATACAAGCACGCCGCCCAGCTCATGCAGGGCTTCAAAGACCGTAACCTCATATCCCATCTTTGCCAGGTCTCCTGCGCAGGTCAGGCCGGACGGACCGGAACCGATGACTGCAACCTTATGTCCGTTGGTCTGATCCGGACCTTCCGGATTGATGTCATGCTCCAGCGCATAATCCGCGACAAATCTTTCCAGCTTACCGATGGATACCGGTTCTCCCTTGATTCCGCGGATACATTTTCCTTCACACTGGGATTCCTGCGGGCAGACACGTCCGCAGATGGCCGGCAGTGCGGAAGATCTTCCGATCACTTTATAGGCTTCTTCAATATTGCCTTCCTTTACTTCCTTGATAAATCCCGGGATATCAATGGCTACCGGACATCCGCTGATACATTTTGCGTTCTTGCAGTTGATGCACCGGGAAGCCTCTTCCATAGCTTCCTCCTGGTTATATCCAAGACAAACCTCTTCAAAATTCGTAGCACGCACCTGTGGTTCCTGTTCTCTGACAGGTACTTTCTTTAATACATCTGCCATTAGTTGTCACCTCCGCAATTTCCACATCCGCCGTGATGTGTGTTTCCTTCTGTCAATTTCAGCATTGCACGGCCTTCTTCTGTCTTGTACATCTGGCTTCTCTTCATCGCCTGGTCAAAATCTACAAGATGTCCGTCAAATTCCGGTCCGTCTACACATGCGAACTTGATCTCATCTCCTACCTGCAGGCGGCAGGCACCGCACATGCCGGTTCCGTCTACCATAATCGGATTCATGCTGACGATGGTCGGAAGATCAAGCTTCTTTGTCAGCAGACAGACAAACTTCATCATGATCATCGGCCCGATTGCCACGCATACGTCGTACTGCTTTCCTTCCTTTTGAACCAGATCCTCGATCACTGTCGTAACCATACCTGAACGTCCGTAAGAACCGTCGTCTGTGGTCACATAGAGAGTTCCAGCGACTGCTTCGAGCTCCTTTTCCAGGATCACCATATCCTTTGTCTTCGCGCCAAGGATCACGTCCGCGTCAATTCCCTTCTCATGCAGCCATTTTACCTGCGGATACACAGGCGCGGCTCCCACACCGCCGGCCACAAAGAGCATTTTTTTCTTCTTCAGTTCTTCCATATCTTCATTTACAAATTCTGACGCGCAGCCGAGGGGACCCACGAAATCACGGAAGCTGTCCCCTTCCTTGAGCTCCGCCATCTTTGTGGTGGAAGCTCCGACCTCCTGAAATACGATGGTGATCGTCCCTGCTTCCCGGTCATAATCACAGATCGTCAGCGGAATACGCTCCCCTTTGTCATCCATCTTTACGATCACAAACTGTCCCGGCTGACAATGCTTTGCGACACGCGGCGCAAGCACGTCCATCAGGATAATTTTATCAGCTAGTTTTTCTGCTTTTAAAATTTTATACATGTTCTTCCTCCTTGTAATATCGCACTGCTATTCTGCCATAACATATCATACGCTATAAGCGGCCTCTTGGCAAGTGTTCTTTCTTTCCAATCCCCCAAAAAATATATACAGTTGTTACAGTTTCGACAAACTTTTCCAGCATGCCTGCCGCGCATAAATTCGAGACACAGACAAGCCCCTCGCAGCGGAGGGGCCTGTATATTGATGTTGTAAAAAATTGGTGCTGTAAAAATTTAGAAATCAACCTCTGTTCCATAGTAGGTACATGTCAGCAATTTTTCCATTGCAGCCGGGTCGATCGAGCGCGGATTGGAACCTGTACATGCGTCCCCTACTGCCAGTTCCGCGATCTTTGCGACCTTTTCTTTGAATTCGTCCTCATTGATTCCAAAATCCTTCAGAGTCTTCGGAATATTGAGTTCCACATTAAATGCGTCGATCTTCTCGCACAGGCTGTTGATCAATGCCTTCTCAGATGTTCCCGGGAGTCCCATCCGGCGGGCGATCTCCGCGTAACGGCTAGCCGCGGTGGCTTCCTTTGCATTATATTTGATTACATAAGGCAGATAGATCGCATTTGCGCAGCCATGCGGAATATGTCCTGTAGAGAAAGCCGCTCCGGTCTTATGAGCCATGGAATGCACGATTCCCAAAAGTGCGTTGGAGAATGCCATTCCTGCAAGGCACTGTGCATAGTGCATCTGTTCTCTTGCGTCCATATTGCAGTGATAGGAAGCAGGAAGATAATCCAGTACCATCTCGATCGCCTGCAAAGCCAATGGATCTGTGAATGGACCGTTCAAGGTAGAAACATAGGCCTCAATTGCATGGGTCAGTGCATCCATCCCCGTATACGCAACCTGCTTTACAGGAAGTCCGGATACCAGATCCGGATCAACGATCGCGACATCCGGCGTAATATTGAAGTCCGCCAGAGGATACTTCACCCCTGTGCTGTAATCGGTGATAACGGAAAATGCGGTAACCTCCGTAGCGGTTCCGGAAGTAGAAGGAATCGCGCAGAACTTTGCTTTCTGTCTCAGCTCCGGGAAATTGAACGGAATGCAGAGATCTTCAAAAGTTACGTCCGGATATTCATAGAACGCCCACATTGCCTTTGCAGCATCGATCGGAGAGCCGCCTCCCATGGATACGATCCAGTCAGGCTCGAAGGAGCGCATTGCCTCCGCGCCTTTCTTTACGGTCTCTACGGACGGATCTGGCTCAACACCCTCGAACAGTTCGACCTCCATACCTGCTTCCTTCAGGTAATTCACAGCCTTATCCAGAAATCCCTGGCGCTTCATGGAACCGCCGCCGACAACGAGAATGGCTTTCTTCCCCTTCAGGTTCTTCAGTTCTTCCAGGCATCCTTTTCCATGGTAAACGTCTCTTGGTAATGTAAATCTGCTCATGCTATACATCTCCTTATGTATTGATCTATATGTTATTTATTTAACGGTTTCATTATAGCACTGTGAAACTTTTGACACAAGCAGATTTACTAAAAAAAGTGGAAATTTTTCGTGAAAATTATATGCATCATCCTATTCCATCTGCAGTACATAATTCCGTTTTGTCACCCCGGTCATTTTTCCGGAATCGCTGACCAGTACCACTGAAAAAATCAGACTTCCCTGGGGCATATCAATGGGGCCGGTGTACTGCTCTGAAGCTGCGGACGGCATACTGTCATCCGTCGTGTAATAGGCGGTATAGCCTTCCGGTACCTGGACGGTGATCTGAAAAGGCGCATTGTACTGGCCGGTAGAAGGTGTTACCGCCGGTGCGTCCGCGATCGGAAGCTCCACTGTGTAGGTCCTGGTCGCTGTCAGACTGGGAATCCCTTTTTTATTGATGCTGACCGCGTTGATCACCGTTGTTCCCACATTCACAAGGATCGGCTCCGTGTAGGGCGTACTTGACGCGGTGGGTGTACTTCCGTCATCCGTATAATAGATATCCCCCTCGCCTGTCAGGGAGATTTCCTGAACCTCCTGGTAGGTTCCCTCGTCCAGGCTGAATGCCGGCGCTTCCGATACATAGTCCGATACCCTGGACAGCACGGATGTATCACAGCCCTCCAGGAGCGGGGAGATCTTCTCCTCCTGTTCCGTTTCGATATAGAACCGGATCGCAGCCTCATAAAGATCCGCATTTTCCGGCTGAGAATCTATGGCAGCGATAAAGATTTCCTCCGCCCTGTCCGGATTCTTCTGCTGGATATAGACCTTCGATAGTCCGTCGTATGCCTCCGCCTTTTTCACATTTCTTTGAATCGCACGCTCAAAATAGTTTTCCGCCGCGGAATATTCTCCGGACTGCAGGGCCTTCTGTCCCTTTCCTACCATACCTGCATAGGAATTCTGATAAATAAAAAATCCTGCCGCTCCGCCGATGACGAGGATCATACAGAAAATCATAAAAAATTTCTGCATGCGCTTTTTGGCGGAACGCTTTTTTCGTTCCCGGCGCTGCCGCTGCCTCGTTGGGGCATCCGGATAAATGGTTCCGGCGTTCCTGTCCTCATCATCCCCACGGACAGCCTCCGCGTTCCTTTGCATCCCGCCGGTTTCCCGCCGGACATTGCCGGTATTGTACCGCAGCTCTGATGAGCCTCTCCAGTCACCGGCATCTCTCCGGGCATAGCCGCTGCCTCCTGCGACATTTCCGGCGTCTCTCCTGACATAGCTGCTGCCTCCTGCGGCACTCCCCGCCTCCCTGCGGGCATACGTGTTATCCCATGCGGTACTCCTGCGGGCATAGCCATTGTCCGAGGCGGCATTGCCCGGATCCCTTCTGGCATATCCGGCTCTGTCCCACTGGTAGGAGGCTCCGCTGCCGTCCGCACTTCTGCCGCCGTAACGGGAAGCGGACGGCGTCCGTGTATATTGAGAACGGAGCCGGCTCATCTCGCCCTGGTTCAGCACCCGTGTTGAACTTCTGTACTCCCCTTGATTCAGCACACGTGTAGCATACTCATTTTCACGTTCTTCCCGGCTACGGTAGCGTCTCACATCTCTGGAGTTAATGGGACGTGTCGCATATTCCACAGAGCCTTTCACTTCACGCGCAAGAACATCCTCCAAAGGATTGTAGTCAGGAACGATCTGCACTTCCGCATGGCAGACAGGACAAAACAACTGTCCATCCGGAATCTCAGCGCCGCAATTTCTACATCTCATGTTGTGCTTCCCCCTTATTAATGGTTATTACCGGTTTACGTACGGGCAGCGCAGGAACTACGCTGTCCTGTGCTGAATAGTTACGTTACCGCATTGTTTCCACACAATTATTCATCAGCATGGCGATCGTCATCGGTCCTACTCCTCCGGGAACCGGTGTGATCGCGGATGCTTTTTCCGAAACCTCGTCAAAGGCCACATCACCGCAGAGTTTATTATTTTCATCACGGTGCATTCCCACATCGATCACGACAGCGCCTTCTTTTACGTATTCCGCATCGATAAACTGCCTTTTTCCGATCGCGACAATCAGAATATCCGCCCGTTTTGTAATCTTTCTCAGATCCTTCGTATGAGAATGCGCAATGGTGACCGTAGCGTGCTCCCGCAGGAGCAGGGCAGCCATCGGCTTACCTACAATGTTGCTCCTGCCCACGATCACGCATTCTTTTCCGTCTATGGAGATACCGGAGCGCTTTAACAACTGAATGATTCCGGCGGGTGTGCAGGAAAGGAAGCCTGGCTCCCCGATCCAGAGTCTTCCTACACTGACCGGATGAAATCCATCCACATCTTTATCCGGTGAGATCGCCCGGATCACTTTGTCCTCATCAATATGCGCCGGAAGCGGAAGCTGCACCAGAATTCCGTTCACATGCTCCGAATGGTTCAGCTTTTCCACCAGGGCAAGCAGCTCTCCTTCGCTCACTGCCTCCGGAAGCTCATAGGCTTCCGAACGGATTCCGATATAGGCACAGGCTTTCTTTTTATTGTTTACATATACACAGGACGCAGGATCCTGCCCCACCTGTACGACCGCGAGGCAAATCTCCTTTCCCATGGCCCTGAGCGCTTCCACCTCTGCTTTTAATTCCTCTTTTATCTCTTTTGAAATCTGCTTTCCATCTATCAACTGTGCCATATACTTCTCCTCCATAAATAAGGTAAGGGCATGAAAAAATGCTTCGCATTTGCCTTCCTCTTCTAGAATAATCCGGTAATCTTTCCGGATTCGGATACGTCAATATTGTTCGCGGCAGGTACCTTCGGCAATCCCGGCATCGTCATGATCGCGCCTGTCAGGGCGACCACAAAGCCTGCGCCCGCGCTTACATAGACCTCCCGGATATGGATGTCAAAATTCTCCGGCCGTCCCAGCTTCGACGCGTCATCCGAGAGGGAATACTGGTTCTTCGCCATACAGATCGGGAAATCTCCAAAGCCCAGCGCTTCGATCCTGGCAAGCTGCTTTTCGGCGGCTGGTTCGTAGATCACTCCCTTTGCCCCGTAGATCTCTCGGGAAATGGTTTCGATCTTCTCTTTCAGCGGCAGGTGATCCGCATACAGCGTATGGAAGCCGCTCTCCTTCGTTTCCAGTGTCTCCAGTACCTTTTCCGCCAGAGCGATGCCGCCTTCGCCGCCCTTTTCCCACACTTCCGAAAGGGCAAATTCACAGCCCTTTTCCTCACAGAATTGACGGATAAATTCATTTTCCGCTTCCGTATCTGTCACAAAGGAATTCAGAGTGACTACCACCGGAACTCCGTATTTCTGTATATTTTCAATATGCTTTTCCAGATTCACGATTCCCTTTTTCAGCGCTTCCAGGTCTTCTTTTCCCAGCTCCGCTTTGGCGACCCCGCCGTTATACTTCAGGGCACGCACGGTCGCGACCAGAACTACGGCATCTGGTTTGAGCCCGGCCTTCCTGCACTTGATATCCAGGAACTTTTCCGCTCCAAGATCCGCGCCGAATCCGGCTTCCGTGATCGTGATATCACTCATTTTCAGTGCCATCTTCGTAGCCCGCACGCTGTTGCAGCCGTGAGCGATATTTGCAAAAGGTCCTCCATGAACCAGAGCCGGCGTATGCTCCAGCGTCTGGATCAGGTTCGGCTTGATGGCATCCTTCAGCAGTGCCGTCATAGCCCCGGTGGCGTGAAGCTGATCCGCCGTGACAGGCTCCCCTGCAAAATTGTAGGCCACAATGATCCTGCCGAGTCTCTCTTTCAGATCCGTCAGGTCATCTGCCAGACAAAGAACCGCCATAATCTCCGAAGCCACGGTGATCACAAAATGATCCTCCCGGACCATGCCGTCCATCTTATTGCCCAGACCTACTACAATATTTCGAAGCACCCGGTCATTCATATCCATGCATCGTTTCCATACGACCTGCCTGGGGTCGATCTGCAGTTCATTTCCCTGCTGAATATGGTTGTCCAGCATCGCCGCGAGCAGATTGTTGGCTGAAGTAATGGCATGAAAATCGCCTGTAAAATGCAGGTTCAGGTCTTCCATTGGGACAACCTGCGCGTAACCGCCTCCTGCCGCTCCGCCCTTGATCCCGAAGCAGGGGCCGAGAGAAGGCTCGCGAAGCGCGATAATGGCGTTCTTTCCCTTTTTAACCATGGCTTGTCCAAGACCGATGGTGGTCGTCGTCTTTCCCTCTCCGGCGGGAGTGGGGTTGATGGCTGTCACAAGAACCAGCTTTCCGTCCTTGTTGTCCTTGATCTTATCCCAGAAATCGTCGGAAAGCTTCGCCTTATATCTGCCGTAAAGTTCCAGATCTTCCTCCGCGATCCCTGCTTTTTTTGCGACCTCCGTGATTGGCAGCATAACTGCTTCCTGTGCAATCTGAATATCTGTCTTCATTCGTGTCCCTCCTAGTCATAAACACTACTGAGTAGTTACCTTCTGGTTACTGTAAAAACTCCTCAAATTCTTCCGGCGTCATAAGGACTTTCCTCGGCTTGGTTCCCTCTTCCGGTCCCACCACACCCGCATCCGCGAGTTGATCCATGATCCGTGCCGCCCGGTTGAATCCGATCTTGAACATTCTCTGCAGCATTCCGATCGAAGCCTTGTCCTTGTCAATGATCAATTTCCCTGCTTCCGCAAAATACTGATCTCTGGCATTGCCTCCGTCCCCGTCCGCATCAGAGATCGGCGTGCCCTCTTCGCCTATATCCGCATTCATATGTTCCTCCAGCTCATTGCTGTAATCGGCATTTCCGTTATTTTCGATGAGATAATCCACGACCTTCTGTACTTCCTTATCGGATACAAAGGAGCCCTGCACCCGCATGGGCTTGGGAACTCCTGTAGGATAAAACAGCATATCCCCCTTCCCCAGGAGCTTTTCCGCGCCGGACATGTCAATAATCGTACGGGAATCAACCCCCGAGGATACCGCAAAGGCGATCCGGGACGGCATGTTGGCCTTGATCAGACCGGTGATGACATTGACGGACGGACGCTGGGTCGCCAGGATCAGATGAAGCCCCGCCGCTCTCGCCAGCTGTGCCAGACGGCAGATCGCGCCCTCCACATCCTTGGGTGCCACCATCATCAGATCGGCAAGCTCGTCCACGATGATGATGATCTGCGGCATCTTCTTCGGTGCATCCTCTTCTTCCAGATTCTCCACCTTTTCATTGAAGCCCTTCAGATCTCTGACATTATATTTCGCGAAAAGATCATACCGCTTCATCATCTCCGCCACCGCCCAGTTCAGCGCTCCCGCTGCCTTCTTCGGATCCGTGACCACAGGGATCATCAGATGGGGAATCCCATTATAGATGCTTAATTCCACCACCTTGGGGTCTACCATGATCAGCTTCACATCTTCCGGGTTTGCCTTGTAGATGATACTCATGATCATGGTATTGATACATACGGATTTACCGGAGCCGGTAGAACCGGCCACCAGCAGATGCGGCATCTTGGCGATATCCGCCACAATGGTCTTTCCGGCGATGTCCTTTCCCACCGCAACGGTGATCCTGGATTTGCTCTGCTGAAATTCAGCGGATTCCAGCAGATCACGTAGCATGACCGCCGAAGTCTCACTGTTGGGCACCTCAATTCCCACGGCAGCCTTGCCTGGAATCGGCGCTTCGATCCTGAGGTCGGTGACTGCCAGATTCAATTTGATATCATCCGCTAGGCCAACGATCTTACTTACCTTTACGCCCTGGTCCGGCTGCAGCTCATACCGGGTGACAGAAGGACCGCAGCTTGCATTTGTGACATGCACTTTGACCCCGAAATTCTGCAGCGTCTGCTCCAGCTTTTTCGCCGTGGCACGAAGCTGTGCGTCCGAATCTCCTCCGGTCTTCTTTCCTCTTTTCAGCAGAGTGAGGGGAGGCAGGGAATACTCCTTCCTTGGCGCCTCCTGCTGTTCCTGGATGTTCCTTTCCACTGCGGCGGCTTCCGCCTCCACATCTGACATCGCTTCTTTTTGCTGTTCTGATTTCTTTTCTTGTTCTGTTCTTTCTTCTATTTTCTGCTTCTTCGGCGCCTCGGGCTGCCTGTCAGGTTCTTCTTCCGCCCGACTCGTCTCAGGTACGGATACGGATTCTTCCACTTCCTCCTCCGGTTCCGACCGGCTGATCACCAGCTCTTCCTGCTGCGGACGAACGGATGCCGCAGAAGTCTTTGCATTCTTCTCTTCTTCGGAAACGGTCTCCACGCTATTCTCCGCCGGTTCTTCCAGATCCAGAGATACCGAAGCTCCGGTCAGTTCACGGACCTCCGGTGATTTCACCCCGGTCAGTGTGGTTTCGAAGGATACCCCGGATATTTTTTGTTTCCGTCTGCGCCGGGCAGCGGAAGGATGATTCGAATTGTCCTCCTTCTGCCGCTGCTTTCGCTCTTCTCTTCGGATCACGGAAGTCTCATGATGCTGCCTTGCTCCCTCATACATTTTTCGGCTACCCTTCCCGAGAGGCTTGAGCAGGGATTTCTCCGTGATGAGGATGGCACAGATGACCGCCAGCACGATCAGGACCACATAACTGCCCACTACCCCAATCGCCGGACACAGCAGCGTGACCAGACAGCCGCCCAGAAGTCCTCCGGAATTCTTACCCACACTTGCCTGCTTATAGTAGGACATAAGGCCGGTTCCCGGTGTATAGGGATTCATGATCAGCTCCAGCAGCGCGCAGAGCACCACCAGGAGCACCAACAACGCGGCCGCCTTTATGTAAGCGTGGGCATTGCCTCTGTTAGAGACAAGAAATGCCGCCGCACCGAAGAGCAGAATCGGAATCAGATAGGCCATCCAGCCGAAGATTCCAAACAGGATTGCCGAGCAGACCTCCCCTGCCAGCCCGCCAAGCCCGAAATTACTGATCATCATCAAGATGCAGGCCGCCAGCACGCAGAGGATGATAATCTCCTCCTGCAGAGCCGGACTTTCCTGTGTTTTTTTTGTTCTGTCTTTTGTATTTTTTTTCCTTTTGGTTGACTTTTCAGCCATTATACTTCCCCCTTGGTATTTAAACATAACTAGTGATTAGTATAGCATTATTTCAAAATACTGTCACCAAAAAAATTTATAATTTCTCTTTTTCCCTCTTCTCTTCAATCATTTCATGAAGCTTTTTCATGGCCTGACTGATGCCTCCTACTTCATCGATCAGCCCTTCCCGCACTGCGTCCTCCCCGTCCAGCATCGTGCCCACATCCTTTACGAGCTGGGTCGGATCCAGCATCAGCTCCTCCAGCCTTTTCTGACTGATTCTGGAATGCTCCGCAATAAAATTGGTGATCCTATCCTGCGTCCGCTCCATGTTCCGGTAACTCTGATATACGCCGATGAACATGCCGCTGGAACGCACCGGATGCACGATCATGGTGCCGCTGGGTACAATAAAGGAATAATCTGCCGACACTGCCAGCGGACCTCCGATGGAGTGGCTTCCTCCCAGCACAAGGGAAACCGTAGGTTTGCTCAGTGAAGCGATCATCTCTGCAATGGCAAGGCCGGCCTCCACGTCCCCGCCCAGTGTATTGAGAAGGATCAAAACCCCTTCCACTTCCTCACTGTCTTCCGCCTCCGCAAGCCTGGGCAGCAGATGTTCATATTTTGTAGCTTTCGTATTGCCGGATACTGCTTCGTGACCCTCAATCTCCCCGATGATCGTCATGAGCTGTATCCGGTGCCTGTCCGGATTCTCCGTGAGCTCCAAAGTACCTGTCTCTTTGATCTCTTCCCGCTTTTCTTCCTTTTGCTCCTGTGTCTGTCCCATTCTTTCACAACCTTTCTTTTTGTCATTATCATTACACCGTATTATGTGAAAAAAAGCAGGGATCTATACAAAAAAATTACACAAGGAGCCGGCGGGTTCCAGTTCACTGGCCAGCGAACTGGAACGAATCCTGTCTGTTTAAAGTTGCCTTACGGCAAAAGGCCCGGATTCCAGCCCCAGTACATTCTGGTCTGTGACCGTGCAGCGTGGTGCACGGTTCAGGAGTGAACAGCAACACCAACGTTACTTTTTCGTTTCTTAATTCACTTTTTTGAAATTCTTCTTAACAAAAGCAGCATCCGGCAAAATGCGTCACCGGAGCGTTTCGCCGGGTACCGTAATAAAAATGGTATGAATGTAATTGTATACATCCATACCATCGTATTCAGAGCAGTGCCTGCTCCACATCGCCAATAATATCTTCTATATTCTCAATTCCAACGCTGAAACGGATCAGATCCGGCTGAACGCCCGCTTCCATCAGCTCTTTTTCATTCATCTGACGGTGCGTATGGCTTGCCGGGTGAAGCACACAGCTTCTGGCATCCGCAACATGTGTCACAATGGCCACCATTTTCAGCTTATCCATCATCTCTACTGCTGCTGCTCTTCCGCCTTTCAGTCCGAATGTGATCACGCCGCAGCTCCCGTTCGGCATATATTTCTGTGCCAGCTCGTAATATTTATCTCCCGGAAGCGACGGGCAGGATACCCATGCCACCTTCTCATGGTTCTGCAGGTATTTCGCGACTGAGAGCGCATTTTCACAGTGCCGCGCCATCCGAAGATGCAGTGTTTCCAGGCCGATATTCAGCAGGAACGCATTCTGGGGCGACTGGATCGAGCCCAGGTCGCGCATCAACTGTGCGGTCGCCTTGGTGATATAAGCCTGCTTTCCAAACTTCTGTGTATAAACGATCCCGTGATAGGTCTCATCCGGAGTGGTCAGCCCCGGGAACTTATCCTTGTGGGCTTCCCAGTCAAAATTGCCGCTGTCTACGATAGCCCCGCCCACACAGGAGGCATGGCCGTCCATATATTTTGTGGTGGAATGGATCACAATATCAGCCCCCCATTCGATCGGACGGCAGTTGATCGGGGTCGCAAACGTATTGTCTACGATAAACGGAACACCGTGCGCATGTGCGGCTTCGGCAAATTTTTCGAAGTCAAGAACGACCAGCGCCGGATTGGCAATGGTCTCTCCGAAAACAGCCTTCGTATTCTCCCGAAATGCGGCATCCAGCTCTTCCCGGGTGCAGTCCGGATCCACAAACGTCGCTTCCACTCCCATCTTCTTGATGGTATGGGCGTAAAGATTGTATGTACCGCCGTAAAGTGCGGAAGAACAGATGATGTGGTCACCTGCCTCCACAATATTCATGATCGAATAAAAGCTTGCCGCCTGTCCGGAGGATGTCAGCATCGCCGCCGCACCGCCTTCCAGATCACAAATCTTCGCCGCTACGGCATCATTAGTCGGATTCTGGAGCCTGGTGTAAAAATAGCCGGGTTCTTCCAGGTCAAATAATCTGCCCATCTGTTCACTGCTCGTATAGCGGAACGTGGTGCTCTGGTAGATCGGCAGAACACGCGGTTCTCCGTTTCCCGGCTCATATCCGGACTGGACGCATTTTGTTTCCATTCTGAAATCGCTCATATTCGCTTTCCTCCTATTCTTCATTCCAGTTGTGGTATACATCCTGAACGTCATCATCCTCTTCCAGAAGATCCAGTGTCTTCTGGATATTTTTGATATCCTCCGGATTGGTCAGATCCACATAGGTCTGAGGAATCATGGTAACCTCCGCCTCTGCCATGGGGATGCCTGCCTCCTCCAGCTTCAGCCGGACTTCACTGAAATCCGCCGGGGCGGTCAGGATCTCAAAGCTCTCCTCTTCCTCCGAAAAGTCCTCGGCTCCCGCGTCGAGTGCCAGCATCATCAACTCATCGGCATCCATCTCGCAGTCTTCCTTCGCCACGAAGATCTGTCCCTTTTCGTCGAACATAAAGGACACGCATCCCGGCGTGCCAACGTTGCCGCTGCCCTTTGTGAAGGCGTTCCTTACATTGGAAGCCGTGCGGTTCTTGTTGTCCGTCAGCGTCTTTACAATGATCGCCGTCCCGCAGGGGCCGTATCCTTCGTATGTAATGTGCTCATAATTGTCCGCCGCGCCCTCTCCTGCAGCTTTCTTGATGTTCCTGTCTATCGTGTCATTGGGCATATTGTTGGACTTTGCCTTGGCAATGACATCGCGGAGCCGGCTGTTGTTTGCCGGATCCGGCCCGCCGCCTTCCTTCACCGCTACCGCAAGCTCGCGTCCGATCTTGGTGAAGATCTTTCCCTTCGCGGCATCGTTCTTCTCTTTTTTATGCTTGATATTTGCAAATTTTGAATGTCCTGACATGGTTCAACTCTCCTCTTTTTGATACGTACTGTCTAGTTTACCACTCTTTTTTCTATCTGTAAATAGTAACTGGCGTTTCGGTTTATGTATTCAGCTCCAGGCTGATCCGAATCGCTTCATTTACCTTGCCCATCAGCCTGCTGTCCACATGGCAGACGAATTCCCTCAGACGCTGCTTGTCAATGGTCCGGATCTGTTCCAGCAGGATGACCGAATTTTTTATGATATGGTATTTCTGCGCGCTGATCTCAATGTGCGTCGGCAGCTTTGCCTTATTCATCCGTGATGTAATGGCGGCACAGATCACTGTCGGGCTGTGCCGGTTGCCCACATCGTTCTGTATGATCAGGACCGGACGGATCCCTCCTTGCTCTGATCCTACGACCGGGCTTAAATCCGCATAATAAATATCTCCACGTTTGATCGTCAAAATCTCTCACACTCCGATTATACCTCTTTTCCAATTCTCCGTATTCACATCGAATGGTACTTACAGTATTCCCGCTTTCTGTGGAAATATACAGCAATTTATCGGATATAGACCCTTGGAATCCTTTTCCCGAGGCAGCAGACAAATTCATAGTGAAAACGTCCGCTCAGGGCACTGAGTTCTTCCACCGATATCCTCTCCTCCCCGTCACGGCCTACCAGCGTAACCCGATCCAGAAACCGCACACCGGGGATCTCCGTCACATCCACCATGAACTGATCCATACAGACCCTTCCCAGTATTTTCGCACGCTTTCCCCGGATCAGCACCTCCCCCTTGTTGGAGAGCGACCGGGGATAGCCGTCCCCATAGCCCACCGGAACCGTAGCGATACGCATCTTTCTCTCAGCCACAAAGGTGCCCCCATAGCTGATAGGGGTTCCTGCTTCCACGTCCTTCACATAAGAAACATGGCTGATCAGCTCCAGGGCGGGTTTCAGCGGCACTGCATCCTGATCCACTTCCTCCGACGGATACATCCCGTACAGGGCAATGCCCGCCCGGACAAGCTCGTGCTTCCATTCCGGAAAATCAATAATCCCTGCGCTGTTGTCACAGCTAAGATAAGGGATCCGTACGTTCCGCTTCTCCAGCGCTTCCTGCATCCACACAAACTTTTGATGCTGCTCCCTGGTAAATGATTTGTCCGTCTCGTCTGCCTTTGCAAAATGTGTGAACATCCCCTCCGGCCTGACACCGGGAAGCTTTACTATGTCCGCAATGATGTCCGCGCTCTCCTCCGATACCGGGAAACCGATCCTTCCCATGCCGGTATCAATCTTGATATGTAGATATACGGTCTTATGAAGCTTTTTTGAAGCCTGCGACATGCCCTCCGCCATCTCTCTTGTATAGACAGCAGCACGGATCTCATGAGCCGCCATCTCCTCGTACTGATCCGGGAAGATGCAGCCCAGCACCAGAATCGGCTTTTTCACGCCCGCTTCCCGAAGGCTTAAAGCCTCTTCCAGGGCAGCTACCGCATAGCCCCATACATCATCATCCTCTTCAAACAGCCGTGCAACCGGAACCGCTCCGTGTCCGTAACCATCCGTCTTGATCACGGCGATCATCTGTGCTCCATCACCGATTCGCTGCTTCATCTGTTTCATATTATATGCAACGGCATTCAAATCTATTTTTGCATAGACACGATTATGCTGCTTCACTTTTCTCATTCCTCCGCATTTTTGATCTATCCCGGTGTCAGAGCCGCCCCGGGTTCCCTCTTCTGCTCTTCCGCCTCTTTCAGGCACTCCCCGATGCCGCGGATCAGGTCCTCCGCCAGTATGGAAAAGCTCCCCAGCTTTTCCTGCGCCGCGTCGCCCCCGCATGCATGGAGGTAAACACCGAGCACCGCGCTCTCGTATACATCCAGACCGCCTGCCAGAAGCCCTGTGACCACGCCTGCCAGCACGTCGCCGGAGCCGGCCTTTGCCATTCCGTTATTCCCTGCCGTGTTCACAAAGCGATGCCTTCCCCTCTGTGCCACAATAGTCCGCGAATCCTTCAGAGCGCAGACCGCAGGATATGTCTCCGTAAAAGCGTCCAGACGATCCATACGGGATTCCTGCAGCTCTGCCACGGAGCAGTCCAGCAGACCGGACATTTCCTTCATATGAGGTGTCAGGATCAGAGGCATCCGTGTCTCATCGAGAAGCTCCGGATGGAGTGCCAGAAGATTGATGCCGTCCGCGTCTACCACACAGGGAACAACGCCTCCCCACAAGGTTCCTTTCAAAAGGCTTTCCGAAACCCGGTTCTGTCCCAGCCCGCAGCCAATACACACAACATCCGCCCACTTGAGAAGGGATTGCAGTTGTTCCGGCTCATACTGCTCATACACGGAAATGATTGCCTCCGGAAGAAGCTGCTGCAATATGGCACGATTGGATTCCTCGGTGTAGATCCGCACCAGACCGGCACCGCATGTATAGGCGGCTTTCGCGCTCAGATAGGCCGCTCCCGCCATCCCTTTGCTCCCGGTGATCATCAGCACTTTTCCGTACGTTCCCTTATGGGAGTCCGCTTTGCGCACAGGCAGCCGCTTCGGCAGATCGCTTTTCTCCAGGGTATAGCTGATCTCCGGTATTTCCTCATAAAAAGCGGTATCGATTCCGATCTCTGCGGCGATCACCTTTCCCGCGTATTCCCTGCCCGGGGACAGCACGGTTCCCAGCTTCTCGCACTGGAACGACACCGTCAGATCTGCCCGGAACGCGCACCCCAGCACCTTGCCCGTAGCCGCGCAGATTCCGGTCGGGATATCTACCGCCACCTTTGCGCAGGGCAATGTGTTCAGCTTCTCCAAAAGCTCTGCATAGCTCCCGCTCACTTCCCGGCTCAGCCCGACTCCGAACAGCGCATCCACTACGACCGTGCAGGCCGCTTCCGTCATACTGCCGACCACCGGGATCCCCAGATTCTCTGCGATCTGCTTCTGGATCCGGCATTCCGGAGTCAGAGAGGCTTCTTTTCCCGCAAAAATCACGGTCACCTCTTTTCCCTTTTGGGCAAACAGCCTCGCAATGGCAAATCCATCGCCGCCATTATTTCCCGAACCGCATACCACCAGGATACGGGAGCAGTCGATTGCTTCCCGTTCCATCGCCTCCACAGTCTTTTCCGCCGCATGCTCCATTAAGACCACGGACGGGATTCCGATGTCCTCGATCGTATGGGCATCGGCCTTCTGCATCCATTTTCCATCCGGTAAATACCGCACTTTTTCTGTCCTCCTTTGAGTTTCCTATTCGCCGTGCTCCTGCTTATAGCTGGAAATATTGTAAGATAATCTCATCAGACTGTCCGAAAGGTGAACACTTTCCACGATCACGTCCTCCGGCAGGTTGAGATCCGTATGCGCAAAATTCCAGATTGCCTTGATCCCGCATTTTACCAGGATATCGGAAACCTTCAGAACTTCTGATTTCGGAATCGCAAGAGCCGCGATATCAATCTGTTCTCCTCTGAGAAAGGCTTCCAGCTCATCCAGCATACGAATCGGAATCCCGCGAACTTCCATACCTTTCAGCCTGGGATTCACATCGAAAAATCCCTTCATGACAAATCCGTTCCTCTCGAATGAAGCGTAATTGGCAAGTGCCTGTCCCAGGTTTCCCATACCAATGATAATCATGCTGTGGCTCTGGTCCAGACCCAGGATCTTTCCGATCTCTGTCCTGAGATACTTGACATTATATCCATAGCCCTGCTGTCCGAACCCGCCGAAATTATTCAGATCCTGCCGGATCTGGGAAGCCGTCACGCGCATCTTCTGGCTCAGATCATTGGATGATATCCGCTCTACTCCCGCATTTGTCAACTCGCCTAAATATCGATAATATCTTGGCAGCCTGCTGATCACCGCTTTTGATATTTCTTTTTCTTCCACTGTACTTAACCTCCAAACAAACTCTATTTAAATTATATATAATTGTCTGCTTAAAGTCAAATTTTTTGTTTCACACAATCTTTGTTGCCCGTTTTACCGGATTGTAGTATAATGGTTACTGTTCACGGTGCCTTGCACTCTGCTGCAAGGCATCCGGCCAATAAAGCCGCGGTTTCAGGCAGCCAGCCCGTCTACACTCCGTTTCAGTCCGTCCTAAACAAGCGTCACAGGCGCTTAGGACCGCCGACAGGCGACTTTTCAATGGACTGGATGCGTTACAGTTCGCGGCCGATTAGGCCTTGAACTGTAACGTATAATGAGTGTTATCACGCAGCCTTCCGGCGGCACTTGATCAGGAGGTCTTTATGATACTTGCATGTCATAATCTGAATAAATCATTTGGAGAAAGAACCATAGTGAAGGATGGCTCTTTTCATATTGAAGAGCGGGAAAAAGCGGCTTTTGTCGGAGTCAACGGAGCCGGAAAATCCACGATTCTGAAGATGATCATGGGCGAAGAGACTCCGGACGGGGGAACAATTATCCTCACAAAGGGGAAGAACATCGGATATCTCGCGCAGCAGCAGAATCTGGAGAGCGGCAATACCATCTACGAAGAACTGAGGACGGCAAAGGCGGACATCCTCTCTCTGGAACAGCAGATCCGCTCAATTGAGAAGGAATTAAAGTCTCTGTCCGGCCAGGAACTGGAGGCACGTCTGGAAACCTACCATCGCCTGACATCCGAATTTGAAGTGAAAAATGGCTATGCCTGTGAAAGCGAGATCATCGGTGTCTTAAAGGGGCTTGGATTCCAGGAGGACGATTTCGGCAGACCGGCCGACACTCTTTCCGGCGGCCAGAAGACCCGGGTATCCCTTGGGAAATTGCTTTTGACGAATCCGGATATCTTACTTTTGGACGAGCCCACTAACCACCTGGATCTGAACTCCATATCCTGGCTGGAGACTTACCTGCTGAATTACCCAGGAGCCGTGTTCATCGTCTCCCATGACCGTTTCTTCCTGAACCGTGTAGTGACCAAGGTCATTGAGATTGAGCATGGTCAGATCCGCATGTACAGCGGCAATTATAAGGCTTATTCCGAAAAAAAGAAGCAGATCCGGGATGCCCGGATGAAGGAATATCTGAATCAGCAGAAGGAGATCAGCCATCAGGAGGCCGTCATCGAAAAGCTCCGATCCTTCAACAGGGAGAAGTCCATCAAGCGCGCGGAAAGCCGCGAAAAAATGCTGAACAAAATTCAGATCATAGAAAAACCGCTGGATGACGTGCAGGAGATCCATTTTTCACTGGAGCCGTCCTGTATCAGCGGAAATGATGTCCTCTCCGTGGAGCATCTGGCAAAGCAATATGACGGTCAGATTTTATTTGACGATGTGGCATTCGAGATCAAACGCGGGGAGCACGTAGCAATCATCGGCAGCAACGGAACCGGAAAGACCACGCTTCTGAAGATACTGAACGGACTGACAGAGGCAGACGCAGGTTCCTTTTCCCTGGGCACAAAGGTGCATATCGGCTATTATGACCAGGAGCACCATGTCCTCCATGACCGGAAAAATATTTTCGAAGAGATCTCGGACGACTACCCGTCACTGAACAACACCATGATCCGCAATACACTGGCTGCCTTTCAGTTTACCGGCGACGATGTGTTCAAGCTGATCGGGGATCTGAGCGGCGGAGAGAAAGGGCGTGTCTCCCTCGCGAAGCTGATGCTCTCGGAAGCCAATTTTCTGATTCTGGATGAGCCTACCAACCATCTGGACATCACCTCCAAGGAAATCCTGGAACAGGCACTGAACGATTATACCGGAACCGTTCTTTATGTCTCCCATGACCGGTATTTTATCAATCAGACCGCAAGCCGTATCCTGGAGCTGACCGGACAGACTTTTGTAAATTATATCGGAAATTACGACTATTATCTGGAGAAAAAGGAAGAAGCTGACACCCATGCCGCCTCACCGGCAGACTCAAAAGGGACTCCGAAGGGGGCTTACTTCCATACCGGACGTCAGTCTGGTGAGAATACCGCCGTGGATTCCGCCTCCGCCTCCAAATTGAGCTGGCTGGAGCAAAAGGAAGCCCAGGCGCGGGAACGAAAGCGGAAAAACGAATTGAAAAGGACAGAGGAAAGTATTGCCCTGCTGGAAGAGCGGAATCAGGAGATCGACGAGCTCATGACTCATGAGGAGGTCTACTCCAATTCTGTAAAATGCCAGGAGCTCGCCGATGAAAAAGCCGGGAATGAGGCCAGGCTTGAGGAATTATATGAGCTCTGGGCCAAGCTGGAAGACTGATACAGATGGGATTGTGGACGTATCTGTGAGAGTACTTAAGCACACTGTCAAAAAAAGCTGCCGGCGGCAGCTTTTTTGCACGTTATAACTTTCCTTAATTCTGGTTTCTGAACTGTACCGGCGTAAGATCATAGGTTTTCCTGAACACGCGGTTAAAATGTTCTACATTTTGATAGCCTACGGATTCCGCGATGCTCTCCACGGTCGCGTTACTGCTCTTTAACATGGCCCTTGCTTTTTTCATCCGTACCTTTTTCAGGATATCTCCGAAGGTCTCTCCCGATTTTTCCTTAATGTATTTGGAAAGATAGGGCTTGGAAAGGTAAAATTCTTCCGCAAGATCATCCAGTGTCACGGTCTTATAATTTGCATAGATGTAATTGGTGATCTGCAGCAGGCGTTCGTCCTTGCTCTCCTCCTTGTTCTTGATCTCCTCGATCTTATTCACCGCTACTTCCAGAGCCGCAACAGACGCCTTGATAATATCAGGGTCAATTCCGACGCCCCAGTATTTCTTCTTATTGCAGATGATTCCCACATAGGCAACCGCCTTGGAGGAAGAACCTCTTGTCAGGGAATGCTCCTCATAAACGGACAATTCATAACTGATATCAAAATAGTGCTTGATCGCATTGCTGACCGCATCCAGCCGGCCGTTCCCCACTCCGGTGATGACTTGCTGCCTTCCGCCGTGCCCGATGGTGGCGGAGGCCACAATGCCGTCCTCCTGCCGGAAGTGGCATTCGTCAATGGTGAACAGATTCTTTGCGTTGATATAGTGATCTTCAAATATATGGTAGATCCACTCCGGAGACAGCTCCTTATGCGCTTTGTCGGAGACGTCCTTCACCAGATATCCCACTTCCTCCCTCATCTTCTGCGGAAGGCTGATTCCGAAATTCTGCTTCAGGATATAATTTACCCCGCCCTTTCCGGACTGGCTGTTGATCCGTATCACATCAGAATCGTATCTCCTGCCCACATCCTTCGGGTCGATGGGAAGATAGGGAACACACCATTTTTCCGTATTTCCGTCCTCTCTCCACGCCATTCCCTTTGCGATCGCGTCCTGATGGGAACCGGAAAAAGCGGTAAATACCAGTTCACCCGCATATGGCTGACGCGGGGAAACGTTCATTCTTGTAAGCCTTTCATAGACTTCGCTGATCTCACTCATATTGGAGAAATCCAGCCCCGGATCCACCCCATGGGAAAACAGATTCATGGCCAACGTGATGATATCCACATTGCCGGTCCGCTCCCCGTTGCCGAATAAGGTGCCCTCAATCC
>VSNK01000004.1:60359-67742 GCA_009774255.1 Faecalicatena sp.
CCCTCAAGCCGGTCCGCCCCTGCCAGGATGCCAAGCTCCGCGGTCGCCACGCCTGTTCCTCTGTCATTGTGGGGATGAAGACTGATGACCGTATTTTCGCGGTATTTCATATATTTATCAAAATATTCCACCTGGCTCGCAAATACATGCGGCAATGCATTTTCCACGGTTGCCGGGAGATTGATGATAGCCTTGTTCTCTGCCGTGGGTTGCCATACGTCCAGAACCGCGTTGCAGACTTCCATCGCATATTCCATCTCCGTACCGGAAAAGCTCTCCGGGCTGTATTCAAAGGTAAAGTTGCCTTCCGTCTCCTCCGCCAGTTCCTTCAGAAGCTTCGCCCCGTCAACGGCGATCTGCTTAATCTGCTCCTTATCCTTCCGGAATACCTGCTCTCTCTGTGCCACCGAAGTGGAATTGTATACATGTATCACCGCATGTGGAGCGCCCTTTACCGCCTCAAATGTCTTTTTGATGATATGCTCTCTCGCCTGTGTCAGCACCTGAACCGTCACATCATCCGGGATCATATCCCGCTCGATCAGAGTCCGCATGAACTGATATTCAGTCTCAGACGCCGCCGGAAATCCCACCTCAATTTCTTTGAAGCCCACATCCACAAGGAGCTGGAAAAATTCTACCTTTTCATCCAGACTCATAGGCTCGATCAGCGCCTGGTTCCCGTCCCGCAGGTCTACGCTGCACCAGGTCGGCGGATGGTCAATGTAGTCCTTTTTTACCCAGTCATAGCATTCTACCGGCGGCATAAAATATGCCCGTGAGTACTTCTCAAAATTTTTCATCGCGATATCTCCTTATATTTCATCAATTTCGTTGTCTTTTTTTATCATTCCCTATACTAACACATCTATGTACGAGAATCCAGTGACAAATTTAATCATTTATCTTGATCTTTATTAATATGTTACAAGCTCCATTGACAAAGTCAATTTTCATGGGATTGCGGTCGTATCTGCGATGGTACACTGAGCAGATACGAAAGCAATTTTATCGGGCGAATCATATCCTCAGGAAAAAGATATCCGCCATTTTTTTTATGCACCACTCGAAATCACGCATCTCCACGCTTTCAGCCGCAACGATCTCATGTGTAAAAAGCACCTCATCATTTAGCATATAGGAGACGGTTCCTACCGCTTCCCCTTTTGACACGGGCGCGCCGAGGCTCTCTTCCTTTTCCAGGCTCACCGCCACCTCTTCGTCATCCCGTAACAGGATCTTCTTTTCACGTCCGTTTTCCGTTTCTTCCGCCTGCTCCTGCGGCTTTTGTTCCCCGCCTGTGTCAACCACAGTCCGTACCGAAGCCGGTCCGTTCAGGCGATTTCCATCCGGTACGCCACCAAAAACCGTGATCCTGCCCGGATCGATCTCCCGGTACACATCCTGATAATGAAAAGAGTCGATCCCATAGATCATAAGCTTCTTGGTATCCGCCCACTTATACCCTTTATTGTTGGGCCAGCCGCAGGCCAGGAGACTTACGATAAAGGTGCGGTCATCCCGCCTCAAAGCCCCCACATAGCAATACCCTGCTTCTCCGGTAAACCCCGTCTTTCCAGAGAGGGCACCCTCCATCATTTTCAAGAACGCGTTATGATTATTGCAGAAAAAACTGCGGCTCCCGTCCACATTCGTGAACTGGCAGCTCTCTGTCTGCGTGATCTCCAGAAATGCCTTTTTCTGCGGGGAATCCATGATACAATATTTCATGATCCGTGCAAGGTCCTCCGCCGTCGTGTGGTGGCTCCCTTCCTCATCCGACGCATCCAGTCCGTTCGGTGTCACAAAATGGGTTTGACTACAGCCAATCTGCCAGGCTTTTTCATTCATCATATCCGCAAATCCTTCCACACTGGTTCCCACATGCTCCGCGATGGCAACCGCCGCGTCGTTGTGGGATTCCAGCATCAGAGAATAGAGCAGGTCGCGCAGACAGAATTGTTCCCCTTCCCGGACTCCTAGATGCACCTCGGGCTGTGAGGCGGCATAGGCGCTGACCGTCACCGTATCGTCCAGATTCCCGTTTTCTAATGCGAGAATACAGGTCATGATCTTGGTGGTACTTGCCATGGCCCGCTCCTCCTGCCCATTTTTGGCAAACAAAATACGCCCGCTGTCCGCATCCATCAATACAGCCGACTGGGCGTACAATCCTTCTGGTTCTTTGATTCCTTTCTCTGAATCCGCAAGTACATCTAGTCCGTTTATCCACATTCCCATGAAGAATATCAGAAATAATCCACATTTTCTGAGCATTTTTCGGAAGTTATCCACATTCCGTCTCTTTTTTTTCACAAGTTTTCCACAATCCTGATCCCTTTTCATCCTGAATAAGACTCCGCGATACACTCTTTTACTTTATATGTATGTACGACCCTCTTTCCTTAGAACCGGCAGACCATTTCTCATTCCATGCGCCGGCACCCGGCCAGTCACCGCACAGGCCGCACCTGGCCAAGAGATATGACCTGCAAATAATTTCTCAGATATCAAGCTGTAGCTGGGCCTCGTCTTCCGCCTCCTCCTTAAAATGAGCGATCTGCTCTTCATCGAGAGTCGGCAGTTCATCGAGAGACTGCAGGCCGAACCGCCGGAAAAACTCCTGAGTCGTTCCAAACTGCAGCGGGCGCCCCGGCGCATCAAGCCGTCCCACCTCCTCGATCAGCCCATATTCGATCAGCTTATTCACCGCGTGATCCGTCTTGACCCCGCGGATCTTCTCAATCTCGAGCCTGGTCACCGGCTGTTTATACGCCACGATAGAGAGGGCTTCCAACATCACGTCTGTCAGTACATATCGTTTTGGCTGTTTCGCAATCCGGATCAGATATTCATAGGTCTCCTTTTTGGTACACATCTGAAAGGAATCATCCATCTCTAGGATCCGCACGCCCCGGTTCTCCTTTTCGTAGCGATCCATCATATTGTGGATCAGCTTTCTGGTCGTTTTTTCGTCATGCTCAATCGCAGACGCGATTCGGCTCAATTCCACGGACTCCCCCATAGTAAACAGGATCGCCTCGATGATCCCCTGCATTCTTTTGATTTCCATTTCATTCAATTGATCCTTTCCGTTCCTCACGATCCCCCACCTGCCTTTATCACAGAGTATCTATCCGTACGAGTATCTATCCGTACATTCACAGATACGATTCAATCAAGATTTCGCCAAACGTATTCTCCTGTACCGCCCGGATAGTCCCTGTCTTCATTAATTCCAGTATGGCAAGAAATGTCACAACCAGGTGCATCGTACTCTTCTGCCCTTCTAAGAGCTGCCGGAAACTGAATTTCCGATGGCTTCTCGCAAAATTTTCTACAAAGGCGATCTTTGCGGGCAGAGGCACTTCTTCTTTTTCAATCCTGCCGAATTTACTCCTGACCGGATCGATCTTGCTGTTCTGCCGTTTCATGACATCACGGAAGATCTGACTCAATCTGGAAAGTGTCACACCGGACAACAGCGCATCCAGATCAACAGGCGGCTCATATTCCCGAACTTCCTCCGGGATCGCAGGTTTCCTGAAGAGCACCTGATCCGCGTCCAACTGGCGTTCCTTCAGCTCATATGAAATATACTTGTACATCTTATATTGCAGGAGCTGTTCCACCAGCTCCTGGCGCGGGTCTTCCTCTTCCCCTTCTTCATTGACTTCCCTGGGAAGGAGCATCCGGCACTTAATATCCAGAAGAGTGGCCGCCATTACCAGAAATTCGCTCATCACATTCAGATCCGCCCTCTGCATCCGGCGGATATAATCCATATAATGATTCGTGATCTCCACGATCGGGATATCATAAATATCTATT
This sequence comes from Faecalicatena sp., assembly GCA_009774255.1. GTDB lineage: Bacteria > Bacillota > Clostridia > Lachnospirales > Lachnospiraceae > Schaedlerella. The sequence continues at coordinate 64,191 of VSNK01000004.1, forward strand.
TTATTTTTATCGATCAAATGCAGAAGCAGGTCCAGCGGGCCTTCAAATACTTCCAGTTTTACAGGTATTCCCATTTACATTTCCCCTCTATCCTGCGCGAAAAACCTGCCGACGGCAGCTTTTTCGCGCCTGTAGCTGTCCGGAACGGCCGACCACAGATTTCTCTTCCGCGCAGCTTCTCACAGGCGAAGCACCACGACCTCCGCCGGGTTGAACAGACGCAGGTTTACAGTATGCGTTCCCAGCCCCTTGCTGACCACCACCGCCGTATCTCCATCCACCTTCATCTCCCCGGAATGCTTCGGAAACAGAGTGGCTCGCGGGGTAACCAGGCCTCTCCATCCCGGAATCCGCACAACGCCGCCGTGCAGATGGCCGCACAGCACCAGATCCGCCCCCCACCGTTTATACGCGGCGGCATAGACCGGATTGTGCGCCAGCAGGATCTGATAACGGCTCGTCCCCGCAGAACCGACCAGCCTTTCTATTTTTTTCCGGCAAACCGGCTCACACTCTACTGTTTCATAGAAATCCAGCGGAAGCGCCAGGCCGGTGATCCGCACCTCCCTGCCGGGAAGAGAGATCTCGATGGACTCATTTTCCAGAAAACGGACGCCTGCCTTCACCAGTTCCTTCCTATAATAATACATCACGTTCCCGTATTTTTCCACATCGTATTTTAAACGCTGTTCATGATTTCCCAGGGCATAATAAACGGGCGCGATCTCCGGAAGCTGCCGGATCAGCTCCAATGCATGCTCCCGCGGGACATTCTTTTTTCCGATCAGCATATCTCCGCCGATCAAAATAAGCTCCGGCTCCGTTCTGCGTATCTCATCCAGTAATATATCATTTCTGTTTCCATAAACCTGATTATGCAGGTCACTCAAAAAAACGATTCTGCTGTCTTGGTTCTTTTTGCCTTTTCCCATAGATGTCAGATCATAATGTGTCATCCGGAAACTGTGGCACTCCCTGATGCTCTCGCCCAGGAGCAGAAACAGCATTCCGGTGCCCGATACCGCTATTTTTTTCCACCAGTTCATATAGGATTCCTCTTATTCCCACAAAGCAGCTTCAGACGGACCTGTCCGTCTGTCCATCTGGAGCCTGCACGATCGATACTCCGGAGCTCGTTCCCAGGCGCGTAGCCCCGGCTTCCACCATCGCTTTCGCGTCCCGCAGGCTCCGGATACCTCCTGCTGCCTTCACTCCCATGTCCGCTCCGACTGTCCTGCGCATCAGCGCGACATCTTCTACGGTAGCTCCGCCGTTGGAAAAACCAGTGGATGTTTTCACGAAATCCGCCCCGGATTCCTTACAGATCCGACAGGCTTTTACCTTTTCTTCCTCTGTCAGAAGGCAAGTCTCCAGGATCACCTTGACCATGGCCCTGCCATTTGCGGCTTCTACAACAGAAGAAATATCCTGCTTCACATATTCCCAGTCCCCGCTTTTGACCATGCCTACATGGATCACCATATCCAGCTCCGAGGCCCCGTCCTGAATCGCCCGCTCTGCCTCCGCCGCCTTCCCGGCCGTAGACATGGCCCCGAGTGGAAATCCGATCACGGTACATACTTTCACATCGCTGTCTTTTAAAAGCTGAGCACAATAATATACAAAGCTGGAATTCACGCAGACCGAATGAAATCCATACTGCATCGCTTCTTTACACAATTTCTCCACAGCTTCCTTTGTCGCCTGCGGGGCAAGTATCGTATGGTCAATCAAAGCAGCATAATCCATTTTTATTTTCCTCCCTAAAGTATGAAAGTTAACAATCTAATATATCCTACCATTTTTTACTTCCAAAGTAAAGAATACCTTTTGTTTTTCGTTTTTTTGCTCTAAAAAGCAGAGTGTACTCTACATTTATCAGAGCATGCTCTGCTTTTTAGGCATGATTTTGCATGATTTTGCATGTATCCGACTGTTTTTCTGAGTTTCCCCACTATGCCCGAAATCTCTTCATCATTTTTATCAGATAATCTATAAATCCTGCTTTCTCCACATCTTCACTCACTAAAATGTCAATACTCCCGATCTCCTTCCCATTCAGGACATACGAAACAATCCCCACACAATCTCCTTTTGTCACTGGTGCCTGGACCGACTCTTCCATTTTATATTCCTTTGTAATGGCGGATAGGTCTGCTCCTGACGTATCCAGCCAGGTGAAGGTGCCTCCATATTCACAGGGCACGGACTCCGCAGTTCCCCCGTCCACCGGAATCTCTCCAAGCGGCTGCAGATCTTCATCCTTGTAGATCTGACATTTTCCAAAGCCATGATTCAGAAGAGTCGTGGCATCCTTAAATCTCGCTTTGGAATCCTCCGCCGCCATGATGACCGCGATCAGTTCCACATCATTTTTCTTTGCCGTGGCCGAAACACAGAATTTTGCCAGTCCTGTGGAGCCTGTTTTGAGGCCGGTGGCATATTCATATTGCCGAACCAGTTTATTCGTATTGGTCAGCCCGAATTCACTACTGCCCTTCTTAGTCGTATGCGTAATATTTTCCATCCAGATCATACAGTAATCATGAATCTGCGGATATTTTGTGATCAGCTCGCGGGACATGAGCGCAATATCCCGGGCCGTAGTCACATGTCCGTCCGTATCCAGTCCGTTGCAGTTGACAAAATTGGTGTTCGTCATTCCCAGCCCTTTTGCCCGCTCATTCATCTGCCGGACAAATTCTTCCTCGCTTCCGGCTATGTATTCGGACATGGCGACACATGCATCATTCGCGCTTGCCACGGAAATACACTTAAGCATTGTCTCTACGGTCTGTGTCTCCCCCGGTTCTAAAAAGACCTGTGAGCCTCCCATAGAAGCCGCATATTCCGAGGTGGTCACCTCATCCTCCAGTTTGATCTTCCCGCTTTCCAGCGCGTCAAAGATCAGAAGCATTGTCATCACTTTTGTCACACTTGCCGGCGGCCGCGCGGTATCTGCATCTTTTTCATAGATTACACTTCCCGTAGAGGTCTCCATGAGGATTGCCGACGGTGCACTGACCTGCGGTCCGCCTGTGTCCGCATTTGCTTTTGCGTCCGTACCTGTATCTGTGCCTGCGCCTGTATTTATATCTGTATTTGTGCCTGTATTTGTCTCCGTACCTGCGTCTGTATTTGTATCTGTATTTGTCTCCGCCCCTGTCTCCCCGTCCCCATCGTCAGAAGATGTCTCTTCCTGTAGGATATATACATCCTGTACATATTCTTGTGTGTTCCCGCTATTTTGTCTTGGCACCGCATATGCCGAAAATGACGCATCCCCCGTAATTATAGCCAAACTTAATAAAACTGCCAGAAATGCTTTCATCAAAAAAGCTCCCTCCGCTATATCGTCTGTTATCAATATAATCTGAAAAGGTTTATTTTAGAACCTGAAATTTTCAGGAAGCCCATTCCATTCCTCCGGCTGATGTTGTATAATAGAGCCAACTGCAATTTGAAATTTTCCGGCACCTCAAGATCTGGATTTCAAAGCAATGCAGATTAAGGTGACCACATGAGCCATAGCGGCTAAGAAGGGAATTATAA
>VSNK01000040.1 GCA_009774255.1 Faecalicatena sp.
TTGGCAGGCAGAGAAAAGGAGGTTATATCTATTATGATGGCTTTGTTTGATGAAGAGAAGATCATGCGTACCCATATCGCAAGTGAAAAGAAAGCAGCCTCAAAAGAGACTGCACGAAAAGCTGCAGAAAAGATGTTAAAGGATAGGAAAATAACGGTAGACGAAATTCCTGAATATTTTTCAGAGCTTTCAGCAGAGGATATTCAGGAAATTGAAAAAGGGCTGTTTCAAACGGTATAATAATTTTGGAAGTAAGCAGACACAAAAGAAAGAATATATAGAATCCCCGGCTGCAAATGGATACAGCCGGGGTTATTCACATGGAGGATAAAGTGAAGGAATCAGAACTGATAGGGAAAGTACATTCCGCTGTTTATCACCAGTGCCAGCAGAGAGGGTACGCCGCCCCGGCAGATGTGCTGGTTGACGTAGGAGTGCTGCCCAAGCAGAAATATGAGGACTGGAGATTCGGGAAAGTGCGGTATCTGGAAGCTGTCTGTACGTGCAATTTAAAGAAGCTTTCATTTATTATGAAACAGATCCGCTCCTATGCAAAGAAAACGAATTTAAAACCGTCATTCTGCTATTACAAGCGGTGGGGCGTGAAGAAAAAGCATGGGCATAAGTCAATTATCCCCTTGCGGTTCAGCAAAAGCGGAAATCCGGAGATTGAAAAAGCATATGCGACACACTATGTGGATTTAGGACGGACAGAGCTGTTGAAGAAAGAAAAAATGGAGAAGGCGGCAGCTGCAGACCAGGCTGAAATATCGGATAAGACACAAGATATGCCGGTAAATATTTCTGACAGCAGAAGCGGAGCATAAAATGGGGAGAAGGAATGGAAAAAGAATCTGACAAAAAATATGAAACCATGAAGAAAATCATGGACGCATTAGAGGATATTCTATGCTCTTACCAGGGCAGGGGACATCAATCAGTATATGTTGACCTGGATTCCCTTGCGCTTTTTACAAGCCTGATCGCATACAGACAGATACAGGTGGAAAATTACAGGTATGACTATGACGATAATATCCGGGAGGACGAAGAAGCCGGACAGATTTACAGGGAGCTTGCCCCGCAGACAAGGTGGCGTGTGGGACAGCATACCCAGATTGAACTGATACGTATGAACGCATTGAAGCAGCTTGCGTCCCTGGGTACGCCGATATATCAGGAACAGGTTTATTATGCCGATACAGGCTCTACTTTGGTATGTGGGGAAATCCTGCCCTATGAGATTTTCCAGTTATTTACGGATATGCCGGGAATGAAGAAATTGTATGTTTTCCCTTACCCATTCCGGGAGAAATGGAAAAAGCCGCTCTATTTTTCCTTTGAACCGAAAGAAGCGGCACGGGAGGAAATGCGGAAATATGTGGAGAGGAAAATGGAAGAAATGTGCCGTATCATAAGAGAGAAAAGCGAAGGCATTAGCGGAATAATCCCTAAAGTGGAAGATATTTTTTAAACATATCCGTTTCATTGGAATCATAACAGCCGCAAGGATTTGATAAAGGAATCCTGCGGCTGTTTTTCTGCCGGAGAAGTTTTTCTTTTTCAGGAAATTGAAAAAGGCTGCTTCAACCGGTATAGTCACTTATACACCGGATAAATTTCTCAAAAGCGCTGGATGGTTTTTGGGCATAGATTACACCAAAGGGCAATTCGTAATCCCAATTGACCGGAATAGTAACAACAGATGGATGGATTTCAGCCCATGTGTCAGGAACTTCCATCATATATCCATATTGTTCGCAGGCATTAAAGGCTTCTATATCATAGAAATTAGGGCTGTCAACAATTTGGATACCGGGGTGTAAGTTTTGGATTTCTTCTCTCATGCGGTCTAAAATGGAGGATTCCCCCATGCTTGATAAGCATGAGCGTTTCCCCTTCCATATCAGACCAGTCTAAATGTTCTCTTTTTGCCAGGCGATGCCGGTGGGATACAGCAATGCAGCATTTACATGAACCAAGCGGATAAACATTATAACTTTTTTTCCATGTTGCTGAATCACAGGGGCTGACAAAGCAGTCAATTTCATTTCCAAGGGATTTCAGCATAGCAGATATGCTTGCCGGATTATCTTCAAAAGGAATAATCTTAATCTGGAATGGCTGTGTCCCGTCATCCGCTTTTGCCCATAAATCCATGAGCCGTTTACAGGGACGCATAATTGAGGTTCCAATACGGATGACGGATTGGCCAATCCCTGCAATCTGACGGGCCTTCTGGATTGCGGTATCAGACGCGGCAATCATCTGACGGGCATCATGGCAGAGTGACTGTCCGGCCTCCGTCAATACCACGCCATGATTTGTGCGTTCGAACAGCTTTACGCCGACTCTTTTTTCTAATGAATTGATCTGATTCATAACCGAGACGGAGGTAATATACATTTTTTCAGCCGCTTTGGAAAAACTGCCTGCATCGGCAACTTCTATCAATGTTTCAATCTGTGGGTTATACATAAATCATCCTCCGCATTAAGATTTAACTAATGCCATCTTAACATTTTAGTCAGTTCCAAGTCAAGGGCATAAGGGGTAAGATAAAGAAAAAACAAGGAAGTGTTCGGGATGGAGAGAGTGACTTTAAATAATGGGGTGGTCATGCCACTGATCGGCTATGGAACCTATCAGACCCCGCCGGAAATTACGGAACGCTGTGTTTCAGATGCAATCCGCGTTGGATACCGCTCTGTTGATACAGCGCAATGCTATGGCAATGAGAGAGAGGTTGGGCTTGCCTGCAGGAAATCCGGAGTTCCACGGGAAGAACTGTTCGTTACGACAAAGCTATGGGCCTGCCGTGGATATGCTGATACGCTGCACTCGATTGATGTTTCGCTTCGCAGGCTGAATATAGGATATATTGACCTTCTGCTGATTCATGAGCCTGCCGGTAACGTACATGAAATTTACCGTGCGATGGAGGCTGCCTACCGGGAAGGAAAATTACGTGCCATTGGTGTTTCCAATTTTTTGCCTGAAAAGTATCTTGATCTGATTAACAACAGCAAAGTGATCCCTGCGGTCAACCAGGTGGAAACCCATGTATTCCGGCAGCAGAGAAAATTGCGTGAATTAGAGTGCCAGATTGGTACAAAGCATGAAAGCTGGTGCCCTTTGGCCTGCGGGCAGAATGGCATTTGGAAAAATCCTGTATTGTCAGAAATTGCGGGGAATCATGGCCGGAGCATTTCACAGGTTGCGTTACGTTTCCTGACACAGCAGGGAATCATTGTCATTCCGAAAAGCACCCGGACGGTAGGAGGCTTTATGCGGAGTTATATGCACCGCAGAATAAAGAAGACGTCCTGTCTTTGGTGATCTTAGGACATGGATATACCGGCAGTTACTACCTACTCAAAGGATATGCGGAATATCTGGCAGGCCATGGCATCATCTGTTGTATTTTTGATTTTTGCGGAGGCTCCAATTACAGCCGCAGTGACGGCTCCATGCTGGATATGTCGGTCATTACGCAGGTTGCCGACATGAAATTGCTGATAAGTGAAATAAAGAAACGCACGGTTTTTGACACGGGGCGGCTCTTTATTGGCGGCGAGAGCCAGGGAGGTCTGGTGGCGGCGCTGGCAGCGGCGGAATTACAGGATGAAATTGCAGGTCTGATTCTTCTTTACCCTGCCCTGTATATTCCGGAGATCATGCGCAGACAGTTTCCGGATCGGTCTGCGATTCCTGCGCGTATGGTGCAGGTGGGAACCATGGTAGGAGGCCGGTACGCAGAGGATGTATATGAGCTTGACGCTTATGGGCAGATTACGAAATATACCGGAAATGTCCTGATTTTTCATGGCACTCAGGATGGCATGGTGCCGCTTCGGTATTCACAAAGGGTCAGGCAGGAATATCAAAACGCAAGGCTTGTTGTGCTTGAAGGAGCCGGGCATGGCATTTATAGCGGCAAAGCAATGGAAACAATCTGTAAGGAAATAAAGGGTTTTATTGAACAGGAAAGGGATGAATGATTATGAAAACAAGAAAGTTACGCAATCTGGAGGTTTCCGCAATCGGTATGGGATGCATGGGATTTACGCACGCCTATGGGGAGGGGCCGGAGGAGGCCGAAGGGATTCGGTTGGTACATAAAGCGTTTGAAATGGGATGCACGTTTTTTGACACGGCGGAGATGTATTCTTATTTCAAAAATGAGGAATTTGTGGGCAAGGCCTTAAAAGGGCTGCCCCGTGACAGGATTGTTATTTCCGATAAATTTTGGCCGACAGCGTTACCGGGACAGGATATGCCGGAAGGGAAGCTGAGTGAGGTGGGAATCCGCAGGGCGCTGGAAGATTCCCTGCGCCGCCTGCAGACAGATTATATTGACCTCTATACGGAACACCAGATGGAGGACGGGACAGAAGAACAGGTTGCCCATGTTATGGGGAAACTGATCCAGGAGGGCAAAATCCGGGCATGGGGGCAGTCCTCTCCATCTGCGGAGCAGATACGCAAAGCAAACGCCGTTACGCCTGTTACGGCTATCCAGAGTGAGTATTCTATGATGGAGCGCAAATGGGAAAAGGATGTGCTTCCCCTTTGCAGGGAATTGGGGATTGGATTTGTTGCGTTCGCCCCCATAGGAAATGGTTTCTTAAGCGGCAAGTACCACAGCGGCGATACTTTTCAGAAAAATGACCTGCGCAGTGTGATCAGCCGGTTCAGCGCGGAAAATATGGAGGCGAATGAGCCGCTGCTTGCGCTTGTGAGGCAGTATGCGGAAAAGAAAAACTGCACCCCGGCGCAGATTGGCCTTGCATGGGTTCTTGGGGGAGGGGATTTTATTGTTCCGATTCCCGGTATGCGTAAGGAGGAACGCATTGCGGAAAATTTAGGCGCTGCGGATGTGGAGCTGACTTCCGGGGAGTATGAGGAATTAACCAGGGCATTGTCGCAGATTACCATCCATGGGACGCGGGATGGGCGTGATATTAAAAAACTGGGTACGGTTCCGGATGGGGTGGTAAGATAGTTTGAAAGTTTGCATTAAGTTTTAACTAATACTATTTTAAGATTTTGGTCAATTCCATATCAGGGGAATATCAGTTACCATATAATTGTGCATGGGGCGTGTGAGAATATAGAAAATATTATGATAGGCGAAACGAGGTGATAATGGTGTCAAAAAACATTTTAATTCTAAACGGTGCAGCTCGTAGGAACGGCAATACCGCAAAGCTGGTTCAGGCATTTTCAGATGGAGCAAAGAGTGCCGGCCATATTGTGCATGAGTTTTATCTGGACGGCATGAATATCCATAGCTGCAAGGGGTGTTTACAGGCGGGCCGGGACAGTAAAAGCCCATGCTTTCAGAAGGACGATATGGAACAGATTTATTCTGCCTTTGCAGACTGTGATGTGGTGGTCTTTGCCTCACCGGTTTACTTCTGGACAATTACCGGGCCGCTTAAAGTAGTGGCTGACCGCCTGTATGCAGAGCTGGAATGTCTTGGATATGAAAAATTTGTCCGGGAAAGCGTTCTGTTAATGACGGCGGACGGCGGCGATTATTCTCATGCAGTCAGATGGTACCGCACTTATGAGCGCAATCTCCGGTGGAAAAACCGGGGCGAGGTTTTGGGAAAAGGAAAGGCCGAAGCAGCCCGTCAACTGGGGGCTTCTCTTTAAAAAAATAATTTGAAATGAAAGGAAGATAAGACAATGAAAAAAACAATTTTTGTACTTGGAGCAGGAAACGGATGCGGCAACCGTGTGGCGGAGAAATTTGGAAAAAATGATTTCCGTGTAATCCTGTTGGCGAGGAATGAGGAACACCTTGCCGCATATGAGGCAGAGTTTAAGGAAAAAGGGATTGAGGTCTATACCAAAGTAGCGGATGCCTCCAAACCTTACACGGTAACAAAGGCCTTTGACGAGTTAAAGACACAGTTTGGAACGCCGGATGTACTGTTCTACAATGTAGGGATTACCGGCCTAGATGCCGAAATGAAAGTCAGCAAAGATTTTGACCTGCTCATGGAGCGTTACCGGGTGGATGTAGCCGGGGCGTATCATGCGATCACGCAGGTGCTTTCAGAAGATTTCAGCCAGAAGAACGGTGCGATCCTTGTGACAGGCGGCGGGCTTTCCTTATATCCTATGTATGATTATCTGCCCCTTTCCATGGATAAGGCGGCGCTCCGTGCCATGTGCCTGGCTCTCCATGAGGAACTGAAGAAGCAGAATGTGTACCTTGGAACTGTGACGGTGACAGGCGTAATCGCTCCTGGCGAGAAATGCGACCCGACACTTTTGGCAGAAGATTTCTGGAAACTTTACACGGAGCGCAAAGACTGTGAGGTAGTACATTGATGGAAGGCAGGACACTGACGGAAGGTATGCCGTGGAAGAGGATTCTTTCCTTTACCTTCCCAATCCTGATGGGGCTTCTGCTGCAGCAGCTTTACAATACGGTGGATACCATTGTCGTTGGGAATTTTGCCGGTGAAGCGCCTCTGGCGGCAGTGGGGGCCTGCGGTGTACTGACAATGGCCTTTCTTGCGCTGGCAAATGGTTTTTCAGCCGGGGCCTGTGTGCTGATCGCGCAACTTTTTGGCTCTGGCAAAGAAAAAGAAATGCGGAGGCAGGCATCCTCATCCCTCCTGCTCATGCTGGGGATGGGAGCCGTGGCAACAGTGGCAGGCTTTTTTGTCAGCCGCTTTGCCCTGAAATATATCTTGGTAACGCCGGACAGCCTGCTTTCTATGGCGGACACTTATTTCAGGATTTATGCGGCGGGACTTACTTTTCAGTTTGGGTATAACATTGTGGCGGCAATCCTGCGCGGTGTGGGGAACAGCAGGGCAACCCTGTATTTCCTGCTGATCGCAAGCGGTATCAACATCGTGCTTGACATTGTGTTTGTCTATTCCCTGGATATGGGGGTGGCCGGAGCTGCCATTGCCACGGATATCGCACAGGCGGCATCCTGTTTTGCGGCATTCGTTTACATGGTAAAAAAATACCCGTTGTTCCGCTGGAAGCTGAAAGAACTGACCTTTGAATGGCCCCTTGCGAAATTATCCCTAAAAGCGGGCTTTCCAATGGCTCTGCAGCAGTTTATCGTGTCCTTTGGATTTGTGTTTATTCAACGGGCGGTCAATAGTTACGGGGAAGCTATGACAGCTTCATTTTCCGTGGCGCAAAAGATTGAAACCTATATGATATTACCTGCCAACGCGCTGATGACAGCGCAGGGGACTTATACCGGGCAGAATATCGGGGCCGGCCACATGGACAGGGTAATAACCGGGGCAAAGCATACCGTCATGATATATACCCGGCACGGGAATCGCAGGCCCGCTCCATAAAGTCCTGGCGTTCCACATCATATTTCCGTAAGCTGTTGTATTGCTCTTGCGGATTGGTATAGCGTACAGATGGAAAAGTTAGGCGTTCCGATTCATTTGAACAAAGAAATTATGAGGGAAGATGTGATAAATGGCGGCTACGATACAGTTGTGATTGCAACGGGTTCTACACCAAAGCGTTTCCAGCTTGGAGATGATGAACGTGTCTATACGGCGGAACAAGTATTGATGAAAGAAAGAGACTGTGGGGAAAACACGGTAGTAGTTGGCGGTGGCTTGGTAGGCTGTGAGACAGCCCTGTGACTGGCACAGCATGGAAAAAAGGTAACGATTGTAGAGGCACTTGATAAATTGCTTGCGATGAACGGGCCGTTATGCAGCGCCAATAAGGATATGCTTGAGAGGTTGATTCCGTATTATCATGTAGAGGTAATCACCAGTGCAAAAGTCAAAAGTTATCAGGATGGCATTCTTTTGGCAGAGCTGAAAGCTGGAGAAAAGAAAATTCCATGTGACAGCGTAATCTTGTCTGTAGGGTATCGGGAGAATAATACCCTGTATCATGAACTGGAATTTGATGTGCCGGAAATCTATCTGCTCGGCGATGCAAAGAAGGTGGGAAACATTATGTATGGTATATGGGATGCATTCGAGGTGGCTAATCATATATAGGTATAAGGGCTATATTTAAAATTGTAGAGTGAAATAGATTGGGGAGCTGTTATTGATAAATAACAGCTCCTTAAAATTATTGTTCTTCAAATGCTTCCTGCAGCCGTTCTAAAAACAGAGAGGCAGCAGAGGAAAACATCTGATATTTCTTCCATACAATGACTAATCCAGATTCCAGTTTTGGCTCTAATGGGCGGAAACAAAGACTGCTGGAGTCCTTTGTATTTGCTAGCTTGTCAATGGTGACAGCATAACCAATCCCGGCATCTACCAGGATCGCTGCATTATAGACCAAATTAAACGTAGTTACTACATTTGCTTTTTCTAAATCTTCTCCAAACCATTCCGCAAATTCCCCTGACCGTCCATGCTGCATTGCCTGTCTGGAGCAGATCAAAGGAACATTCCATAAATCTTCTTTGCGTATGGAAGTTTTCCCCGCAAGCGGGCTGTCCTTACGCATAACAACGCCCCAGACATCTTTGGCAGGAATCTTGACAGAATCATATTTAGAAAAGTCGGCAGGCTCGATCAGGATGCCGAAGTCTAAAAGCCCTTTGTCAAGCCGTTCTGTTACATCCTCTGCATTTCCGCTGTACAGATGGTAGTGGATGCCCGGATAGGCATTCTGGATATCCTTTATAATCTCTGCCACCAGCCTGACGGCTTCTGTTTCCCCGCCGCCAATATAAATATCGCCGCTTATGGTCTGTTCCATAGAGGTAAATTCCGCCTCTGTCTTATCCACCATAGAAATGATTTCCTCTGCTCTTTTCCGGAATAGCATCCCTTCGGGAGTCAGCTTTACCCGGTGGCTTCCCCTCACAAGGAGTTTTTGACCTAATTCTTCCTCTAAATCTTTAATCTGCCTGGAAAGGGTGGGCTGTGTCATATGGAGGTGATTTGCCGCCCCGGTGATAGTTTCTTCCCTGGCAATTGCTAAAAAATAACGGAGAACACGTATTTCCATAAGAAAACCTCCTTTGTTATATTGGATTGAAAGAACTTGAGATGAGCATAGCATTTTGTGATATGCCTGTCAAGCAGTTAGTGGTATGAAAACTAGGTATTTGCTATTCGATGGGAAGGGTGATACACTGAAACTGTCAAGAGGAGGTGGTCAGGTAAAATGACAGAAGAAGAAAGGATTCTTCGCAATTTAAAGGATGCGGGCTGTGACAATGATACAATTCAGAGGTTTTTCTATTTAAAAGAAGAAGGGAGAGAGAAAGAACAGCTCCGGCTACTCGCCCTGCACAGGGCAAATCTTTTGGATAAACTGCATGTCAGCCAAAGCATGATTGATTGCCTTGACTATCTGGTCTATTCCATGAAGAAATAAATAATAATGAAACTTTATGAAACGGGAATTGTCCGTATTTAGAATCTGCTTCGTAGATGACGGACAAGAAGGTAATCAATTTGCTCTGCAAATTGGTTACAAGAGATGGAGGTATCTATGATGAACATGAATTTCAACTTTAACAATCCTACAAACCTGATCTTTGGAAGCGGCAAATTAAATGAGCTTGGAAAACAGAAAATGCCGGGGAAAAAGGCGCTGCTTCTGATTTCAAACGGGACTTCCGTGAAGAAATACGGAACCCTTGCGCGTGTGGAAGAACAACTGAAACAGACTGGAACAGAGTATGTGATCTGTGCCAATATCCATGAGAATCCGTCAAAGGAAGTGGTAATGGAAGCGGCAGCTATGGCGAAAGAAAACCAGTGTGATTTTATCGTAGCATTAGGCGGCGGCGCTGTGCTGGATTCTGCCGTTGCGGTTGCAGCTATGGCAACAAATCCCGGAGATCTGTGGGACTATGTGAACGGTGGGACAGGAAAGGCACAGCCTCTTGTGAATCCGGCATTGCCAATCGTAACCATTGCCACAAGTTCAGGAACCGGTTCCGAAATTAACTGCTGGGGTGTGATCTCCAACCATGAGACAAATGAAAAGATTGGATTCGGTGATCCGTCCATTGTGCCAGTGCTGGCCATTGTTGACCCGGAGCTGATGAAAACGGTTCCTGCAAAATATACGGCATATCAGGGCTTTGATGCACTGTTCCACAATACGGAAGTTATGATTTCCAATGGCGTTAATATTTTGAGCGAAACGATAGCGCTTTCTGCGATAGAGAGCATTTATAAATACCTGCCCCGTGCAGTGAAGGATGGAAATGATCTTGAGGCGCGTGAGCATGTGGCTTACGGAAGCACGATTGCCGGGATCACGATGCAGCTTACCAACACAACGGCACAGCACTCTATGGAACATGCCATGAGCGCTTACCATCATAATTTGCCTCATGGGGCAGGACTGATTATGATTTCCAGGGCGTTTGCAGAATTTTTCATTGAGAAACATGCTTGTGACGGGCAGTTTGTCAAGATGGCAAAGGTAATGGGAATCCCAGATGCCGATAAGCCGGAGGACTTTATTACTGCGCTTGTAAATCTACAGAAGGAGTGTGGCGTGGATGACCTGAAAATGAGTGATTATGGATTTAAACCGGAGGAATCCATGACGCTGGCGGTAAACGCAAGGGAAACGATGGGCGGATTGTTCCTGTCAAATCCATGTGAGATGTCAAATGAAGAGTGCGCCGGAATCTTTGATAAATCATACAGGTAGCATAAGAGCAACGGGAGCTTATGAAGAAAGAATTAGACTACATCAGGATTGGCACTGCCCTTGGCGGAAATCAGGAATGGTTTACAGACTGGTCTATGTATGACGGCGGCTGTGCGGCAGTGACAGCCTGTGATGTCTGTATGTATCTGGCATTGCGGAAAGGAATCAGCGGATTATACCCATACCGGGTAGACAGATTTACCAGACAGGACTATATACGCTTTTCGGAAAAGATGAAACCATATCTGCATCCCTGCTGGCAGGGGATAGATACATTAGAGCGCTACATTTCAGGAATCTCAGAGTATTGCAGGGATGCAAGGTATATGCTGAAAGCAGACGGCTTCTCTGGTGCATTTCCGGTCCATTATGCAAAAGAAAAGATTAGGGAGCAGATTGATTCAGGGCTTCCGATTCCTTACCTTTTGTTGTACCACAAGAATCCTACCTTTCAGGATTTTGAATGGCACTGGTTTAACCTTGCCGGGTATGGGGAATATGGTAAAGAATTTTATGTAAGGGCAGTGACTTATGGAATGGAATACTGGCTGAACCTTGAAGAACTTTGGGATACAGGGCGGAATAGAAAAGGCGGGATGGTACTGATGTCGGTGTAAGGAATGATAGAAACAGTTCGGCCCAGGACTTTGCACTTGCTGCAAAGTCCGTGAGAATGCATAAATTTAGCCAGAGAATCCAGCCCTTTGCGAACAGCAAACTTTAAATGGGCTGGATTCCGTAACAGTGAAGCCGAAGGCTGAACTGTTACGGATGATATGTAAATAGAGTAGGAAGGATTTGACAACTGTGAATGAAGTAATGAAAAGTTTGCTTTCCCACCAGTCAATCCGTGCATATACGGAACAGCCGGTGGAGGATGATAAAATAGACCAGATTATTCAGGCAGTGCAGGCAGCGCCGAACTGGAATAACCTTCAGCATGTGTCTGTGGTTGTGGTAAAAGAGCAGGAACGAAAAGAAATGTTTTCCAGATTTTGCGGCGGACAGAAACAGATTGCACATGCTCCGGTTTTCCTGATATTCTGTGCAGATTTTTACCGTACATGGCTTGCCTGCAAAAAAGAAGAACATTTTGACGAAACAATGAAGCGGTTAGATAACATTATTCTAGTACAGCATTGCGTATATAATGGTGAATAATGTGCCTGATATTTTTGTCAGGACAAGGCGGAGGAAAGAGGCGATGCGGTGGCATCGTTGATTGACGACAACGCAGTGCTGGCAGAAATAGCAGGTGCAGAATTCACCGTTAATTACGCAATGCTGTACTAGGGGCAAATGAAGTAGGAATTGCCGTAGGGACAGCGACAGCAGCGGCGGAATCTATGGGATTTGGAACGGTCGTGATCGGGGACATCCGGCTTCATGCACTGGAGGCAGTAAAAGAACTAAATCTTCCGAAGTATGTAGTTCCTATGCTGGGCTTGTGTGTCGGTTATCCGGCAGAAGAACCGGGAATCAAACCAAGACTTCCGAAAGAAGCAGTCTGTTTTGAAGAACGGTATGAACGGGGATTAGAGCCGCTTTTGAAGCAATATGATGAGATGTATGCGGACTATCTGAGCAAACGTCCCTGGAATAACCGTGTAGGAAATTGGACAGATATTGCAAGAGATTTTTATAAACATCCCTATGACCATTATCCGGAAGTCCCGGAAATGCTGAAACAACAGGGGTTTTATTCGGGAAATTGACAGAGTGGGAGGGAAATTATGCAATTTGAAAAGATTCTTGAATCAGGAGTAAATGGAAAAGCCCCTGTTATAAAGCTGAACAGTGGGTATGATATACCGATGGTGGGACTTGGGACATATAGTTTACGTGGAGATACTTGTGTATATTCTGTGCGCACAGCAATCCAAAACGGTTATAGGCTGATTGATACAGCATCGTATTATGGAAATGAACGGGAAGTTGGCGAAGGAATCCGGAAATCGGGTGTACCTCGTGAAGAGATTTTTGTCACTACTAAATTATACCCAAACCAGTATAGCTATGCAGCGAAAGCCATTGATGATGCACTGGACAAATTGGACATTGGTTATATTGACATGATGCTCCTGCACCATCCGGCCTCCAATGATGTTTCTTCTTATCAGGCAATCGAAAAAGCAGTACAGGATGGTAAAGTCCGTTCTGCGGGAGTGTCTTGCTATTATATCCAGGAAACAAACCGTTTCCTGCCAAAAGTCCGTATAAAACCTGCGCTGATTCAGAATGAGATTCATCCGTATTATCAGGACAGCAGGGTAATAGAGCATATTAGGAGCTGTGATATTACTGTTCAGGGATGGTATCCTCTGGGCGGGCGTGGATATACAAAAGCCTTGCTGAATCATAAAATTCTCTGCCGGCTTGCAGAAATACATGGGAAGTCTCCAGCGCAGATAATTCTTCGGTGGAACCTGCAAAGAGGCGTGGTCGTGATTCCGGGTTCCAGTAATGAAAAACACATTTGTGAGAATATATCTATTTTTGATTTTTCTCTTACAAATGATGAAATGGAGATGATTGCAGGGCTGAATAAAGATGAAAAACATGATTGGTACTGATTTTATTGTCCAGCAAAGGAAAGGATTGAACATTATGAAAAAAAGATTATTTTCTATATTATTATGTTTGGCGCTTGTATTAGGGCTTGCAGCTTGTGGAAGTAATGATGATCCGCAAACTACAGCCCAAGGAAACGAAGAAAAAGAAGAACAGGATATGTCGGAAGGCGTGGAACCGGGAACAGAAGATGAAGCAGATTCCCAGACTGCGAAAGCAGAAGATGGAAAAACGCTGGTGGTTCATTTTTCTGTACCAGAAACGGACAGTGCAGAAGATATGAATGCAGAGGAAGAAAACAGTACCGTTGTGATTGACGGGGAGGTATTGGGGAATACACAATATGTGGCTTATGTCATTCAGGAAAACACAGGCGCAGACATCTTCCGCATAGAGCCGACCACACCATATCCAATGGATCATGCAGAATTAGAGGAAGTTGCAACAGAAGAAAAGAGTAATGATGCTATGCCGGAGATTGCGGCAGAAGTCGAAAATATAGAACAGTATCATACAGTTTTCTTAGGTTACCCAAACTGGTATGCAGATATGCCGAGGATTATTTATAGTTTTTTGGATAAATATGATTTATCGGGAAAGACAGTTGTGCCTTTTGTAACTTCCGGAGGCAGCGGATTTTCTGACACGATCAATACAATTTCAGAATTAGAACCAGATGCAGAAGTGATTACAGACGGGATTTCCATTTCAAGGAATGTGGTGCAGGATGCAGAAAGCGATATTATAGAGTGGCTGAATGGCTTAGGGTATTCCAAATAAGACATGGTGCAGCGCCGTTTGCATTTACCTGAGAGTCCGTGTAATGGATGGGAAAGGAAAGGTAAAGGAGCATGGGATTAACAGGGCAAAGGCTGTCGGCAGATAAAAAAGATCTGAGGCAGTTTCATCGGACGATATTTGCTATGGTATTGCCAATAGCATTACAGAATTTTATGACGGCTGCTGTCAGTGCATCAGATGCAGTAATGCTTGGCTTTTTAGAGCAGGAGGCATTATCAGCAGTTTCACTGGCGGGGCAGGTTACTTTTGTATTAAATTTGCTTATTACTGTGGTTGTTCAGGGAACGACAGTGCTGGCCGCCCAATATTGGGGCAAAGGTGACAGGCAGACGGTTGAGAGGATTCTTGGGCTTGCGCTGCAATATATGTTTCTGGTATCTGTGGTGTTTTTGTGTGCGGCATTCTTTTTGCCAGGGCAGCTTATGAGGATATTTACAAATGACAGGGAATTAATCGTCAGAGGTGCAGAGTATCTCCGTATTGCCGGTATATCGTATGTGCCTCTTGGGATTTCACAGGTATATCTATGTATTATGAAGAACAGCGGAAAGACAGCAAAAAGTACAGTAATTGGCTCATCTTCCATGATTTTAAACGTAATCTTCAATGTGGTATTTATTTTTGGGGCGTTTGGGATAATTCCAGCTCTGGGTATTCAGGGCGCAGCCCTTGCCACGGTTCTTGCAACTGTAATTCAGATGATATGGACGCTTCTGGAGTCTGGGAAAAAAGAAAGCATCCATATCCGTCTGCCTTATCTCATGAAAGTGGATATGTTAATCCGCAGGGATTTTAATCGCTACACTCTGCCGATTGTGGGAAACTATTTCTTTTGGGGCGGCGGTGTGACTATGTATGCAGTAATTATCGGGCATATGGGGGCGGATGCGGTGGCGGCAAATTCAGTTGCTAATATTGTGAGAAACCTGATTGTATGCGTAACGAAAGGGATAGGGACAGCCGGTGCAATTCTGGTTGGAAATGAGCTTGGAAAAAATGCCATAGAAACGGCAAAACGGTATGCCAGACAGTCAATTGTGCTGGCTGCGGTATTGGGAGGCAGTTCTGGCCTTCTGTTATTTATGATTCGTCCGCTCATTCTTTCTTTTGCGGCATTGACGCCTGACGCATTAGGGTACTTATCAGGTATGCTGTTGATTAACTGTTATTATGTGGTTGCCGGGTCAATAAATAATATGGTGATTGGCGGAATCTTCTGTGCAGGGGGACAGTCAAGGTTTGGATGTATCTGTGACATGATCGTCCTCTGGCTGGCCATCATACCTCTTGCGGCTCTTGCGGCATTTTATCTGAATCTCCCGGTATTGGCAGTCTATCTGATTATCTGCATGGATGAAGGGGTTAAGGTTCCGATTGTTCTCTGGTATTACCGGAAATATACTTGGGCAAGGAATCTTACACACTAAGGAGAATACATATGGTTCAAAGTTTGGATTTCGCGGTAAAAAATTTTTTCCTGTTTGATATGGATGGCACTCTGGCAGATTCGATGTGGCTGTGGGACAATTTCCTTGGGACATTTTTGGAAAGCTATAAAAAGAAGGGCGATGCAGAGGCCAAAATTAAGTTTGACACACTGCCGCTTAGGGAAAGTGCAGAATATATCGCAAAACGGTACGGCCTTCCTTTATCGGGAGAGGATATTTTCCGTGAGTGGACAGCAGAGATACAGTATAAATATTGGAAAGAACTCGGCTTAAAGCAGGGAGCCAGGCAGTATCTTCATTATTTAAAAGAGAAGGGTAAAAAAATTGCCCTCGTCACGGCGAATCACAGAGAACTGGCAGAAGGCCTTCTGGATCATCATGATGTTTTAAGATTGTTTGATGTGCTTGTCTGCGGTGATCAGATGGAAACGGATAAGTCCGATCCGGAATATTATAGATATGCTTTGCGTCGTATGGGAGGCACTGCAGAATATGCCGTTCTTTTTGAAGATACCTTTGCAGCTCTTAGGACGGCAAGGAGAGTACCGGTTGATACAGTGATTATAGAAGATTTTTCTGCCAGGCAGGACAGGGATGATCTGATGGAAAAGGCAGATTTATATATAAGGGACTTTAAAGACAGCAGATTATATTGCAACGATGAAAGCATGGGATAACTGCCTTGTATTTATCGTTTTGGCGGCAGGAGGTGTTGTTTCTGGATATAGGAAAAGGCAGGCCTTATGAAAAAGAAATAGAGGATATACTAGGCGAGACTGCGGCAGAATCTCCCGTACTTGAAGAAGCCTCATGGTTTTTGGAACTTGCAGGAAGAAGGCTGCGCGATTTCTCTTCAGGAAGAGAAAAAGTATTTGTGGCAGGAAACAGCCTTCCGGATGAAATTTTCCTAATGTTCGGGATAACGTCGGATATTTGTACCGTTTTGTTATCTGCTTGCGGATGATTATAGGGAGTGGACAAAGCGGTTACTGGCGCTGAACAGGCAGTTAGCCAGAATAAAAGAGGATACAGATATGGATGCAGGCATCTGTAAGGCGCTGCTGTTTGGCTCCCCTGTTTATTTTCCAAATTATAAAGTGCCATTTCTTTTAAAGGAGGCAGGACTTTCTTTCGGCGGGAATTTTATGATACCTGATGTGATAAAGCCGTATGACGGAACAGGCGGATTTGAAGAAATGTGCCGGAAATCTTTTGTGAATGACGCATCTTCTTCCTATGTACAAAATGACACGCTGTTTCTTAAAATATCCCAGTATTTGAAGCAGTATCCGGTGGACGGCGCAGTCTGCCATGTGCTGAAAGGGCAGATTGAATATGATTTTGAAATGGAGCGGTTTGAGCGTTTGTTTGCAAAATATGATATTCCAGTTATCCGTATGGAAACGGATTATAACAATCAGGATGTGGAACAGTTAAGGCTTCGGGTGGAAGCATTTGCAGAGATTTTAAGGCAGAGGGACAAAAAACAGAGAAGAAGTTACGGTGACGCTGAAAGCTGAATCACAGCCAGGGCGGGCAGGGATGAAAGGAGCAAAAATATATGGATGGATTAGCAAACAAGCGTAAGTGGGGCAGGATCTTGGTGTATGTTATTTGTGCCATGCTGACAGCCGCCGCTTTTTTTGCAAATAAACTTGTGCTGTATCAATTTCATATGATGCCGTCTGATTATCAATTTGTCCTGGAAACAGGGCAGCCTCCGGCAAAGGTTTCCTCTGCAGTATGGTTCGCCTATGGTGACGACAGGGAACTGCAATTCTGGACGGATGATCATGTATCCGGGAATGAGGACGGACAGGCAGGTGCAGTGGGGAATCTGGATATTTTGATGTATGCGAAAACGGCAGAGGGTATAACGGCTGTGGATCTGGAAAGCAGCCAGCCAATCCGGGAGGATTTCACCGGATATTTCGTGGCAGTCGCAGGGGAAAGGCAGGATGATATAGACGGCGATGGCAAGGCGGAAACAGTTTATGATTCTGCCAGGGCAGATTTTGGACCTCATGCCTATGCTGCGGTTCCCCGTGGGTTTCACAGTGATGAGATTCCGTTTGAAGTCTGTTTCGAGGAGCGGAAAAAAATACAGGTATTTTTCCGGGGAAAAGCTGTGACGGCATCTGATTTTCAGAGAAAGGATTTTAAAACGGATGATTCCGGTTATATTAAGAATCTTCCTGTAAAGTACATACGCAGCGGCCTGACTGTTTCCTATGAGCCAAAAGAGGGAACCGTTTATCGGATGTATTATGCATTGGAGGATTATGCTTATTTTTCGCCGCATTTTTGGAAGGCGCAGATTCCGTTGCTTTTGATTTTGGCGCTATCGGCGGCTGGGATTGTCCTTGTGCATCTGATCCGAAAAAGTAGGCTTCAGAAATCACCGGAATACCGGATTTATTCGCGGGAAAAGGCGGGAATTTATGCGGCAAATCCGCTGATGCTAAAAACAGAATCTCACTTTTTGCTAATAAGGTGGCTGTTTCTGATGGCTGGTTTTTTCCTGTGGACGTATGCGGGGAAGATTGTAGAGCAGGGGCAGGTTTTAAACCAGATAGCGGTCCCGGTGTTTAGCTGCCCGTTCAACCTGGATCAGACACTGGAATCAAGCTGCTATTATCTGACACATTTGCCGGAGCTGTTTACCACACGCAGTTTTAGTTATATTGCGGCGTACATGGGAACTCTGTTTCTCTTCCTGATTCTGTTTGGGAGAATCCTATGTGGGTTTATGTGTCCGCTTGGGTTTGTGCAGGACTTGATGGATAAGCTGCGGACATTCCTGCATATCCGGCCAATTATCGTGACGGACCGCATGAACCAGATTTTGCAGCCGCTAAAATGGACTTGGATTCTTCTGTTTTTGTGTTTTACCTTTACAGGCGGCAACTTCTGTGATATATGCCCAAATAAGATATTTTCGCCTGCACTTGGCGGGTACTGGATTGACCTTGTGCTTGGCGGAATCCTGACGATACCGCTTTTAGTGGGCAGTTTTTTTATCAAGCGTTTCTGGTGTATTATGTGTCCAATGGGGTATTTATTGGGAATATTTTATAAATTAAATATATTTAAGCTGAAAAAAGACTGTACGGCTTGTACGGAATGCGGAGCGTGTTATGCTGCCTGTCCGATGCGGCTGAAAAATATTTATACAGAACGGGGAAAAGAGAATATCCAGACGGTTGTGGATATGAGCTTTGACGGAATGGTGTATGCGCTTGCAGATCGTTATATCAAGCCATGCACCTGCCCGGTATTTGCGGATAATTCCCAGAGGATCTTCCGCATCCGCCAGATGGTGAAGGAGTATCAGGTTCAGGGGATTGTCTGCCACATCCTGCGGGGATGTCTTGTATATGATTACGAGTATCCCATTTTAGAAGAAGAATTGGAACAGATGGGCGTTCCGGTCATCCGGATAGAAAGCGATTACAATGAGGAAGATGTGGAGCAGCTTCGCATCCGCATGGAAGCTTTTATAGAGATGATTAAAATGAAAGAATATCATAAGCAAAAACGGAGGTGACGTACATATGAAATATTTTGTAGGGTTTGACGGTGGCTCCACCTATCTGAAGGCAGCTTTGTTTGACGGGAAACAGGTGGTGGATACATTAGTATGCAATACAGGGATAGATAATAATGGAACATCAGAGGATATGCTGCGTAAGATTTGTAAGAAAAATGGATTGGCGAGAAATGACATCGGCTATATCATGGCAACCGGGTACAGCCGGAAAATCCTTGAATTAGCGGATGATGATATTTCAGAGATTACGGCACATGCTTATGGGGTCAGGGTGACGGCTCCAAAAGAGTACCATCCGGGCATTGTAGTTGACATCGGGGGACAGGACAGTAAGATTATTTATCTGGATGAAAACTATAATATACGCAATTTTACCATGAATGATAAATGTGCCGCCGGAACCGGGAAATTTTTAGAGATTGCCGCGCAGATATTGGAAACAACCATTGACCAGATCGGGCCGCTTTCTTTAGAGAGTAAGGAACCATGTGATATTAACAGTACCTGCGTTGTTTTTGCCCAGTCAGAGGTGATTTCCCTTGTAGCGCGGAAATATGACCGCAGGGATATTCTTTATGGGATGCATCTGTCTATGGCAAAGCGTATCATAAAGATGATGAAGCGTTCACAAAAGGGAGGGGATATTCTGATGACTGGAGGCGGGGCAAAAAATGTTGGTATCTGCAGGGCGTTTGAGGAAGAACTGATGAAGGAAGTGTATGTGGCAGCTTATCCGCAGTTTAACGGGGCAATCGGCGCGGCTTTGATTGCAAGCGAAAGGGGGCAGCGGGAATGATGGAAGTTCTGTTTACTCCATCGGCGACTGCTTTTTCCGTAGGAATTGGCTGCGGGACCTGCTGCAGCCCGTTTGTCAGCGCTTTTTTATCGGCCTATATTGTTTCCCACGGAAATGGTGTGAAAAAAAGCTTTGGTACATTTATGCTGTTTTTTAGCGGGAAACTTTTGGGGGTGTCCGTTCTGTGCCTGGCTGTTTCCACGATTGGAAAGCAATTTATTTCGGAAAAAGGTTATATCGGAGATTTCCCGTTTCGTCTGGCTGTGCAGGTGATGATGGGCCTGTTCGGATTTTTTATGGCAGTGCGCTGGTTTCGGGAAATAAGGAAGGGGATGGCAGAGTGTGGGCATTGTAAGGAATGTGGGAAAGAACCACAGCATTTAGGAAGGCATTACCCGATGTTAGCGGCAGGCATCTTGTATGGGATAACGCCTTGCCCGCCGCTTCTTTTTGTGCTTGGCTATTCGGTAAGCCTGCCCGTTCTTACCGCAGGCATTACAGGGATAAGTTTTAGCCTTGCGAGTATCTTAAGCACGCTTTTGATGCTGGTGGCAGTCCTTGGCGTATTATCGAAACGGATTTGGGCAGAAATTCCGGGATTTTTAAAGTGGTTCCGTCTGGCTTCTTATGTGCTGCTGATGGTATTGCCATTTACTTTACAGTAAAAAATTTCAAAATTCCCATTTGGGGCGTTTAGAAAGGATTTGAGGAATATGATTCAGGATATTGCGCCGAAAGAATTTGATAACCAATATAAGAATATAGATGTGGATGATATGGCATACGTGATCTATGCCTGTGGGAATCAGGTGCTTTTGCAGGAGAAAAAGGGAGAGCTTTCCGTTCCGAAACGGCGTGAACTTGGCAGCAGGCCGTTTCCTTGCATTTATTTGTTTTCCATAGATGGACAACCGATATTTATGCCCTATATTCAAAATAGAGACATAGAAAAAGAAATGGTGGATTATTGGCAGGAAAAGTCTGGATATAGGTTATACCGGTTAAACGGCTCTGGTATTTATACGCCGAAATGGTTATATTTTGTATGCGGGACAGCAATCCAACTGAACAGATGGTATCACAATAACCGATTTTGCGGTGCTTGTGGGGAGTATCTGGTGCATGGAGAGAAAGAG
This sequence comes from Faecalicatena sp., assembly GCA_009774255.1. Lineage (GTDB taxonomy): Bacteria > Bacillota > Clostridia > Lachnospirales > Lachnospiraceae > Schaedlerella. The sequence goes on from VSNK01000040.1 coordinate 20,956, forward strand.
AGGGTCTTACGCTGTCCTTGCTGTGAAAATATAGTATACCCGAAAATATCTCCTGCCGTCATCGTAGGGGTAATCCATGAGGATAAAATACTAATGACAAAATATGCAGACCGAAGGGACGGTACACGCTATTCCCTAATCGCCGGATTTGCCGAGGTGGGTGAAAGTATTGAACAAACTGTCCGGCGTGAGGTGATGGAGGAAGTCGGGGTAAATGTGAAGAATCTGAAATATTATAAAAGCCAGCCGTGGCCGTTTTCGGATACGCTGCTTTAGGGATTTTTCTGTGAGCTTGATGGGAGCGGAGAAATCACGCTTGACGGGATAGAACTTTCGGAAGCGGAATGGGTGGCAAGAAACGATATGAAAATGAAAGATGATGGAATTAGCCTGACTTATGAAATGATGGATTATTTTAAAAACTAATGGGAGGCGTTTTGATTATGAGAAAATTTATGTGTGTGTTCATGAGCGTTATTATGATCTGTTTACTCACCGCATGTGGAGAGCAGCAGAATGAGCAAAAGATTTCTTCAGAGGATGACAGGGGAGAAAATAATATTTCGCAGGATAAATCTGGGAAAAACGTGGGTTCTGTAATGGAACAGCAGACAGAGGAAACAGAAGCCTACACTAGCAGGCATCCTTATGATTCTGTTTTTCCTGAGCATGAACCATATGGGAAAGGGATTGGAGCCATGCCGGGGCGTGTGGTATGGAATTACGATACGGATTCTGTGTTGTGGGATGGAAGTGGGTACTGGTGGCAGACAGAAAATTTTGATGAAGCTGTCATTCAGAACATGGTAAATGACAGTATCGCTTCCCTGGGAGGAAAGGAAACAGCAAAAGAGGGCTGGAACACATTGTTCCAGGCTCATAATGCTGCTAGGGGGAAGGGAGAAGTTTCTTATGCAGCAGGAGAAAAGGTTGCAATAAAGGCGAATATCAATGGCTCTGGTGTCTTTGATGACGATATTTCCGGTGAAACACAGATGAGCTATACCAATCCTGTCCTGCTAAAGACACTGTTGCTTTCACTTGTGGAGAAAGCCGGTATCAAGCCATCAGATATTACCGTATATGACGTATCAAGGCTGTTTCCGGACTATATGGTGGAAATGTGTACGGAGGGGATATTAGAGGGCGTTCATTTTGTAGACCGGAAGAATGGCATTGCGGATGAGAAATCTCCTATCAACTGGTCGTATGAGTTCAGAGGGGCAGTGAATTACCTGCCTACTTGTGTGACGGAGGCAGAATACCTGATTAATCTTGCAAATTTGAAAGGGCATAGCTATGGGATTACGCTCTGTGGAAAAAATCATTTTGGCTCTTTTATCAATGGGAATGCAATGCGCCCGCCGGAAGGAGCGAACCTGCATCAGTTTTTGACAAAGAACGAAATGGGCAGTTACAGTCCGCTTACAGATCTGATGGCGAATGAGCAGCTTGGAGGGAAAACTGTGCTGTATATGCTGGATGCGTTGATCTGCGCTACATCTGAGGGCGCTTCCATTACAGAAGAAACGGCCAGATGGCAGCAGATGCCTTTTGACGGAAATTATACGTCCAGCGTATTTGTTTCACAAGATCCTGTGGCAATTGATTCTGTGGGGGCGGATTTTTTAATCAATGAGCCTGCTGTTACGGAACATAATGGGGTTTTGAAAGATAATCCTAATGTGGAGAATTATCTGCATGAAGCAGGACTGGTAAATCAGGCTCCTTCTGAAATAGTGTATAAGAATGGAAATGGTAAATCAGTAATAAATCTTGGCGTACATGAACACTGGAATAATTCTGTTGAAAAAAAATACAGCCGTAATATGGGAAAAGAGGAAGGAATTGAGCTTATTGGGCTTATAAAGTAAAAATAAATATAGAGTAATAAAATTTGATAAATATTAAGGAGACATATAATAGTGAAGAAAAAGAGAGTGAAACTATATGTGGATATATGTATGGCTATTATGCTGCCGGTGCTTATGGCATATAAACTGATAGGGGAAACCATTCACGAATGGTGTGGTATTGGAATGTTCCTTTTACTTTTTATGCATCACATATTGAACTGTGGGTGGCACAGGACACTGATAAAAGGAAAATATACGAAAGGGAGAATGATAAGCGCATTTGTAAATATATTACTGCTTATTGATATGCTCCTTCTTATGTGGAGCGGAATGGTATTGTCACAGCATGTATTTACATTTTTGCCATTCAGGGGTATGCAGTCTTCAGCCAGAATAGTTCACCTGACAGCTTCTTATTGGGGATTTGTATGTATGGCAGTACATATGGGATTTCATGGGAGGTTTTTATCGAAACAATTTTGCCGGAAATTATCTGATACGGGTTTTCTTTCAAAACATAAGATTCTTATTGGGTGCAGTGTGGCTATTGTTTCGTTATATGGAATTTATGCATTCAATAAAAGGCAGATTTTAGAATATATGCTGTTAAGGATGCAATATGTTTTTTTCGATTTCGAGGAACCAGTCATATTTTTTATAGCAGATTATACTGTTATTATGTTGCTTTTTGTTTTTGCAGGATATTATATTACTCGATTATGTCCCAGAAAAATATCGCATAAATAATTTTACTTAATATACAGGATTCATGTGGACGCTGAATAGATGTGTTTGATGATGATATTTTGAAATCCAGTATGGAAGGTATGGGGGGGTGGAATGACAGGATGCGGCTGCAGGAGGGTGAAAAGCTGTATCCTTTATTATTTATAGATCCGTTCGATTCTCTTACAAAAGGGGTGAACATATGGAAATTTTGATGATAACATTTGAAAAAAATGAGAAAGTTGCAAAGGAAGAGGTATTGAATTTTTTAGAATCAAAAGGGCATCTGGTGTTATCTTCATCTTCACCTGCCGTCAGTGTTTTAGAGCATGGCAGCCTAGTTATTGATCCTGGAACCAGAACTGTAAAGCGGGATGATGAAAACATTGAACTAACAAATTATGAGTTTGAGATATTGTATTTATTAGCCAAAAATCCGGGACAAGTATTCTCTAAGGAGCAGATATATAATCAGGTATGGAAAACGCCGTTTTACGGGGCGCAGGAAAATGTTATGAGTTTAATCAGGAGAATCCGTAAAAAAATAGAGCCGAACCCTGCAAAACCAATTTTTATTCTAACAGAATGGGGAGTGGGATACAAATTTAATAATGCGAGAACAAAGGAATAAGCGGTATCTGTTGATGAAAATCAGAACCGCTTATTTGACGTTGCTCATACCCAGGAGAAAGTCCGTTGTTACATGAAAATAATTTGCCAGGGCCACGATTTCATAATCTGGTACAAAGCGTTTTCCCTGTTCAATTCGTAAAATTGTTAGATCTGTAAATTCAAATCCCTCTGTTTGGAGCCGTGCGGCAAGTGTCTTTTGTGAAATACCCTGGGATTTCCGCAAGGTTTTGACTTTGTTCCCAATAATATTCTTTGATTCACCATTCCAGTATATCTTCATTTGCACCCTCACTTCTAAAGATGAAGTATATATGATTGATTCTACTGGTTTCGCATGATAATATACTTCTAAAGATGAAGTTTTCCGAAAAACGAGAAAAATTATTATAGAATGGTCACAATAAGAATAAAGCATTTAAAGAGATGAAAGCTTCCTGTATAATATAAAGTGCAAGGGGGTTGATAAAAAAAGATACCTCGTGTATAGTTGAATTCTTACTGA
>VSNK01000400.1 GCA_009774255.1 Faecalicatena sp.
AATAGTTCAATAAATAATGATCTCAGTATAGCAAAGTTTTGTGAGATTTACCAGACGCCATCTTTTGAAGCGCTTACATTCATTGTAGAAAAAGAGGCTTAACGTGTAAAGCCTATATTATATCCCGCCTTCCTTGAAAAGCCTGTACAATTGTTCTGCTTCCTCCATCGTATTTTCCCAGCCATATTTCTTTAGGTCTACCCTCCAGCCTGTCTCCGTCTTTTGGACCTGTACGCCCTCGGACTCCAGAAGCTGTTTCTGCGTTTCCGGAGTCTCAAAAGCCTCTGCACCGCTCAAAACACCTTTTGCATTTACGATGCGGTGTGCCATAACCTGCTCTCCCGCCCTGCCCCGGCGCAGCGCATAGCCAACCTGTCTGGCATTGCCCGGTTTTCCGCATAAAAGGGCGATCTGTCCATATGTTGCAACCCTGCCGGCGGGAATCTGAGCGCAGACCAATTTCATGCGTTGATAAAAATCCACCATTATTTTTCTCCCAAAAAGCGTATCTGCTCAGTAGTCTCATCGAGACGACCACATAGTTACAAAACTTCTTTATTTCCGCCCATTTCACGCGGACTTTATCCCATCAAACACACCACATAGTTACAGAGCTTCTCTATCTCCTCCTGCACCGAAAGAATATTCCTGCCGCCGTCAGCACCGCTGCCCCTGCGAACAGGCAGTATTTCTCCGTGTAGCTTCCTGCCGACATGGAAAATGGATACAAAAGCTTCAGATATTTGTCCCCGCTTCCGATCGCAGAGATATAGTAGACCACAGGTGCCATATATCCTGCCACAAGATTATCGGACAAGCCGTATAAGCAGAGCCCCAGCCCGCCCAGGAACAGCATTTCCGCCAGGGTTCCCAGGAAATATCTGGCCGCCGGGAAGGTACACCCTCCGACGTACAGCATCAGCATGTAAACTCCCAGAAGAAGTGCCAGGAGAAGCACATTTCCCAGAAGGCGCGTCAGATAAACGAAAGCGCTGTTCACATATTTTGCGCAGACCAGCTCCCGGAGGTTTTTGTCCTGCTCCGGGAGAAATACGGGAGTCATCATGATAATGCCTGTCAGCGCCGCGTACCGCTCCAGCACCTTTGCCGTATCCTCCGCCGAAAGATTCTCCACGCCCAGAAACAGCGGCGAAACGGCAAGCAGCAGGATACAGACGAGAACATGCAGGGGAATGTGATATTTTAAATTTACTTTTTCAATCTGCAGATATTTTTCCATGCCAGGCGGTACCGTCCTTTCCTCTTCTGATTATAAATAAGGGTGGTAAGAGCTGTCAAGACCAATGCGAGCAGCACATACATGAGCCTGTTTGCCGCAAGCTGCGCGAAACCCTCCTGGTATCCGGCCCAGTTCATCACCGTATTGTGCCGTGGGATCAGGTTCCAGCCGTACATGCCGCCATGGAGCGTATCGGCTCCGGTGAACACGGTGACAAACCACCACACGCCCTGCACAAGTACCCCCAGTGCCGTATCGGTGAGCTCCGTAAAAAACATTCCCACTGCGGTAACGGCCATGACCGTGGGCATAAGCCAGCCCAGGGTGTATTTTACAAAAACCCATGAATCCGCGGAAATGCCGGCCGCGGACGCGTACCTGAGACATCGCGTGAACAGAGGCAGGGAAAGCAGCAACACCGGGAGGAACAGCATGACCAGCATGGCGGCATAGCGGCTGAAAATGATCACAGCGGAAGAGCCTTTTCTGGAATAGATCAGTTCCTGCATGCCTGAACGCCGGTCCCGCAGCCCTCTTGTCACTGCCAGAAATACGGGCAGAATTCCCAGAAAAATACCCATATAATCGCAAAAAAGCCTTGCATAGCCTCCGGTCAGACGGTCTTTTTCCGTCAGCTCCCGATACTCCTTCAGCGCGTCCTCATATGTCTTAGGTTCCTCACCGCCCCTGCTGCCTTCTCCGTAATCAGAGCCGCCTCCCAGAATACGGTCAGCCTCATCCATCAGTTCACAAAATCGGTCATAGGTCAGGCCCGGCGCTGGTTTTACAACCGGAGTCCTCCTGGCCATAACATTCTGGCCGCCCTCTGCGTCAGATCTCTGGGATTCATACCATTCGTCCAGGAACTTTTCCGCCTCATCCCGGCCGGAAATCCCGGTGGTTTCCTGGATAATCTCCTGAATCCTCTGTTCTTCCTCTTCATCTAACGTGACTCTTTTATAGAAACCAATGGGATAGGTGACAAAGCGATCTTCACCATATTCCTCAACCAATATCCCCAATGTGGTTTCCATGATAATATTTTCATCTTCACTGGCCTTATAGCCGTAGTATTCCAGCCCTTTTTCGGGCTCTGTCCTCATTTCCGTACCACCAAGCTGGGTAGCGTAATCGAATATCAGAACCAGGACAATCAGCCAGTAGATCAGACTCCGGGCAATCTGGCGGCATTCCCTGATCAATAACTGTCCGAACATCCGTGCTCACCTCCTCTTCCCTGCATCAGATACATGTACGCGTCCTCGACGCCCGCGGCACAGGGCTTCGTAGACGCAAAGGGCTCTTCCTCCGAAAGAAACCGTACCATCACGTTATTCCCCAGGGTCAGCATGCTGGTCACGGTACAGTGCTTTTTCAGATCTTCCAGCTCCCTTTTGCTGATCTCCGCCTGATACACGCTGCCCTCGGCCCTGCCGATGAGCTCGGACACCGTTCCCTGGTAAATAAGTTCGCCCCAGTCCAAAACGGCGATATTTTCACAGGTCGCCTCAACGTCCCCGACAATGTGCGTGGAAAGGATCACGATCCTCTCCTCCGCGATCTCGCACAGGAGATTGCGGAACCGGACACGCTCTTCCGGATCCAGCCCGGCTGTCGGCTCATCCACAATGAGTACTTTCGGATCGTGCAAAATGGCCTGCGCGATTCCCAACCGCCGCTTCATGCCCCCGGAAAGCTCCTTCACCTTTTTCTTTCGGCTGTCCTTAAGGTTTACCCGCTCCAAAAGCTCCGAGATCCGCTGCTTCCGCTGCTGCCTGGACAGGCCGGAGAGCACGCCCAGATAATCCATGGCTTCATAAACCGACATATTGGGATACATGGAAAATTCCTGGGGCAGGTATCCCGTGATCTTCCGCACCTCCTTCGCCTGCTCGATTTTCCTTTCGCAGACCGTGATCCGGCCCTCTGATTTTGGAAGCAGGGTTGAGAGTACTTTCATAAGCGTCGTCTTACCCGCTCCGTTTCTCCCAAGAAGACCGAACATTCCGGTCCCGATGGTAAGGTTGATGTCTTTGAGAGCCTGCTTTTTTCCATAAAATTGATTCAAATTCTCTATCTTGATTGCTGCAGTCATAAGTCCCTCCTGTGTTTTGTCTGATAAGGACAGGATACCACCCAAATCTCTATATTTTCTCTACAAAAGATTAAGATTTGCTTAGGAAGAAAAAAGATTCACATTCTCATTTTTATATGTTACAATACATGAGATGAATTTGGAATGAATCATGCTTAGATTTGATAAGGAGAAACGAAATGCATGTCTTTTTAGGCGTAGAAAATTTTGCAAAAATTGAAAGTGCCAGAATTTGTATCGATAGCTATACTCTTCTGGTCGGGCCGAATAACAGTGGAAAAACATTCCTGATGCAGTTAGTGCAAGGAATACATGAAAAAATCACAAGTTTAATTGATGATGACGTCCTGCCAATTCTGGAGCAAAATACAGATACTTTTTCGGGTATTGCCAAAGACTCGAATACCGGATACAAAAGTTATATAATTTCGCAGGACAATATTTTACAATTTATAACATATCTAAATAAAAAGATCGATGAAAATAAAGAACAACTTATAAAAGAAATATTTGGAAAAGAAATACCAATCAAGAAACTATATATTGAGATTTTCTTAG
>VSNK01000401.1 GCA_009774255.1 Faecalicatena sp.
ACAGCTCCGATAGACTCCAGGCAACAATCCAATAAATTTTTAGCCACAAATGTTACAAAAAGGCTTGACCACTACAGGTAGTATCACTCTTAAAAGAGCGCCGGAGGCTCTACCGGGTACAGCCAGATTCACCAAGGATCAGCGAGATCAGGGATCAACTGAAGCAACTCAGGAAAGAAGTCAAAATGTGTATACAGATCGAAACGCATTCAAAGGAGATGGAGGAACGGCTGCGCCAGACGGAGCAGCAGGATGCGCAGAAAAAGAACCAAATAGGAAAGGAGGAATGGGGATGGCAGAAATAATCGGAGAGGAAACGGATCAGAGTCATATAGGATCTGTAGATGTCGTACCACCGGAAACAGAAAATAATCAAACCCATGCAGGCTATACAGGGATTCCTGTCATGTATTATCCGATCAATGAAGATGCCGCACGCAGGGCAAAAGAAATGAACAGTTTTTTTGATTACGTGCCCGGAAGCGCAACGGCAGAATACCGCCGCTGTGTGGATCGGGCCGTGCGGCTCGCGGAACAGCAGAAGGAAAGGGCAGACCCTATTTATCACGAAAAAATAGACCGGCTGGTGGATACCTATGCCCGGAAACTGGCGGAAAACATGAACAAGGGGTATGAGATTTCAGCCCGTGTGCCGTCGGTGATGATCGCAGGGGCTTCCAACTTTCCTACACGGAAAAAGGAAAAACAGAACGCCGCAAGCGATAAAAATATGGAAGAATGGCGGCAGGTGCAGGGGCTTCTGGATAAGATCCGTAGTACCGGGATGGGCGGCATTCGTTCCGACCACCCCCATGCAATCGAGCAGTTAGAGCAGAAGCTGGAACGGTTAGAGAACACCCAGAAGCTGATGAAGGATGTGAATGCCTTTTTCCGCAAAAATAAGACTCTGGACGGATGTCCCCTGCTGGATGGGGAACGACTTAGGCGGCTTAAGGTTTCCATGGAACAGTGCTGGTATCCGGAGCCGAAGCCATTCCCCACCTACCAGCTCACCAATAATAGTGCAGAGATCCGGCGGCTGAAGCGCCGCATTGAGGAATTGAAACAGAATGCGGAAACCGGGTTTTGCGGATGGGAGTTTGACGGTGGGAAAGCGGTGGCGAATCAGGAAGCAGGGCGGCTCCAGATCATATTTGATGAAAAGCCCTCCGACGAACACCGTGCCCAGCTAAAAGCAAACGGGTTCCGGTGGGCTCCCAAAGCAGGGGTGTGGCAGAGGCTCCTGAACCGCCAGGCAATCTATGCTGCAGGGAGGATGGAATTTATCCGCCCGCTTTCTGGCCAGGCTCCCAGCGAATTACAGCCGAAATCCGGGAAGAAGCCGGAACGATCCATGCAGCGCTGAAGAGGTACAGATATTTAGCAGGAGTTGAAGAGGAAATGATTTCGACTGAATGTTTTGCAGAACAACGGAGATAAAAATGCGTTCCCGATCAGTTCTGTAAAACTGAAAAAAAGGAAAGGAGGGAGAACCGCATGAATTTTGGAGGTGAGGCGGCAGACCAGGTCGTCCGCTATTCTTTGGAGGGGATTGACCACGGGCTAAGATTGTCCGGTTCCATGGCAAAGAACCTGGCGGTTTTTCTTGCGGCAGTCATGAAAAACAACCAGAAGAGCTATGGCAGGATCTCCATGGCGCGCATGCTGAGGGAAAACCGGCCGATGAAATTTTTCACCATCCCGTCAGACCGGATCCATGAATTTGCAAAGGAAGCCAAAAAAAGGGGACTCCCCTATGTAGTGATCCGAGATCGGAAAAATCCAGGGCTGTGCGAACTGATGGTATTTGCCGATGACGCGGCAAAGGTGAACCGGGTGATGGATCAGATGGAACTGGATTTCCTGAAGTCCGAAAACGGGGAGGCCGTGCAGGAGAATGTGGGAGAGACGGTAGAATCCCATATGCCCGGAAAACTGAAGGAAGCAGAAAGAACAGCGCAGCCAGAACAGTCTTCCACAGTAAAGACAGAAACCGTGGAGATGCCGGATGGCGAGGTTCAATTCGAACTCAGCTATTTTGAGGACGATTTCAATGTTGGGGAACTGCCGGGGATGGGCAGATCTGGAATGGATGAACCTGAAATGGACGGACCTGAAATGGAAAATTTTACCGGGGCGCAGGAGGGAAGGAATCTGTCCGAACCTTCCTCGCGCAGCAGCGGTATTTCATCCGCACAGGGGGAGCAGAATAGGAAACCCTCGGTGCGGAAGGAACTGGACGAGATCCGGCAGGAAAAGCAGGAGGCAAAGAAGCGGAATCAGAAGGACAGGGGCCGCGGGAATGGAAACCGCCGAATCAGGAAGAAAATGAAGACCAAAGAGAAAGGAAGGTGATGGAGTGGATTTATCACAATATTTGCAGAGCGGGGCAGACGCCCCGGTAGACGCAAGCCAGCAGTTATCGAAGGAAGAATACGCAGCCATGAAGAAACAGGAGCGGGAGGAAGTCTGGGCAGAGGTGGATTCTAAAGTCCAGGAGGTCTTCCGGGACGGGGAATCCTTAAAAGGCTTCCTGAATTTCATAGCACAGTGCAAGCCGCAGAAGGCGGCCAACCTCCTGCTCCTGTACAGCCAGAACCCGGAAATCCGGCAGGTCAAGACCTTTGAGGGATGGAAGAGGGAGCATAAGACCCTGCGGGCGGGCGCGCATGGCTATACTTTTATCGCGGATCAGAAATATGAAAAGGACGGGGAGATCCGTCAGGGGTATGTGATCTGCAAAGCCTATGACATCAGCCAGGTCCGCATAAGACAGCCGGAACCGCCGGAGCCAAAGCCCATCCAGACGCTGATGGGTGCCCTGTTAAAAGACACGGAAACAAAGATCAGCATCGCCGATAACCTGCCGGAACAGGTGCAGGCACAGTATATCCCTAGGGAGCGGACGATCTATGTGCGAAATGGTATGAGCGAGGAAGTCACATTCCATGCCATCAACCGGGAACTGGCCTGCGCTTCCATGGATGCCCATGACGGCACGTACAGCCGGGCGGCGGCATCCCCCCAGGCATTCTGCGCCGCCTATGTGGTGGCGGAAAAATATGGGGTAGACAATTCCGGGTTCCGGTTTGACAAAATCTGCGAGATGCAGGAATATGGGAATAAGGAGCCGCAAGAACTCCGGGCTTTTATCGGCAATGTAAAAAATGCCGTGTACAGGATCTCCCGGCATATCAACCGCAACTTAGGGCAGCCGGAGCAGGAATTTGTGCCAGATGAATTTGCCGTATCCGGAGGGACGGAGGCGAAAGGGGATGCCCAGCCGCTGGAGACGCCAAAAGCAGAGGAACCGGCAGGAAAGAGCCAGAAGCAGAAAGGTGGGAAATCGAAGAAGCAGGCAGAGCGCTGACAGATAAACAAAAAATGTATGATTCCCACCTGCATGAAACTGCGCCAAAATAGCGCAATCCATCGGGCAAAATGATTTAGCAGATTGCCGGAAAATGCCGTTTGTAAGTTCAGATTTCAAATCCCGATTTTACAACAGTCTATAAATGTGTCTGAAAGTTCACATTTTATCTCTGTCATTTGTATTGACATTTTACGCGATCTGCCATAGACTTATTTATGCGGATGGTGTTCCGATACAGAGAAGCCAATTATTTTTAAACATCATACCTGAGAGGATATCTCCAATCGGGGCGCATTCTATTGTCTGGTTTTATCTTTCCTGCTATCTGGGGGATTTTCAAAACTGCCATAGAGAAAAAATAAACAAAATATTTTTAGTAAAACCGCATTGTCTGCAAAGGCTATTTTTGGTATAGTTATAGCAAAGAAGGTTTCCCTGTATGGTTTTACGGAAAGGATAAAGGATATGGGTACAGAAGAATTAAAACAGGCTCCGGAAACTGTGGAGCCCGAAGCG
>VSNK01000402.1 GCA_009774255.1 Faecalicatena sp.
ATACAAAATGCACAAAATAGTATCTTTTTGTTGTTACGCATATTATTGAAGCAAAAGTTCCGGGAACACGTGTTATATATCAACTTTTGTAAAAAATTACAACTAACTCAGAAAATGTTACAGTTCACTCCGCGCCATTCGCAAAACGCATCTTCGATGCTTTTCCGCCGCTTTGCGGCCTGAATACCAACTTTTATGTGTATCCTTCCGGCCAATCAGCGTGGTGATTGGTCGGGGGGATGACATGTAACACAAAAAAGTTACTGATGATCCAGGGGCGTTTTTTGGGTATTGTATATTTGTTTGACATGTGTTATACAATTCGGGAAGAATTCGAAAAGATATTCATCTTTTTTATTCTTGACGGTGTATCACCGGATTACTCAACAATATGTTTTACTAAGCGGGCTTTTAGGCTGCAGTCTGTCTTATAAATAAATTTCTAAAGATGTCATTTTCTGATTGGATTCTACTATTACGAACGGAAGAAATTCTGTAGAAAGTATGAAAGTAATCTTTCAGGATCGTTTGTGCCGGGGATCGGCATGGCCACAAATATGAAGAAATGATAAAATTAGCACTCGACGATTGGTGGTGCTAACAAGGCACCGGCAATACGGAATTGCTGGCTTAGAGGCACCGGCTTCTGGAGCAGGCAGTCTCGGAGACCAAGGAGAAGCTGGAAACTATGAAAATGGCGGCGGAGCAGGCGAATATTGCCCTCGCCAATGGGAGATATCGCAGGAGCAGTACGATGCGCCGCAGCGGGAGATCATCGAGACGGAGAATGCCCTGCGAATCTGGAGAAGCAGGCGAACCAGTCGGCTACGGCGGTACAGAAGATTGCGGCCTCGGGGGAGAAGCGGCAGGCACAATATTTCTTCCATAGGAAAGAAGGTCCTGCCGGTTACAGGGTGTCAAAATATTATAATAAATGAAACAGATGCTGTTGGCTGAACAAAAACTGCCTGATTAGATGATAAAGAAATTTTCTTGAGGGGTTCAGGCAGCTGTTGTTTAGCCATCTTTGTATGTGCTGCGTCTTAAGAATCTATATAAAATAATTGAAACATCCGGTTTTGTCTCCGGCTGCATAAGTCAAAAAGCCTTGATGATACCCGCACTGCCTGCGTTTTTGAACTGCACATCAAAAGAAATATCCTGTGCGGCATGTATTAGATATTTTTCTACAGATTCTTAGTTTTTTCTAAAAGATCATTTTTCCCAGGTTTGATCTGGATCAATCGTACTTCCAGCGGTTCAAGTTCACTCTCCAAGGAAAGCACTCCGTTTTGGGATCTTTTCTGATATAGTGTCCGGCCTGGGGAAGCTTGTTCACGTAAAAGGGACAGGTCATTATTATCCTCTAGCAGCGAGCCTCCCATTTTCATCCATGCATCATAACTGCTTCCAAAATTCTGATTAATAAAAAATTCTTTGATCAGGCAATGGCTATATGGAAAATCCGTTAATTTTAAGAAAAATTTTGCTTTCTTTCTTTCGAGGAAAGGAGCATAACGATTTTCACTGTCCATATCAAACAGGATTCCTTTTGCAAACAATTTGGAATAATGCTCATAGTTATACACGATTATCCGGATTTCAGATTCTTTTTTCGTAATAAAATAGCCATTTCCAGTGCCGATCATTTCATTCCCCAGATGTGTCATAAATCGAAACGCATAGTAATGAGATTTTGGAATACCATTGTAAGTAAACATCCCCAGTCCGCCATGATATAATTCATTTGGAAGAGGAAGTTCTTCGTGGAAGTCGGTCAGGCACCAATATCCATAGGAGTCCAGCCGGTCATAATTCTGCAGCAGGTTTTTTGTTAGATAACACGCTTTAAAACAAGTATCATTGATCAGATCCCTGTGTGAGACCGTAAGGTTCCATTCTGTCAGATAGATGGGTATGCCATTCATATGATGCTTTCTCAGGAAAGATTTCAGTTCACTGATAAATTGTGTGAATGCAAACTGGTCTTCTTTTAGCGGGGAAGACCGGTTTTGGTTTCGTAGGTCTGCAATCCGAAAGCCGGAATCTGCAGCGGCGGTATTTAAAGGGAAATTATTGTCATAATAATGGATATTGATAAAGTCTGGCATGCAGTCATATTGGATACAATATTGGAAAAAATGGTCAGCCCATCCATCCCCCTTTCTGGACTCTATCAGCAGTGAGGGAGTGCCGAAACGCAGCTCATTATCTATGGATTTCACTGTCAGGAAGGTTTGGTGGTAAAAATCAAAGAAAAGCCCTCGATCTTCCCAGCCAAATGCATTCTTGCCAGTATCCGGCTCATTCCATACACAGAAAAGCCAGCTTTCCACCTGCTTTCTCCCGTAACGCTTCAAAAGATGCTCCACGAATTTGCGGACAAGAGTTATCCACGCCTGCATGCTTTTAGGCGGAGAAGTATTGTAGTGCCGCATATCAATCAGATGTTCCGGATCAGAAGCCATGGATTGCGGTGTAAAAGACAACTGGATTAAGGGCTTGAGATGGATGCTTATGATAAAATCAAGCACCTTGTCCACTAACACAAAACTGTAAACAGGGTGACCCTCTTCGTCTTCCGTGTATACCATCATTTCGTCTGAAAGTATCCCGTGAAATTTTACATATTCATAGCCGATTTCCTTCTGGATCCGACGAAGCATTTCCTGTACATCCGCATACAAAAATTGTTTTGCGTCAGCCACACAGCAGAACTTTCGAAAATGATGTTTTAAAGGAATGCCAATGGTTGAGAAGCTGATGGAGCCGGCATTCAGCGAGATATATTCGGCAGGATTTGCAGGCATGATATGCTCCCTGTCATGAAACAAGTGTAAGTATTTTGCAATAGACTGAAATGCATCTTCAGTAAATGGGATGCTTTTTTTCGGACGCGGAGAATCTGAAACAGTGGAAAATCGATTCTGCTTCCGGTAAACAGAGGGAGAACATCCATATTTTCTTCTGAAAGCGACGGCGAAGGCTCGGATATCGGCAAAACCGTTTTTCCTGGCAATCTCATCCAGAGAACAATTATTGATAAGCATGTCTGGTACAGCGTGGCTCAGCCGTACATTGTTATAGTGCTGTAGAAAAGTAATCTGCAGATGTCTGGAGAAAGAGGAAGAAAGATAAGGTGCCGATACGCTAAGCCTGGCAGCCAGATCCGCAAGAGACAGGTTTTCATCATAGTGCTCTTCAATATAGTTCAGCGCTGTGGAAAGGATGTTTTTCTGCACACCTTTGACTGTGCTTTCAGGAGCCGGAATCTGAAAATGATCGATCAAATGTTCGACCAAAGCGTAAAGCAGGCTCCATGTACCAAAATGAGATTCGCCGGAAGCATTTATTTTTACCAGCTGTGCGATCAGATAACGTACATAATTGAACCTGGGGTCATGCGTATTCTGACAGGAATTCAGCGAAAAAAAGATATCGTGAGAATGGATGCCCGGAATATCCTGTAAGGGAAAAGAGATGGAGAGAGCTTCTGCGTTTTCGATGCAATACATATAGTGGTATGCATTGCTGTTGATCAGGCAGACATCTTCCTCTGACATATGATAAGTTTGATCTCCGATCAGGATATCTACTTCTCCATAGAGCAGGAACAAAAGCTCCGTGTTCGGGTGTCGCTGTCCAAAAGAATAGTTGAAAGAGTAAGTGGCAATTTGTACGGGAAGTTCTGGTGTCGCTTGATGGATAATAATAAATCCCATTTTCGTCCTCCGAATCATTATAATTTTGTATTGTTTCTGCTTGTATAATAAATTAATAGTATGAAAAAGTCGAGAAGAAAATAGATAAAGTAGTTGATGGAAAGTTTAAATGGG
>VSNK01000403.1 GCA_009774255.1 Faecalicatena sp.
GCAAAAAGCGGCTGCGTTAGCAGACGCAAGAGTGCGTCAGCACGGTTTTTGCGAATGGATAAGTGGGTTGGATGCTCTTTAGAGCATCCAACCGCACAGCTGGAATTTTTTTGTTACAGTTCACTCGTCAGCCGCTGTCATGATAAGTTTGTGCTTGCACATCCGAAGCAATATCCTGCGCAACTTGTATCAGTTATTTTCCTACAACTCCTTATCATGACAGCGGCTGACGAAGGGAGCGCCGGTTTATGAGCAAAAATAGCCGCATAGCGGCGGAAAAGCATCGAAGATGCGTTTTGCGAATGGCGCGGAGTGATCTGTAACATTTTTTCTACTTTATTTTCAACTTTTTTGTTTTTTCTATTGACGTCTCTCCTTTTTTGTAGTATATTTCATGTAAGCGCTTACATTATATGTAAAACGAACCAACTCCGTTACTATGAATGAACCTACATAATAGTAACCTGAACCAAAACCAGTCACTATCTGAAAACTACTTACAGAAAGGAATCATCATGCAGGAATTTATTAAAATCCACTCCAAGGATAACGTAGCCGTTGCCTTGTGTCCGCTTCCTGCGGGACGTAAGCTCACCGTGGACTCACAGGAGCTTGTGCTTGCCGAAGATATTCCCCAGGGGCATAAGTTTGCCCTCTCTGATATCGCGGAGGGCGGACGGGTCATAAAATACGGAAGCCCCATTGGATTTGCGAAGGAGCCGACAAAAGCGGGTTCCTGGATCCATACCCACAACCTTCGGACCGGGCTTGGAGATGTACTTACTTATTCTTACGACAGGCAGTTCTCTCCTGTCGAGCCTTCTGCCCCCGTCCTTTTCCAGGGCTATCGGAGAGCGGACGGCAAAGTCGGAGTCCGCAACAATATCTGGATCATCCCAACCGTAGGCTGCGTCAATAATATAGCCACAGCCATCGAGCGGCAGGCCCAGGTATACCTCACGGAGCATATAGACGAGATCTCCGCGTTCCCGCACCCCTATGGCTGCTCTCAGATGGGAGACGACCAGGAGCATACCCGGCAGATCCTTGCCGATCTGATCCGCCATCCCAATGCAGGCGGCGTACTGGTCCTCGGCCTGGGATGCGAGAACAGCAATATTGACGAGCTGAAAAAATACATTGGAGACTATGATCCTCAGCGTGTTCGCTTCCTCGTCTGCCAGGAGTCTGAGGATGAGATTGCGGATGCCCTTGACATCATCGGTGAACTTGCGGAATATGTCGGAGCGTTCCGGCGGGAGCCTCTCCCCTGCAGCGAACTGGTCATTGGCATGAAGTGCGGCGGCTCCGACGGCCTGTCCGGTATCACGGCGAACCCTGTCGTGGGCGCATTTTCCGATCTTTTGATCTCCAAAGGAGGCACCACCATCCTGACCGAGGTTCCGGAAATGTTCGGTGCGGAGACCCAACTCATGAACCGCTGTGAGACCGAAGAGCTGTTCCGGAAGACGGTAGACCTGATCAATGATTTTAAGGAATATTTCAAAAGCCACAACCAGACCATTTATGAGAATCCCTCCCCTGGAAACAAGAAGGGTGGTATCTCCACTCTGGAGGACAAATCTCTGGGATGTACCCAAAAATCCGGAAGCGCCCCGGTCCGCGGAGTCCTCTCCTACGGCGAGCCCATTTGCGGCAAGGGACTGCATTTATTAAGCGCCCCGGGAAATGACCTGGTGGCTTCCACCGCACTGGCTGCATCGGGAGCACATATGGTTCTGTTTACGACCGGAAGGGGCACCCCCTTTGCCTGCCCGGTGCCGACGATGAAGATCTCCACCAACTCCGCGCTCTATAAACGGAAGTCCAACTGGATCGACTTCAACTGCGGGACCATGGTAGAGGGAACACCGCTGAAAGAACTGGCCGAGCAGCTTTTTGACAAGGTGATCCGAACCGCTTCCGGAGAAAAGTTAAAATCCGAAGAGGCCGGATTCCATGACTTTGCAATCTTCAAGCAGGGCGTGACATTATAAAATGAAAATGTAACTACTCATGGCAGCAGACCTCAGGCTCTTCTGTCATGGCTATTTGAAAACGATTTGTTAAGGAACTGTATGGAAATAGCTTATGCATTTTGACTTGTTATTTTTTTACAGTTCCTAAGGAAAGGAACTCTCATGAAAAAACTAAGTTATCAGACTTTAACAGATATGAATTATGACGGCTACCTGCTTCCCGAGGCGCCGGAACGGGTACTGCAGTTTGGAGAAGGCAACTTTCTCCGTGCTTTTGTAGATTATTTTATCGATATCCTCAATGAAAAAACCGGCTTTAATTCCAAAGTCGTCCTGTGCCAGCCCATCGCACCGGGACTCGCCGATATGATCAATGAGCAGGAAGGGCTCTATACCCTGTATCTGCGCGGTTTCCAGGATGGACAGAAGGTCAATCGGAAACGGATCATTTCCTGTGTCAGCAGATGTCTGAATCCCTATGCGGAATTTGACGCGCTTCTGGCTTGTGCGGAGAACCCAGACCTGAGATATATCGCATGCAATACGACCGAAGCCGGAATTGTATACGATCCATCCTGCCAGTTTGCCGATACCCCGGCGGACAGCTATCCCGGAAAGCTGACACAGTTCCTCTACCGCCGTTTCCAGACATTCGGAAAGGAGACCGGAAAGGGATTCGTCATCCTTTCCTGCGAACTGATCGACAATAATGGAAAGGAACTGGAAAAATGTGTCCTCCAATATGCAGAGCAATGGAATCTGGGAGAGGATTTTACAGCCTGGATCCGGAGTGAAAATATCTTCTGTTCCACACTGGTAGACCGGATTGTCACAGGATATCCCCGTGCCGAGGCCGAATCGATCAATGAAAAGAACGGCTATATCGACCGGCTGATCGACACCGGGGAGATCTTCGGCTTCTGGGTGATCGAAGGTCCCCAGTCCCTGAAAACAGAGCTTCCCTTTGAAGAAGCCGGGCTCCCTGTGCTGATCACGGATGATCACAAGCCGTATAAGCAGCGCAAAGTCCGTATCCTGAACGGAGCGCATACCTCCTTTGTACTTGGAGCTTATCTAGCCGGGCAGAATATCGTGCGTGACTGCATGAATGATGATGTGATCCAGGGATTTATGAATAAGACCATTTATGAGGAAATCATCCCCACACTGACACTTCCAAAAGAGGAGCTGGAAGACTTCGCCGCATCCGTGACAGAACGGTTTAAAAATCCGTTTATTGACCATGCGCTGCTGGCAATCTCCCTCAATTCCACCTCTAAATGGAAAGCGCGGGTCCTGCCCTCCCTGAAAGGATATCAGGAAAAGACCGGGAAGCTTCCGACATGCATTACCGCTTCCTTCGCGTTTTACATCGCGTTTTTCAGTGGGGATCATCTGACGGAGGATGCCTTGATCGGGCACCGTGGCGAGGAGGAATATCCCATCAAGGACGACCGCTTTGTTCTGGAATTCTTTGAGGCACACAAGGATGACAGTGCCGCGGATCTGGCTCACGCGGTATGTACCAATGAAAGCTTCTGGGGTGAAGATTTAAGCCGGATGGACGGATTCGAGGCTGCAGTTACGGGATATCTGGAAGAAATCCGGACACAGGGCGCTTATGAAGTCATGAAGCACTGCCTGGCAGAATAAAAAATATGTTGCTTTACGGCTGACGCTATTGTTACAACGTAAATGGCGGCTCGATTAGCGAGCCGCCTATATTTATATCTCATACTCAATCAACATCTGATTATGCGCACTTCCATTTCTGGCTGAAATCTGATTACACGCACTTCCATTTCTGGCTGAAATCTGATTACACGCACTTCCAT
>VSNK01000404.1 GCA_009774255.1 Faecalicatena sp.
TGAAAATTGCCTGCGGCAATGGGGATTGCTCTTGCGATTTATACGTTTTCGTACGGATAGCGCAGTAAATGCGCTACCCTGTGCTGAGTAGTTACAAGAAAACCAAATTATAAATTCAGGAGGATTTTTTAATGAAAACATTACAGGATTATATCGATAAACTCAACGCGTTAAATTTCAAAGAGATGTACAACGGTGACTTCTTCCTCACATGGGAAAAGACAGATGACGAGATTGAAGCCGTATTTACGGTTGCGGATGCTCTTCGTTTCATGAGAGAGAACAACATTTCCACAAAGGTATTTGAGAGCGGCCTTGGAATCTCTCTGTTCCGCGACAACTCCACCCGTACCCGTTTCTCCTTTGCTTCCGCATGTAACCTGTTAGGTCTGGAGGTTCAGGATCTGGACGAAGGGAAATCTCAGGTAGCACACGGCGAGACCGTACGCGAGACTGCAAACATGATCTCCTTCATGGCTGACGTAATCGGTATCCGTGACGATATGTACATCGGCAAGGGAAATGCTTACATGCATGAAGTAGTTGACGCCGTGACACAGGGAAATAAGGACGGCATCCTGGAGCAGAAGCCTACCCTTGTAAACCTGCAGTGCGATATCGACCATCCGACACAGGCAATGGCTGATATGCTCCACATCATCCACGAATTCGGCGGCGTTGAGAATCTGAAAGGCAAGAAGCTGGCTATGACATGGGCTTACTCTCCGTCCTACGGCAAGCCGTTATCCGTACCCCAGGGTGTGATCGGCCTGATGACCCGTTTCGGAATGGATGTTGTTCTGGCCCATCCGGAAGGATACGAGGTATTCCCGGAGGTAGAAGAGGTTGCTAAGAAGAACGCGGAGAAGTCCGGCGGTTCCTTCACAAAGACCAACAGCATGGCAGAAGCGTTCAAGGATGCTGATATCGTATATCCGAAGAGCTGGGCTCCGTTCGCTGCTATGGAAAAGCGTACCGAGCTTTATGGAAACGGCGATACCGACGGCATCAAGGCTCTGGAAAAGGAACTGCTTGCACAGAACGCAGAGCACAAGGACTGGGCTTGTACGGAAGAGCTGATGGCTACGACCAAGGAAGGCAAAGCACTTTACATGCACTGTCTGCCGGCTGATATCACTGGCGTAAGCTGTAAGGAAGGCGAGGTTGACGCATCCGTATTTGACCGCTATAGAGATCCGCTGTATAAAGAAGCGAGCTTTAAGCCCTACATCATCGCTGCTATGATCTTCCTTGCAAAATTCGCTGATCCGGTTGATATCCTGAAGAAGCTGGAAGAAAATGGAACTCCACGGGTTTTTAAGTAATAGAAAGGTAAATACTATGTCGAAAAAGAAGAGAGTTGTCATCGCCCTTGGCGGAAATGCCCTTGGGAATACGCTTCCGGAGCAGATGGCGGCAGTAAAGATCACTGCTAAAGCAATTGTAGACCTGATCGAAGACGGCTGTGAGGTGGTTGTATCTCACGGAAACGGGCCTCAGGTCGGCATGATCAACAATGCGATGATCGCATTGACTCATGAAGATTTGGAACAGCCGAACACCCCTCTTTCCGTATGCGTTGCCATGAGCCAGGCTTATATCGGATATGACCTGCAGAACGCACTGCGCGAGGAGCTTTTGAACCGCAATATCACGGATATTCCGGTCGCTACCATGATCACCCAGGTCCGTGTTGATGAAAATGACCCCGCTTTCCAGAATCCGTCCAAACCAATCGGCAAGTTCGTGGATGCGGAGCAGGCAAAAATGATGGAAGAAAAGTTCCATTATATTATGAAAGAAGATGCCGGAAGAGGCTACCGCCGTGTGGTAGCTTCCCCGAAACCGGCAGAGATTGTTGAGATCGGCACGATCCGTACCATGGTAAATGCCGGCAATCTGGTAATCGCCGGCGGCGGCGGCGGAATCCCGGTCACCCTGCAGGGCAATCACCTGAAGGGCGCCAGTGCCGTGATTGATAAGGATTTCGCAAGCTGTCTGATCGCAAAGGAACTGGATGCAGACTATCTGATCATCCTCACGGCGGTAGAAAAGGTCGCGCTCAACTTTGGAAAGCCGGATGAAAAGTGGTTGAGCGATGTATCCGTGGAAGAAGCGGAACAGTATATCAGCGAAGGACATTTCGCACCGGGCTCCATGCTGCCAAAGGTGCAGGCAGCGGTTGATTTCGCGTCCTCCAAGCCGGGACGCACCGCCCTGATCACACTTCTGGAAAAATCCAGAGATGCGGTCCAGGGAAAGACAGGAACCATGTTCCACGCTTAAAAGTTTAAAATATCGGAAAAAGACCTTCGTGTAAACGGAGGTCTTTTTCCGATTGAGGGTGTATCATTATAAAAATGCAATAAAAGATACCTGTCTTCCCTAAATCCAATCCGTCCTGCTGCTTGTAGGATATCGGTTCGCTTATCAGAATGAGAACACTTCTTTTGCTGCTTTCATATTTTCCATGACAGGCACTTCGAATGGGCACCTTGTCTCGCACGCTCCGCACTGGATACACTCTCCTGCATGATGCGCCAGAAGCCCATAATGCTCCCGGACTGTTTCCGGTACTTCTCCCTGCGCCTTTGCCAGATTCAGGTATTTCGTGACGGATGCCACGTCGATCTCCTTCGGACATGGCGCACAGTGGCTGCAGTACATACAATGTCCCTTCCAACTGATATTCGGAAATGACGCAAATGCCGCCGCATAATCCTTTTCCTCTTCCGAAGCGTCTTCATAGGCAATGCTGGTCTTTAACTGCTCCGCCGTATGCGCGCCTGCAAGGACGGTGGCCACAGCCGGACGGGTCAGCGCATAATGCAGACACTGATTTACGGTCAGCGCCTTCCCTGCCGGCGACATAGATGCATCCAGCAGGTCGCCGCCTCCAAATGCCTTCATTACCGTGATTCCCACTCCCAGCCGCTGACAGGTCTCATACAGTTCCTGTCGTTCCGGATCCATATTTACCAGCGGAGCCGCATAATTTTCATCTCTCCACAGATCTTCCACGTCCTCACTTGCAGGCTGAAGATCATAACAGGGATTTACGCTGAACATGAGCACCTCTATGTACCCGCTGTTTACCGCCTCCATAGCCACCTGCGGATTGTGGCTGCTCAGGCCGATATGGTGGATCGTGCCTGACTTTTTCAACTCCAGCACATAGGAAAGCACCGGTCCATTTACAATAGTCTCCCAGTCTTTCATGGAATCTACATAATGGATCATCCCTACGTCAATATAATCTGTCTGCAGGAGAGAGAGCATTTCCTCAAATCCTGCTTTTACCTCATTGATATTCCTGCTCCGTTTATACTGCCCATTTTTCCAGACAGAACAGATATGAGACTGGATGATAAACTTCTCCCTTCTCCCAATCAGCGCCTTCCCTACGCTGACGCGCACTTCCGGATTGGATGTATAGAGATCAAAATAATTGATGCCGTTCTCCTCTGCCAGGTCGATTAAGATCTTTGCACTCTTGCAGTTATCTTCCGCGAATCCCTCGCAGCCCATGCCGATCTCGCTTACTTTTAATCCTGTATTTCCCAGATCACGATATTTCATTTCATGAATGTCTCCTTTAGTTTGCTTCTATTGACAGTTTCTTCACTCATATGCGCAAAACAGCCGTCCGTTCATTCTGAACAAAGAGTTTCGCTTGCGAAACTCGCGCCAGCCGCAGCCGCGAAGCGGCATAATTCCTTATGCGGCTGTGTGCATCATGTTATACTGTGCGGCAGATTT
>VSNK01000405.1 GCA_009774255.1 Faecalicatena sp.
CCCCCGCCCGCGTGGAGACCAGGAGCGGCACCACAAGCTCCGGCTCCGGTCCATAGGCGAATCCCATATGCGCCGCCTGCGCGGAAGCTCCGCACACCAGAAAGGCAGCGTTCACCACCTTCCCCCGCGCGTCCATTTCCTTCATCATGGCAATGGCAGGGACCGGGCTGACGATTCCCATGAGAAGCCCGGCCACGCTGTTCCCATTCATCCCGGTCCGGCTTCCGATCCAGTTCAGCGGTTTTTCCAGGATCCGCCGCAGCAATTCCGCCACAGGAAGACTCCCCAGCAGCACCACCCCGATGGAGGACACCAAGGCCATCGCCTCCTCGATCGGAGCAATTCCTTTCAAGATCTGAAAGCCCGTCATATATTCCACCGCCCCGGCAATCAGCCCGACGGTAGTCAGAAATCCGATCCCTGCCGCAAAATATCCGAATCCCCGCCATGAGCATCAGCGACAGCGCAAACACGGGGAGGCTCAGGCACAGGACTTCCGTCACCCGCAGCCCGCAGAACAGCCCGCCCAGGAGCAGCGATACCGGCATCATCCCCAGTCCGATGAGCATCCCCTTAGCGAACAGAGGGCGTTCCACCCCGGAGATCATTCCCATTCCCACAGGAATCGTGAAGGTAATGGTGCACCCGAAGGTGGCTCCCACGATGATCCCCGCGTATCTCCCCACATCCGGCGTACCGGCCAATTCCATGGAAAGCTGGTAACCGCCCATATCGATCGCCAGGATACCGCCCAGAATACCCGGATCCAGCCCGGACATATCACACAGAGGCACGACTGCCGCTTTCAGGAGCATGGAAAGAAGCGGGGTCAGACAGATGATCCCCGCCATGGAAAGAGCGGTCGTGCCCAGGAGCAGAAAGCCCTCCTCAAATCGTTTTCCAAGTCCCAGGCGGTTTCCAAAGATTTTATCCACACCGCCGATGACGGCGCCGGCCGCCATGATCCACATGATGATCGTATTCATGATTCATTAGTAACGGCTGCAAAAAAGCGCGGCAGTCCCTGCTCCTTATCTTAAAATTTCTATTTTACAGTTATGCTTTTTATCCTCTTTGCTATAAGCAATGCCAACTGCAAGTATGCGGCCGGTATATTGTTTTTTTTCTCCTAATTTTCCCTCGAAACGGAGCGCATAGCCCCGGTCTTTGATCTGCTGGATCGCCTCCTCGGCAGAATGGTCAACTTTGAGTTCCAGAATGATACAGTCATCCTCTTTTTTCAGCGGATAGAAAATAAAATCCACATACCCGATGCCGGCCTTGTCTTCCCGCTCAATCTGATAAAAATCTCTGGCTTCCAGATAAACCAGCCGGATCACTGCCGCCAGTTCTGCTTCATTGCTGTAGCTGAGCAGGGGACTCTCCGTATTATGGGCAAATTCCAGGATTTGAAGCATGGCAGCGGTGTCTCCTGCTTTTGTAGCATCAAGCATCCGCCGTGATTCCTTTGCAAGGCGATGTATATATCCCAGAGAGGGCTCTTTTCGGATCATATCCGCAAATTTATCCATCAATTCTTTATTAGGGATAAAAACGCATCCATCTGTGTAAGTCAAAAAACCATATACGACCATTGCAGAAAATATTTCATCCCGGGTCGTCAGATCCATGGAGGTTGCTGCATATTCCTGTATATTTGCCGGGACAGGAGTGCCGGAGATCATCAATGCCAGGTCATTACGCACCTGGTCAATATCGCGTTCGATATAATAGAAAATCTCATCGTAAGGGCCCGAACTTGTCCAGTAGCTTCCCAACTGGCCGTCGCTGAGTGCTGCAGTTACAGAACGGGGATTGTACAGCTTTTTCCCTGATATGGTCTGATATCCGTCATACCACAGCGCCAGCCCTTCCCGGGTGATGGAGGACACAGGATGGCTTTGGAGATAACGCTGATAAAGCAGATCGACCTCTGATTCCGTAAATCCGAAATATTCGCTGTATTTTTCCCGGGTAGCCATTGTATATTCCAAAAACATATTTAACTCGGATCCACTGGAATACTTTGCAATCGGCAGGATGCCTGTCATATAGGCAAGTTCCACGTAAGGCTGGTCTTTCAGCAGGCTGCTCAAAAAATCAATATAATCTTCTTTATTCTGCTGTGTAATAAAATCTCTGTGAAAAATAAAATCCCATTCATCCAGCACGAAGATAAACCGTTCGTTGTGATTGCTGGCATGAATCTTCATCAGGATATCCCATATGGCATCTGTATTCCGGACGGGGGTGTCCGGATAGGCTTCCCGCAGGTCTTCTGCCAGCTGGCGTTCAATCCGTTCCATATATTGCGTATAATTCCTGCATTGCTTCGGCAGTTTGTTAAAGGAAATGTGAATCACATTATGTTGGTTTAAATGGGCGGGATATTCTTCGCTTTTTCCGATTTCGAGTGAATCGAACAAGGCACGGCTGTCAGCCCCCCTGGAAAAGAATGCGGCAATCATATGTGCAGCCATAGTCTTTCCGAAACGGCGCGGTCTTGTGATGCATATATAGTGGTTTCCCTGATCTACCAGGGGCAGAAGTTCTTTGATCAGCATTGATTTATCGATAAAATATGGTTTTGCCGCTTCGCTGCGGTACAATGTGCAGGCAGCGGAACTGTTCAAATAAATTCCCATGGGCATTTCACTCCTTTTTTGCATTCTGTCCGATTCGATTCTACTGAACATATTATAAGACTGTGAACGGGGAGAAGTCAATGCGAGGTTACAATTCACGGCCTGACGGGCCGTGAATTGTAACGCATCCAGCCCATTGAAAAGTCACCATTTCTGACTTGGACAGACAGGAACATCTACCTCTTGTTCCAAATAATTTGCTGGTGCGCACGATAGGCCTCCGGTGTTTTGCCAGTGAGCGATTTAAACTGTTCAATGAAATAGCTTTGGCTGCAAAAGCCAAGAAAATGGGCTAATTCAGCTCCATTCATGCTGCTGTAGGTTAGGAAATGTTCGGCTTTTTTGATTTTGCAGTAGATAATGTATTTATTTAGGGAGCATCCAACCTCCTTTTTAAAACGGGAGCGGAGGGCAGACAGCGAGTAATGCGCTATATCACAAAGCGCCGTCAGGGATATTTTTTCATAAATATGTTTGTTAATATACTCTACACAGGCGGTGATGGGAGGAGAATAGACTGCATCGGATTTCATGTCTTTAACAGCCCGTGCATAATCGAGCATGACTTCTGGGATTAACGAAAGCAGCTCATCATCTCTGCCAATCTGGCCGGAAATATCTAAATAATAGACATAGATCGCCATTCCATCGAGGGGGAGCACACCTGACCGCGATGCGACATAATGGCATACAGCCATTGTCTCAGTCAGACTTCGTCTATAGTCATAAATATCCATCATATCCAGCTTATAGCTCCGGGTATTGAAAAGCTCTGAAAGCCCCTGGGTGTCGCCGTTTGCGATATAGTCAAAAAGCTCATAGTTCGGATGCTGCACCCGGATATTTTCATCGAGAAGCCTAGCCTGAATGCAGGCGATTTTTTTATAATCGAGCAAATGTGTCACTCCAATCATTTTGTTATATGAAATACTTGTAATATTATATACGAAATCAGAAGGGGGATTATGCCGATATCGGCATTTTCCGCCATATGCCGATATTTTAGAAATGCCGATAAAATTTTTCTGTATTCCCTGTGCTTGCTATATTTTCAGGCACA
>VSNK01000406.1 GCA_009774255.1 Faecalicatena sp.
TCCGTGGTGCCCTGGATGCGTTTGGTCCGCAGCGACGGATGGGAAGGATTTTCAGCCAGAAGTTCCAGCTTGTTTTTAAGCTGCTTCTTCTCCTGTGCGGTCAGTCCCTTAAAATGCTTTTGGAAACGGGGCGTAAAGGTAAATTCATACGCCATTATTCTGCCTCCAATTTGTCAAACAGGGCGTCCACGCTGTCAAAGACCGGCTGTTCCCCGGATGCGAGCTTTGCCTTTACACCGCTGATTTCTTCTTTGAGCTCGCTCAGATATTTCTTCGGGTAGACGACTACCGGCATGATGCAGATGGAACCGTCTTTCTCGAAAATGTCCAGCTTGTCACCTTCTGACAGGCCGAGCTTGACAATGATTTCTCTTGGTATCGTGACCTGGGCTTTTTGGCGTAATTCGGCCAGCATAGAATCATCTCCTTTTTAAGTTTGAAAGTTGGAAGTTCTTACTTTCTTACTTATAGTATATCCACTTTGGGGGATTTATGCAAGGGGGTACAAAAAAATTTACAGAATAGCAAAAGCGGCCAGCACCGTGGCCGCCTTAGCGCTTGCTGTTCAGTTCTTTCATAATCCGTATCTTTGACTTTGCGGATTTCTCTCAGCCTCTTACGGAACAGGTCCGTGCAAATGCCCAGATACGGTTTGTCAGGCTCATTTTATTACAGCAATTCCTTAAGTTAATGACATTGGGAGTGAACAGTAACTGTTATCTCCCATTCCAGGCCGTAAATGCAACAAAATATTTACAGGCAAAAATCAGAAGTGTATAATAAGGAATGGTCGAAAATATTTTGATCGCTATAGAAAGCATAAGAGGAGGATATACATATGTTAGATAAGAAAGTAGTCGATTTATTGAACCAGCAGGTGAACAAGGAGTTTTATTCCGCATACCTCTATCTGGACTTTTCCAACTTTTATTATGATGAAGGGCTGGACGGATTCGGCAACTGGTACAAGATCCAGGCACAGGAAGAGCGCGACCATGCGATGCTGATCCTGCAGTACCTGCAGAATAACGGAGAAAAAGTGATTCTGGAAGCAATTGATAAGCCCTCCGTTGAGATCACAGATTCCAAATCTGTTCTGGAAGCCGGATTGAAGCATGAACAGTACGTAACAGGTCTGATCCACACCATCTACGACGCGGCATATTCCGTAAAGGATTTCCGTACCATGCAGTTCCTGGACTGGTTCGTAAAGGAACAGGGAGAGGAAGAAAACAACGCGGAGACCCTTGTGAAGAAATTTGAGTTATTCGGAGATGACCCGAAGAGCCTCTATATGCTGGACAATGAGCTGGGTGCACGCGTTTACTCCGCACCTTCCCTGGTACTGTAATCATGAATCCTCAGAAAGTGATCTGTCCCTGCTATAAGGTGACAAAAGGGGATGTGGCATCTGCCGTAGAAAAGGGTGCTTCTTCATTTAAAGAAGTCAAAAAGATGACCAAAGCCGGAAAGGGCTGCGGCAAATGCAAGAAAAAGGTGAAAAAGCTGACAAAAAAATTGCTGGCCGAAAAGAATGTGATACTGAGCGCCAGATAAATCTGCCGCGCAATATCATTTGATGCGCACAGCCATATGAGGAATCATGCCGCTCTGCGGCTGCGGCTGGCGCGATCCTCACGGCAGATTTCATCGGCCGTGAGGATAAAATTTAGTCTGAGAGCCCGCTGCCTGTTCCTATCAGACAGCGGGCAATTTTGTCTTCAATGCAGATATTTCTCCGCTATTGCTTTCAGCCTCCCCGGCTCTTCTGCAAACCATTTTTCAAAGGTAGTATTCTCCGCCTCCACCGCATTTCCCAGCTCTACGAAGAATGCAGGCATATCTTTTTGGAGCATCATCCCCCACTGCTCGCCGAACCGCTCATCCCCTTCCCGGTCCGAACCATTTACATAGAAGGTAAACGCAGGCTCTGTCACATCATTCACCCGTTTCACACCGCCCTGGAACCCTAACGTACCGATCTGATGGGTGCCGCAGGAAGAAGTACAGCCGGAAATATGAATCCTTGGCAGCACACCATCTGCAAAATGATGTTTTCTTACCTCGTCAAAAATTGCTCTCAGCGCACCCTGAGAATCCCGAAGTCCGATCTGACAGATCTTGCTCCCAATGCAGGATACAGAAGTCTCAAACAGATTTTCCGCGCTGTCTGCAGTAACGGCCAGCACTTGTTCCGCCTCTTCTCCGGTCAGATTGATTACATACACTTCCTCATCCGGTCCGATCCGCAGTTCTACATCTTCCATATGCTCCACAACGGCATATATTTCTGCAAGTTTCGTCACCTCCGGCACGCCTCCCACCGGATGGTAGCGAACCGCATACAGGCCGTTCTGCTTCTGAGATATCATGCGCCTACCGGAAATCCTGGTGCTGCCCCCCTGTTTTTTCACCGGATTTTCCCGCACCTCCAGTGTCAGTTCTTCCCTCTTCACTTTTTCCAGCATTTCCAGAAATGCCGCCCGATAGCCTTCCGCGCCCAAAGACTCCTGCATATAGCGGGTTCTCGCCTTGCCCCGGTTTTCATAATTGCCGTGAGCAAGGAAGGTTTCGACCATTGCTTTTATATAGTACAGAATCTCTGACGGCTGCACATGCTCCGCCACCCTGACTCCCATAAGCGGATTTCTTCCAAGACCACCTGCGCTATACACGTCAAAGGTTCCGTCCGGCCTTGCCGCAAACCCCAGATCGCGGAATGTCACATGAGTCTCATTCGCGGACGAATTGGAAAATCCCACTTTCAGCTTCCGCGGCATTTTTACCGTCTTGATAAATCCCAGCAGATAATCGGATGCCGCCTCCGCATACGGCAGCACATCAAAGTATTCCCCTTCTTCCACACCGGAAAGAGGGGACACCATGACATTTCTCGGGAAGTCACCGCCTCCGCCTCTGGTAATGATTCCCACATCAAATGCTTTTTCCATGATCTCATATACATCCTGTTCGCTGAGATCATGAAGCTGGATCGTCTGACACGTGGTAAAATGTACCTTTTTCACATCATACTCTTTGATAGCGTCCGCCACAAATTTCAGCTTTTCCTTTGTCAGCCTGCCCCCCGGCAGACGGAGGCGGAGCATGCTCACCTTCCCACCTCTCTGCGCATAGCTTCCAAAGCCCCCGGAAAATCCTTTATATTCCTTCTGGCTGACTTCACCTGCGTAAAATTTTTTCGTCATCTCGCGAAACTCCGCGAGATCCTCCTTAAATTCCTGCAGCAATCGTTCCATTTTCCGTTCCTCCTTTATCTGTAACCAATTTGCGCAGCAAATTGATTGCCTACTTGCCCGCCATCTGCGAAGCAGATTTTTAATGCGGGCAATTCCCGTATCATTTTTTCATACGATACTTTACACTACCATGATACTCACGGCCGATAAAATCTACCGCAGACACCTATGATAAAATACTTTTACCCCTTTTCGTCACTTTATACCGAAACTTTCCTGCTTAAGCACTCAAAAAAAGAGACCGATCTATTTGTCAGTCCCTTTTTTCTTATGTTTTGCCGATTTTTATCTGTTCCGGACAGATAGATTATTCGTAACTACTCAGTACCTTCGTAGTTACGCCGCAATCCCATGAAAATTGCCTGCGGCAATGGGGATTGCTCTTGCG
>VSNK01000407.1 GCA_009774255.1 Faecalicatena sp.
TCGCAAGAGCAATCCCCATTGCCGCAGGCAATTTTCATGGGATTGCGGCGTAACTACGAAGGTACTGAGTAGTTACGTTTTCTTTATAGAGAACGGCAGCGGACGGGTCTGCGTCCTGCCGTCCTGAACACTTACAGCTACAGTTCACCGGCCGGCCAGTGAACTGCAGCCACGTACACCTGAGTTCTGAAACAGTTACACTTATGGCCGGTTTATCCGGCTCTTTGTATCATATTATTTGCAGTATTCTGTCGGAAGCGCTGCGTATACGGCCGCACAGGTTACCAGATCCTGCTTCCAGGTCATTTCATTCGGTGCGTGAGCCTGCGCCTCTGCTCCGGGTCCGAAACCGATACACGGGATTCCGTTTCTTCCCATGATGGAAACGCCGTTCGTAGAGAAGGTCCATTTGTCTGTCAGCGGACGGGACTGACGCATTTCCAGAGTATCCTTTGCGCCGATTCTCTGATCTCCGTAAAGTCCCTTGTAAGCAGCTTCCAGAGCCTTTGTCACCTTGTGATCCTTCGGGATCGCCCAGGTCGGGAAGTAGCATTCGATCTCATATACACATCCGGTGTAGGAAGGACGGTCATAATTGTACATGGAAACAACGACGTCATCACCATACTTCTTTACGCTCGGAAGAGCACGGATCTCATCCAGACAGCTTTCCCATGTCTCGCCGAATGTCATACGGCGGTCCAGAGATACCGCGCAGGAATCAGCAACCGCACAGCGGCTCGGTGAGGTATAGAAGATCTGGGATACGGTCACGGTACCGCGGCCAAGGAAACGAGCTTCCTCCCAGTCCGGATTGTATTTTTCATCCAGCATCTTTACAAGGCCCTTGATCTCTGTGCCGTCCTCCGCGTCATTTTCATTCAATGCACGGATATCCTGGAGGATGTCAGCCATCTTGTAGATTGCGTTGTCGCCGCGCTCCGGAGCGGAACCATGGCAGGATACACCCTTCACATCTACACGGATCTCCATACGTCCCCTCTGTCCGCGGTAGATTCCGCCGTCCGTAGGCTCGGTAGAAACAACGAATTCCGGGCGAACCTTATCTTCATTGATGATGTACTGCCAGCAGAGGCCGTCACAGTCTTCTTCCTGAACGGTTCCGACTACCATGATCTTGCAGCCTTCCGGGATCAGGTTCATGTCCTTCATGATCTTCGCGCCGTATACGGCAGATACGATACCGCCGCACTGGTCAGACACACCGCGTCCGCCGATCTCGGTCTCATTCTCATAGCCTTCGTAGGGATCGAACTTCCAGTTCTCAATGTTGCCGATTCCTACGGTGTCAATATGTGCATCGTAAGCAATGATCTTGTCTCCGGTTCCCATATAGCCGATGACATTGCCCTGCGGGTCGATCTGTACTTCATCAAATCCAACCTTTTTCATCTCGGCAGCGATGGTGTCGATGTGAGCCTTCTCGTCACAGCTTTCCCCGGGATTCTTAACGATCGCGCGTAAGAATGCGGTCATATCCTTTTCGTAGCCCTGTGCTGCCTCTTTAATTTTATCAAACATTTTTTCTCCTCCTGATATTTTGTAACCCGTATCGTTCTTTTCTAAAAAAACGGTTCTTTCATTTGATACTTTACACTACCTGCAATGTAACCAATTTTTCCCAACTTACAGATCAGCAAATGGTTCTTTATCCGTTCCGCATAACCCCTCCCAGGTAATCTCGCGGTAACGGTCCGGATCGGTGTCGCCCTCAGAAGATACAAGAAGAACTTCTGAATTCTCGTCTAACTTTAACGCTTCTTTTAATTCCTTGTACTCCGGCTTTGTCATCAGCGCATGTACCACGCCTAAGGTAACGGAGCCTGATTCCCCGGAAATGACCTGCGCATCCCCCTTCATCGGAGCGCCGTAGATACGTGTTCCGTTGGCACTTACCCAATCAGGGCAGGATACAAAGGCATCCGCGTGATTGCGTAAGATATCCCAGGATACGGTGTTGGCCTCACCGCACGCAAGGCCAGCCATGATGGTGAACATATCGCCGGTCACATCCACGCGGCTTCCGTCAGCCTGCATTGCGGAACGGTAGAGACAATCAGCGGCATTTGCCTCACATACGACCATGACCGGAGGGTTCTCCTTAAAGCGGTTGGCGAAGAAGCCGATCACCGCGCCTGCAAGAGAGCCGACGCCTGCCTGGATGAAAATGTGGGTCGGACGGCATCCGTCTTCCTTCAGCTGCTGATCTGCTTCCAGAGCAAGGGTTCCGTAACCCTGCATGATCCAGGTCGGGATCTCCTCATAGCCTTCCCAGGCGGTGTCCTGAATGATGACGCCGTGCTCCGTGTTCTCCGCTTCCTTTGCTGCCATGCGGACGCACTCGTCATAGTTCAGCTCTTCGATCGTAACGGTGGCATTTTCCTTTGCGATGTTGTTCAGCCTGGTCTGTGTGGAACCCTTCGGCATCCTTACCACACATTTCTGTCCAAGCTTATTGGCAGCCCAGGCAACTCCGCGCCCATGGTTTCCGTCGGTGGCAGTGAAGAAAGTGGCCTGGCCGAACTCTTCACGTAATTTCTCAGAGGTCAGTACGTCATAGGGAATCTCGCTTACGTCCTTGCCGGTCTGCTGTGCGATATACCGTGCGATCGCGTAGGAACCACCGAGTACTTTAAATGCGTTGAGGCCGAAGCGGTAAGATTCGTCCTTGACATACAGACGTTTCAGACCCAGATATTCGGCCAGTCCGGACAAGCGGGTCAAAGGCGTTACTTCATACTGCGGAAAGCTCTTGTGGAAGCTGTTCGCTTTTGCCATCTCATCCATGGACATGTTACGGACTTGCTGATCATCACTTTTGGCGATGTGGTTCAGAGTCCATTTTAACTGTTTCTCTGTGCTGCTCATGTTTCTCTCCTTTACTGATAAAAAACTACTTGTTGATATCTACATAACTGTAGAGTGTGTACTTGGAGATATCGAAGTATTTTGCGACTTTATCTCCGGACTTTGTAATAAGGAAAGCTCCTGCGTCATTCAGGTAATTGATCGCTTTGATCTTATCCTCCCTGGTCATAAGAGGCACGGGAACCCCGACCAGTGCTACGGACTGTTCAATCAGTTCATCCAGAAGCCTGCTCACATCGTGGGTGATCATCTTGGGAGAACCGGAGTTCTCAGGCTCTTCACAGCTGATAAGAGAGTGGATACTGTTCTCAAGTGTGAGAAGAGCGGTGATGTCATAATTAATGGAAAATATGTAGCAAAGTATCCCATCATCATTATGTATGTAAATGGTGCTGGACTTCAGGAACCGCCCGTTTTCTGTCCTGGTCAGATAAGCCAGCTTATCTTTTAACGGTTCACCCTGATGCCGGATGGCGTTCAGCACGGCTCCGGAAGGGCCGTCTCCGATCTTGCGTCCGGTGAGCCCGCCGTTTTCAATATGTACGATGGTATGCTCAAGGGAGTTGCCCGTCAGATCATGAATCACGATCTCGCAGTCTTTTCCAAATTGTTCCGCCAGCCCGGCTGCGATCTGCTTTAACATATCTAACCTGGAAAGCAACATTGTTCATTCCTCCTTTCTTACATCTTATATTGAGTAGTGCGTTTGAATACCGGGCTTTGATTTCAAGCTTTATTGGTC
>VSNK01000408.1 GCA_009774255.1 Faecalicatena sp.
GCCCACATATTTTTCCTACATCACAGAAAAATTGGCTGAAAATGGGAAAGCGTGGCAAAAGAATACACTGATCACATTTTTAAACCGGCTTGTCAATAAAAGGTTTCTAAATGCAAAGAAGGTCGGACGCCGGAATGAGTACACCCCTCTTGTATCAGAGACCGAATATCAGACGGCGCAGACCGTAATTTTTCTTGATAAGATTTATGAGCGGAATGTAAACGGACTTGTTTCTAATTTGATTTCCGGGGATCTGCTGTCAGACGATGAATATGAAGAGTTAAAAAAGCTTCTGGAGAAAGGACGTGAGGTATAATGGAGATGGCTTTCAAAATATGTTTATCTATGTCTTTTTCCGGAGCGCTGCTCATTCTGATTCTTTTTTTGGGGAAACCGTTTTTGAAAAACAGGGTCAGCAGACAATGGCAGTATTATATTTGGCTTATTGTGATCCTGCGGCTGCTGCTCCCATTTGGGCCAGAGACAAATCTGATGGGAAAAGCCGGTCAGACGATGTACAATGAGCTCCTTCCCGCGTCTCCTGCATCTTCCGCATTGCTGCGGGAACAGCCGGTATCTGATATCCGGGGATTCGCCCCTGTACTGTTGTTCAGCCATATCTGGCTCATAACCGCATTCGGGATGCTGGTAAGAAGGGTAACGATCTACCAGAGCTTTATGCGGTATGTCAATGTCGGCTCAGATCCTGTTTCTGATATTGAGATTCTGGACCGGCTTTCTGTCATTGCAGGGCAGGCAGGAGTGAAAAAGCCGACCGAGCTTTACGTGAACCATCTGATCTCTTCACCGATGCTGGCAGGGTTCTTCCGTCCGTGTATCATACTTCCGGATATAGACATTTCTGAGGATGATTTTTTGTATATTGCAATGCATGAGCTGACACATTATAAACGGCGGGATATGCTATATAAATGGCTGGTTCAAATTACGGTCTGCCTCCATTGGTTCAACCCCCTGATACACCTCATGTGCCGCGAAATAACGAAAGAATGTGAATTTTCCTGCGATGAAGCAGTCCTCAAAAAAACAGGGTACGATCATGCGGGGGAATATGGGAAAACCTTGATCAACGCGATGGCGGCAGTTGGAAAATATAAAGAGAACCTGGGGGCCGTTACTCTAAGTGAAAACAAGAGGTTGTTAAAAGAAAGGTTAGGCGCGATCATGCATTTTAAGAAAAAGTCCAAAACAATTCAATTTTTGACAGGTATATTGACATTGGGAATCATCCTTGGCGCTTTTTTTGTCGGCATCTATTCCGTGACCTCCACATCCGATACGAACCGCGTCATATCCGGCAAGGCATCGGATACCGGCAAAGGAGCGGATACCGGCAAAGGAACGGATGCCGGTAAAGGAGCGGATACCGGCAAAGGAGCAGATGTCGGCAAAGGAGCAGATTCCGATCAAGGAGCAGATACTGGTAAAGGAGCAAATTCCGGCAAAAGAGCAGATGCCGGAAAGGAATCAGATTCGGTGCATCCGACAGAGCATGACAATAAAACTGCCGATCATAGCCTTACGGATGCGGCGCCGCAGCCCGGCGATGAAAAACAAATGGCAGCCAATGCTGCCGATTCAATCACTCACGGGTCTGATTCCCCGCAGCCTGCCGGTGAAATTGCTGGCGCGGAACCCATACAGGAACCCATCCGGCAGGCTACGGTGGAAGAACCATATAACGGAGCCGCAGAGGAACCGCTGCAGAATCAGGTTGATGCTGCTGGTGAAGCAAGTGGGAACGCGGAGAATGAAGTGGCTCAAAATTCAGTTATAAGCGAAGTGCCTCCGTATATTCCGGATACTATGCCGATGGAAGAAATCGGTATGGATGAGGCAACACAAAACGCGCTGGATCAAATGGGCTTACTGACAGAAAACGGCGAGTTTGATTTTGAGGCATTTGGAGAGCTGCCAACCCTTTGATATAATTATGAAGGAAAGCCGAAGACCGATCG
This sequence comes from Faecalicatena sp., assembly GCA_009774255.1. GTDB lineage: Bacteria > Bacillota > Clostridia > Lachnospirales > Lachnospiraceae > Schaedlerella. The sequence goes on from VSNK01000408.1 coordinate 1,980, forward strand.
GTAAGCTTGATAACGAAACCGGCGAGATCATACCTACCGGAAAAAAAGGGAGACAGTCCTAAGAATGGCGGTGGGTCGGACATTGCAAAAAAATGCATTGAGAGAAAGTTATATCAAAAACCACAGTTAAATAACGAATAACCAAAATCAGGGTGTAATGTCTCTATTGAATTATCAAAGGCTTTACACCCTTTTTTAATCATTACTCCGGCAGAGATGATGGAGATTTTAAATAAATAAAGGAAGACGTCATAAAGGCTTTACACCCTTTTTTAATTCTCCGAAGCATAAGTAGACGGACAGTTACAGTTCGCTGGCTGGCCAGTGAACTATAACATTCGGACAAGCCGAAAAAGCCAAAAGTTATATAATGCCTTGTATTTTCTGTATTTTACAGGTATACTAAAGATATGAAATGAAAGGATGAAAACATGTCTAACAAAAAACAGCGGTTAAAACCTGACACCATATTGAAAAATTATTGGCGTAATAATGAACGGTTTGCAGATCTCTTCAACGCGGCCTTATTCGAAGGAAAGCAGGTAATCCGTCCGGAAGAACTAGAAGATGTAGACACAGAGGAATCCTCCATATTGGAAAATAAAGATTACGCGGAGAGTATTCAGGCTTCCCGGGATACCATTAAGATCTGGAAGAAATCCAGTAAATACGGGGTAGAGTATGTTCTCTTTGGAAATGAAAGCCAGAAGTATATCCATTACGCGATGCCAATGCGCATTATGGGCTACGATTATGGTACATACAAAAAACAGTATGACAGCAACGCTCAAAAATATACGGAGAGGGATGGGCTGGAAGAAGACGAATATCTTTCAAAAATGAAAAGTACGGATAAATTTGTCCCGGTAGTCTCGATTGTGGTCTATTATGGGGATAAGCCGTGGAATGGAGCGACAACGCTTCATGAGATGCTGAATATACCGGAGGAAATAAAAAAATGTGTAAATGACTACAAGATCCCATTGGTAGAGGCACGAAAAAATAACCTGGTATTGCATAACGCGAACAACAGGGATTTGTTTAATCTCCTGGAAATTATTTTAGATAAAAGTCTGCCAAAGAATGAAGCAAAGAAAAAAGCCATACAATACAGCGAGGAGCATAAGACAGATAAATCTGTCGTTATGACGATCGCCGGAGCGACAAACAGCAGGATTGATTATAATGCTTTTGAAAAAGGAGAGGTGAGTATGTGCGCTTTATTTGACGAAATCGCAAGGGAAAGTGAAACTATAGGAGAGGCACGTGGAGAGGCGCGTGGAGAGGCGCGTGGAGAGGCGCGTGGTATCATTGAAACAGGATATGATTATAAAATACCGGAGAACGATATTCTTCAAAGACTTCAGAATAAGCTGAATATATCCGTGAAACAGGCACAGGAATATCTTGATATGTTCAAGAAACAGACAGCGATATAACTCGCTTTCCCGATAGCACAGTTGTAAAAGCCTCAGCGTAGCCCACTACGCCTGCGTTTTTACAACTGCACTCTCGAAAAAGCATCCTCAGTGAAACAGAAAGGTATTTAAATCGGTTTATACTAGTACATCATTGCTTAAATAATAATGAATAAATGTTGCTTTTTTATTGTTGTCGGTACATAATAATTCTATCAC
>VSNK01000409.1 GCA_009774255.1 Faecalicatena sp.
TCTATATATAGAGTTTATTTCATTAACCATCACTATATCTTGTGCTATTATAATCATGTATTTAAGTTTTTGTGTTATCCCACATCGGGAGTCTGGACCATTCCTCCAGAGTACACGCGAGTTTTAGTATGGAAATCAGAGTCATTAGGATAGCCGCACCCTGCGGTCGCTTAATGGCTCTTTTTTTATTCTTTTTCATGTCAGGAACAATCTCTGCTGCTCATATTCCTGTTCCCGCCAAAGCTCTGTCGGAGTTTTATGAAGCGCATACTCCGTAAACTTATCATCATAAACCCAGTCTTTAAGTTCATCCTCATCCAATACCAGCGGCATACGATTATGGACAGGGCTTACAGAAGCATTCGCCTGTGTCGTAAGAATAATAAAACGCTCTTCATCCTGAAACCAGTTATAGAATCCCGCCATAAATAAAACCGGCCTGTCCTCTCTGAAAAATGTTACCTTATTCTTTTCCGAATCCCACTCGTAAAAATGCCTGGCCGGAATCACACAGCGCCTGTGCAATACGCTTTCACGAAATGTCCTCCGTTCCAGCGCAGTCTCTGCTCTTGCATTGATCAGAAGCCCTTTCTTCTGATACTGCGGGAATCCCCAGTGCATTTCTGTAATTTCCAATGCCGATGAATTTTCCGCTGCAGAACCTGCCGACAACGGATTTTTCTGTTGATTCTGACAAGTCAGAATACCAGCAGACTGAGAAGGGTAGATATCCCCTGTATGCATTTTCTGTATCCGCAGATCTACGCCCCGGATTATCCGTTCAATTTCCCTGGCTGTCCCCTCGTCTACATAGAACCTTCCACACATAATGTTTCTCTCCTTTTCCTGTCACAGAGTATCCATTCATCCAGCGTCAGCGGGGTGTAGTCTGAATACATGCAGAAACAATTAATCATGTTCGACGGAATCGCCCGTTTCTCCCCATCCGGATTCTCACGGATACTGCTCCTTGTAATCTCCTGAAACTGCTCGATCAGCCGCTGGTCATAGGTATCATGCACATGGCCATAGAGCATATATACTTTAGGATTCCCATTTCCGTCCAGACGATACTGCCCGTTATAACACATGATAGGGTAGTGGCAGAGGATGACCTTCCGCTTATTATCCTGCAGCTCCCCATAAGGCTTGATCCAGACAAAACGGCTGGCATTGTAGTCCTTATTCTTCAGGAACCGGTCATGGTTCCCTTGAATCAGATAGAGCCTCCCGTTCAGCTTCCCTAGCAGTTCATTGGTTTCTTCCGCCTTTCCCCATGACAGGTCTCCCAGAATCAAAAAAAGATAGCAGATTAAGGATATAGTCTACTTTTCCCATCTGTACCTGGGTCAGCATATCATCCTCGCTCTGAAAATATCCGCAGGAATAGCTCATGGTATCATCCAGCCAGAGCTTGTAAAATTCGTTGCCGATATCATAATGGCTCCGCACTTCCTTCTGCTGGTTCTTCTTACTCTTTGAGGTAAATATCAGCTTTTTCAGTGCGGATTCATCGGTAGAAAAATTCCCCATCTGCCCTAAAAAATGGTTCAGCGCATGGTACAAATCCCCTTCCACCTCCAGGTCGCCGTCCATATAGGCCTTGCCAAGCGCCAGCGAAGTACTCGTCATCAGCGAGTACGCCGGGATCGGCTTCTTAAAATTTACCGTAAATTCAGGTTCTCCTTCCCCAATCTTATATTCTTCCTGGTCAATCTTCACACAATAGGGATGTTGATCCAGCTTTCTTAGAAAAGAGATTAAAACATTTTTTTCCTGCATCATTTCACCAATTCTCCTCCTTTGTACAAATCCTCTTTATCTACGCGCTGTTTTAATAATAAAGCTAAGAGTGCGGACAAAATCCTTGCGTTTACCGTACTCCACCAGATCATGATCTGGCCTCCGAACAGAGGCGGCAGGATCAGCATGAGGACCAGCATAAAAACAGGTTCTATAAAAGTTAAAATATAAGAATACATGCTTTTTTCCGTTGCATAGAAGCTTGCGGTCGCCACACGGATGATTGCGACAAAAGGCACAGAAACCAGAAAGATCGGTATGATCTTTGCAATCTCTATATTGACTTCACTGGAAGCGCCAAACAGGGTCCCTAAGCTGTTCCTCATCAAAAACATCACAATGCATCCCGCTACAGATAAGATCAGGGCAAATGCATACGCCATTTTCCGGAAGCTTTTCATCCTGGTATCATCCTTTTCCCCATAACACTGGCTGAGCAGCGGCTGGCATCCGTCGCCCACACCCTGGAAGATCAGATATATGATACAGATGATATAGGCAATACACGCATAGGTGGCGATTGCCTTCTCGCCTCCATAGGACATGGAGAAACGGTTGATAATGATCAGGGAGATATTCGGGCTCATGGCAAGGCCAAAGGGAGCAATCCCAACCTTGATGATGTCCGCCGCTGTCCTTCCCAGCTTTGAAAACGCAATGTGTAACGTAAACTGCTTTTTGCGCAATAAATAAACCAGTGCGATCAGCATCGTGACACCCTGACCGATGATCGTTGCGATGGCGGCTCCGGCAACACCTTGCTCTAATTCCCATACAAATACATAGTCAAGAAGCATATTTGTCAAAAAGCCTGCTATCATGGCGATCATCGCATAGAAGGAGCCCCCGTGGTTCCGGATAAACGGGATCAGCCCGGTTCCGATGATCTGCAGCGCTGCACCCAGGGCAATAATGGCAATGTATTCTTCCCCAAGTGACAGGATTTCCCCTCCCGCACCCAACAAGCTCAAAAGCGGCCTGTTTAATACGAAGATCAAAAATGTGAAGAGGATACTGGAAAGGATCAGAACCCATAATGCGCCTGCCGTAAACTCCCTGGCCCTTTTCTCCTGTTTCTCCGCCGTATTGATGGAATAATAGATTGCGCCGCCCATACCGATCCCTGTACCGATCGCCTGGATGACTGCAACGATTGGGTACGCAATGTTCACGGCGGACAGCCCTACGTCACCGATACTGTTTCCTACAAAAAGCCCATCTACAATCGCATAAACTCCCGATAATGCGAAAGACAATACAGATGGGAGCACAAATTGAAAAAAGATTCTTAAATCACGCTTATTCATTTCTACCTCCTGCTTTGCTGAATAATTTTACGAATAATGCCGTATCCTCATTCCGTTCTTTCATACGTTCTATTTTCATTCCTTCTACTACAAATAGTTCTACTTTTCTTAGTTTGGAAATAATGGTATCCGCATATTCCTTGCCTGATTCGGTAAACCGAATCAGTTTATTTCTTCTATCTTCCTGCATGGGGAACATTTCAACCAATTCTCTGCGCTCCATGTCTTTTAGGACCACATTTATGGTCTGCTTGGGTATCCGCCATTTCTGGCTGATTTTTTTCTGCGTGCATTCTTCCATGCCGTCATGGAGTGCAGATAAAACCAGCAGGCTATTGACGGATAAACCATGGGCTTTTGCCCATTCTTCATATACAGAATTGTATTCCTGCCATACCGTATAGTATTGGTTCACTTGTTCCAAAAAAACTGCATTGCTTTCCATAGTATTCCTCTTGTCTTTATTAGTCTATATATGTACTTGTAATATTATAGTCCATGCAT